>DVMK01000103.1 GCA_018715025.1 Candidatus Caccousia avistercoris
GCCATTCTCCTTCTCCTCTTCCAGCAGAAGGAACCCTACCGGGCTGTCGTTTTCATAAATGGCAAAGGGGAATACGTCGCCGTCGTTCCGGTAAAGCCAGGCCTGCGCCAGCGAGACACTGTTGGGGGCCACAAAGTTCTCCCCCGGGGGGCGTTTCATCCGAATGACGGCATCAAAATTTTCTTCTGTAATCTCTGCGAAACGAATCATGGCTTCCTCCCTAAAAAGACAGGCCGGGGGAAAGCCCCGGCGCGGAAAAAAGAAAAGGCCGGGCCTGGAACGCAGATTGCGTCCAGGCTCAGCCTGGTGCCTCCGGGCGGAATCGAACCACCGACACGGGGATTTTCAGTCCCCTGCTCTACCAACTGAGCTACAGAGGCGTGTGATTTTTCACAGCCTTAAAATTATACCACACCAGGCTGGGAAAAATCAAGAGAAATTTTGCAGGAAAAGGAAATTTTTTGCCGCGCGGGCGGCCGGGCCGTGCGCTACAGGAACTGAGAGCGGTACAGCCCGGCGTATACGCCGCCGCGGCGCATGAGGGAATCGTGGGTGCCCTGCTCCACAATCTCCCCCTCCTGCACCACCAGAATTACGTCGGCGTTCTGGATGGTGGAAAGGCGGTGAGCGATGACAAAGCAGGTTTTCCCCTCCATCAGGGCCCGCATGGCGGACTGGATCTGCTGTTCGGTGCGGGTGTCCACGTTGGAGGTGGCCTCGTCCAGAATCAGCATTCTGGTGTCCAGCAGCATGGCCCGGGCAATGGTGAGCAGCTGCTTCTGGCCCTGGGAAATGTTCATGCCCTCTTCGTTCAGCACGGTGTCGTAGCCCTGGGGCAGCCGTGCAATGAAGGAATGGATTTTCGCCGCCTTGGCGGCTGCGGAAACCTCCTCCAGCGTGGCGCCCTTCTTGCCGTAGGCGATGTTGTCGAACACGGTGCCGTGAAACAGCCAGGTGTCCTGCAGAACCATGGCGTAGGAAAGGCGCAGGCTGCGGCGGGTGAGGGTGCGCAGCTCGCGGCCGTCCACCCGGATTTCTCCGCTTTCCGGGTCGTAAAACCGCATGAGCAGGTTGATGATGGTGCTTTTCCCCGCGCCGGTGGGGCCCACAATGGCCACCAGGCTGCCCGGCCTGGCGTGCAGGCTCAGGTCGTGGATGATGGTGCGGCCCGGGTCGTAGCCGAAGCGCACGTGGCTCATGTCCACCTGGCCGGCGGCGCTTTCCAGGGCCAGGGCGCCGGGGCGGTCGGCGGGCTCGGGCGGCTCGTCAATCAGGCGGAACACCCGTTCCGCGGCGGCGCAGGCGGACTGCAGCTCGGCGATGATGTTGGCCGCCTCGTTGATGGGCCCGGAAAATTTGCGGGAATACAGCACGAAGGAGGAAAGGTTCCCCAGGGAGATGCGCCCGCCCAGGAACAGGAAGGCCCCGAACATGCTGATGAGGGCCAGAGAAAGGTTGTTGATGAAATTGACGGAGGGGCCCGTCATGCTGCCGTAGTAGTCGGCCATGTAGTAAGCGTCCACCGCTTCCTTGTTGTGGTGGTCAAAGCGGCCGATGACGGTTTCCTCCTGCCGGTAGGCCTTCACGGTTTTCTGGCCGGAGATGATCTCTTCCACATAGCCGTTCAGTTCCCCCAGCTTCAGGGAACGCTTCCGGAACAGGGGGCGCACCTTCCGGGTCATGTAGCGGGTGAACAGAACGGAAATGGGGATCGTCACCACAAACACCAGCACCAGCTCGGGGGAGAGGAGCATCATCATCAGAAAAGAGCCCGTCACCGTGATGGCGCTGGTGGCAATCTGCAGCAGATCGGTGGAGAGGGAGGCGTTCACCGTATCCACATCGTAAGAGATGCGGCTCACAATGTCCCCCGCCTGGTGGCTGTCAAAGTACCGCACCGGCAGCTCTGTCAGGTGGTTGAACACATCCTCCCGCATTTGGAACACCACCCGCTGGCTCAGGTGGATCATCAGCACAGAGAGCAGGTACGACAGCAGGGACGAAAGGGCGTAGGCCGCCAGCATCAGGGCGGCGTAGCGGAACACCTGGGGGAAGTCCACCTGCCCGGGCCGGGTGCCGATGGCGTCGATGGCCAGGCCGGAAAGGGTGGGCCCCAGCAGGGCCAGCAGGTTGCTGAGCACCGTGAGGAACAGGGCCAGGGCTACCATCCACTTGTGGCGGCACA
This sequence comes from Candidatus Caccousia avistercoris, assembly GCA_018715025.1. Lineage (GTDB taxonomy): Bacteria > Bacillota > Clostridia > Oscillospirales > Acutalibacteraceae > Caccousia > Caccousia avistercoris. The sequence goes on from DVMK01000103.1 coordinate 2,186, forward strand.
GGTACTTCCACAGGCGCAGCAGGGTGCCCTTCCGGTCCTTGGGCGTTTCAGGGGTTACTCTGGGTTCCTTGGCCATATTGGTCGCCTCCCATCTGTGAATGGCTGATTTCCCGGTACACCTGGCAGGTTTCCAGCAGCTGCTGGTGGGTGCCGTAGCCCAGCTCGCGCCCCTCCTCCAGCACCAGGATGTGGTCGCAGTGGAGGATGGAGCTGATCCGCTGGGCGATGATGATGGTGGTGATGCCGCCGTATTCCTCTGCCAGGGCCTTGCGCAGCAGCGAGTCGGTGCGGTAATCCAAGGCGCTGGAGGAATCGTCCAGAATCAGGATCTCCGGCTCTCCCGCCAGGGCGCGGGCCACCAGCAGGCGCTGCTTCTGGCCGCCGCTCAGGTTGGTGCCCCGTGAGGTAAGCCGGTGCTGAAAGCCGTCCCCCAGCTCCTGAATAAACCCCAGGGCCTGGGCGCAGCGGGCGGCCTTTTCCACCTGCTCATCCGTCAGGCCGCGGCCGAAGTCGATATTTTCCCGAATGGTGTCTGCGAACAGGATGTCGTTCTGAAAGGTAACGCCGAATTTCCGGTGCAGTTCCTCTGCCGGAATGGCGTACACCGGCCTGCCGCCGATGCGGATTTCCCCCTCGTCTGCGTCGTACAGGCGCTGCAGCAGAGAGGCGATGGTGGTTTTCCCCGCGCCGGTGGCCCCGATGATTCCCAGCGTTTCTCCCTTTTTCAGCCGGAACGAGATATCTTCCAGGTTGTACCCGTTTTTCTGGTAGGAAAAGCTCACGTGATCAAACGATACGTGGCAGGGCTCGCCGGATTCGGCCTTCTCCGGGGCGGGGCGCTCCGCCAAATCCTCCGGCGTGTCCAGAATTTCCGCAATCCGCTGGGCAGAGGCGCTTCCCTTGGAATACATGACAAACATCCGCGTCACTGACAGCATGGCGTTCAGAATAATGGTAAAATAGGTGAGAAAGGCCAGAATCGCGCCGGTCTGCATAAGCCCGGCGTTCACCCGCCAGGCGCCCACCAGCACCACTATGGTGAGGCCGGTGTTCAGCAGCAGGTTCATAATGGGGTTGGTCAGGCCCATGGTGACGCCGGCCTTCTTTTCCCAGCGCACCACCTGGCCGTTTACCTGGTGGAACCGTTCCCGCTCGTACTCTTCCTTGGAAAGGGCCTTTACCACCCGCACGCCGCTGATGTTTTCCCGCACGGTGCGCACCATGGCGTCCACCTGCTTCTGCAGCTGGGTGTACATGGGCACGCCCTTGCGGGAAATCAGGTACACCAAAAGCCCCAGCAGGGGCAGGGTGGCGATGAGCACCAGGGCCAGGGCCCAGTCCAGTGCCAGCGTCACCAGAATGCCGCCCAAAAGAAGAATGGGCGCCCGCACCCCCAGCCGCTGCATGCGGCCGATGAACTGGTGGATGTTGTAGGTGTCGGTGGTGAGGCGCGCCTCCAGCGAGGGGATGGTGTACCCGTCTACCTGGCTGCAGGAAAGGTACGAGATTTTTCGGAAAAGGTCGTGGCGGATGGCCTGGGTGGTGTGCTGGGCCACCCACGAGGCCATGCGGTTGGCCGCGATGTTGGTGACAACCGCCGCCACGGCGCACAGGATCATCACCCCGCCCCAGAACAGGATTTTCCCCTCCTCCCGCAGGGGAACCACCTCGTCGATCAGGTAGGAGAGGATCCAGGGCAGAAACAGATCCATGACGGTGCCGGCAAACTTAATGGCCAGGCCCAGGCTCATGCGCGGCAGGTAAGGGCGCAGGTAGGGAAAGAGCCGTTTCATCCCTTCTTTTTCACCCCGCTTTCCCCGCCGGTGAGGGCGGCGGCCTTCCTCGCGGCCCGCTCCAGCAGGGCGGCGAGGGCGGTTCGCTCCTCCGGGGTGAAATCCTCCAGCAGGCGCTGCTCCCACTCCTCCATGAGGGCTTCCTCCTGGGGAAAAATAGCCAGCGCCTTCTCGGTGGGCGTTACCCGAAGAATGCGGCGGTCCTCCGGGTCGGTGGCGCGGGTCACATACCCGCTTTGCTCCAGGGCTGCCAGGTGGCGGGCGGCGCTGCTCTTGCTCACGCACAGCCGCCGGGCGATGGCGTCCTGAGAGCTGCCGGGGCTGCGGCAGGCCTGGCACACATAAAGCTGCTGAAAGGCCGACAGCGGGCAGTCCAGCCTTTCCCGGTACCGTTTGGAGGATTGGTACAGCTTTGTGAGGAAATCCAGCAGGGTTTCCATAAAAAATACCCCCCTTTTCCCTGTTAATAGTTGCAGGTTGAACAGTTGATTCTGCAACTATTATAGTAGAAAAGGGGGGAAAAGGCAAGGGGAAACAGAGAAAAGAACAGCCGGGGGGCAAAATTCCCGGCGGCCAGGCCGGAAAAGGCTGGAACGCCGGGAATTCAGCTGATATGGAGCTTTTCGGTGATGAGGGAGGGGATCTGGTTCGGTTCCATGTGCAGGGCGGCGGCGAACTCGTAGCAGAGGAGCTTTTCCGCCTCTTTCAGAAAGCGTTCGTCGGCCAGGTACAGCCGTTTCCCCTTGGCCTGCTGTTCCTCCTGGCGCAGGTGCAGGGCGCGCACGGCGCGCATCATGTCCCGCTGGTTGCCTTCGCTGAGAATCTTTTTATAAAGCTCTTTTCGGTCCTCCTGGCTTTCGATCCAGGAGACAGGCGCGGCAGAAAGCTGGTTCAGAAGCTCGTACACCTCCTGCTCAGAGAGCACGCTCCGCAGCTTGTGGGCAAGCCTGGGGTTGCCGGTGGGCACGTAAATGGTAGAGCCGCCCCGCTCGTACACCGGCTTCAGCACGTAGTATTCCATTTCGGTTTTGCCGATTTTCTGCTTGGTGATCGCCGTAATCCGGAAAATTCCATTCGATCCATACGCTACCACGTCGTTCACATGAAAAACCATTCTTACCATATCCTCCTTTGCATGTCAATCGCCTCCGCCTCCGGCGGGGAAGCCGCGCACCTCCGGTGGGGAAGCCGCGCCCTGGCCGCGTCCCGCGGCCCTGGGCTGGGTGAAAAACACCGGTGCTGCGCCCGCGTTTCTGCCTGGTTCTATACGGCGTCTCAGCTGCTCCGCGAACTCTGGGTGCTGGTTTATATTCGCCCTCCTGCTTCCTGAGAGTGAATGTGAAAGTTTTACTCGATTTTTTCAAAAAATCGCGGTTTCCAAAGGCAGAGCCTTGGCCGCGCTTCGCAAAGCGCGGAATGCCTGATGATCCCAAAACGCAGGAAGCAGCGGAGGGCGCGCCGCTTTGCGGCGTGACTGAGGGAGTCTGTCCTCTTTTGCAGTCGCGCTTTCTCTTAAACTGTTCTATGATTATTATATCATAAAAAGGGAAAAATGATAAGAATAGAAATAAT
>DVMK01000104.1 GCA_018715025.1 Candidatus Caccousia avistercoris
GGGCCAGCCGGAAAAGGGCGTTCCCCTGCTGCAGGAAGCCCGCCAGATTCCCACATGGCACTCCTGCTTTGCATACCAGCAGGCTTGCAACGATTTAAAGGCAATGGGCCTGTAAGGAAGCGAGGTAGTAAATTATGGTAAAACTGGATTATACCCTGCAGGAAGTGGAGGCCAAGCTGGAAAAGGACCCGGAAAACGCCGACCTTTGGTACCAGAAGGGAATGGCCCTTTCCTACAACGAAAAGAAATATGAGGAGGCCGTGCAGGCCTTTACCACCGGCCTCATTTACAACCCCTTCCACGCCGGGCTGCGGCTGCAGCGCGGCCGGAAGTACACCACCCTGGACGACTACCGCACCGCCACCGCCGAAATCATGCTTGCCACCCGGCTGGACCCGGAAAACTGGGACGCCTGGTACTACCTGGGCACCGCCCTTTACCTGGACGGCGAGTACGCCGAGTGCATGAAGGCGGAAAAGCGGGCCATGGAGGTTATGCGGGCCCACGGGGTGGAAGAGCTGCCCTGCGCCATGAGCTGGTATTGGGAAGCCGCCATGAAGCTGGGCAAGAAGGAGGAGGCGGACAAAATCCTGGAATTGGTGTACGAGGGGATCCCCTGCGGCAACCAGGACTATGTGGAGCGCCTTCTGCTGCAGAAGGGACTGCGGGACCCGGAAACCTTCCTGGATCCGGCCAACAACAAGGATCCCGAGCGGCCTGAGCTGTACTACATGACCACGGCCTTCGGCCTTTCGGACTACTACACCTACCGGGGCGAGCTGGAAAAATCCAACGAGCTTTTGAAAAAGATTGCCGCCATGGATTGCTACCACGAAGCCTTTGTGTACAAGCAGACAAAGCAGGAAATGAAGGCGCGCGGGCTCTGCTGAGCCTTGGGCTATGCCTGGATTTCAAGAAAAGCAAGGAGGAAAGCCATTCATGAAAAAGCTATTGGCCCTGCTGCTGACAGCCGTTATGAGCGTTACCATGCTGACGGCCTGCGGCGGAAACGAAACCGCATCCACCACAGAGGAAACAGCGTCTGCCGCCGGCAGCACCGCAGAAAGCGGCGCCGGAGGGGAAGAGGAGGTCGCCTACAAGGACACCCTCGTGCTGGTAACCGCCACCGACCAGAACTACATGGACGGGCAGATGAACAACACCAACGAAAAGATTCTCCGCATGGCCTATTCCAGCCTGGTGCGCAAGGACCCGGTCACCAACGAAACGGTGGGCGACCTGGCCGAAAGCTGGGAGGTTTCTGACGATGGCCTCACCTGGACCTTCCACCTGCGCCAGGGCGTGAAGTTCCACAACGGCAAAGAGCTGACCGCCAAAGACGTAAAGGCCTCTTACGACCGCCTGCTGAACGAGGACGACCCTGTTCGCTACACCAGCACCATGAACATTATTGAGAGCTGCGAAATTGTGGACGACTACACCGTCACCCTCAGCACCGCAGAGCCCACCGCCGCCCTGCTGCCCAACCTGCTGCACCGGGCGAACCTGATTCTGGACGCCGACTACATTGAGCAGTACGGCAAAGAGCTGGGCCTCACCGCCGAATCCATCAACGGCACCGGCCCCTACAAGATTACCACCTGGAACCAGGGCGAGCTGATGGTGGGCGAAGCCTTCGAGGATTACTACGGAGGCGTCCCCGCCACCAAGTACATTGAAATTCAGATTATGCCCGAGGCTTCCTCCCGCGCCATCGCCCTGGAAACCGGCGAGTGCGACATTGCCGACGGCCTCACCACCGAGGACATTGACAACTTCCGCAACATGGAGGGCTTCACCGTCCAGCAGTTCGAGAGCAACGGCGTGCACCTGTACCAGTTCAACTGCGCCAACGAATACCTGGACGACCCGAAGGTGCGCCAGGCCATTCTGTACGCGGTGGATATGGAAACCATTGTGAACGCCCTGTACGCCCCCAAGGGAGAAACCATCTGCGACGCGCCCCTGAACCCCAACGTGTGGGGCTACAGCTCGCTGGGCGTCATCCCCTACGACCCGGAAAAGGCCAAGTCCCTTCTGGCAGAGGCCGGGTACCCGGACGGGTTTGAAATGGACGTTATGATTGTGCAGAGCTACGACAAGGCGCTGGAATCCGCTGAGATGATCAAGGCCCAGCTGGAAGAGGTGGGCATTACCATGAACATTGACGTGGTGGAAACCGCCGTGTTCAACGAGGCCTTCACCCAGACTGTGCGCGGCGGCGACGGCAATTTCCCCTGGGCCATGTTCATCATCGGCCAGGGCCCCGGCACCTGCGATGCAGACGGTATGCGCCGCTACTACACCACCGAGGGCGAGACCAACGCCAACAACTACGGCTGGTATTCCAACGAGGAAGTGGATCAGCTGCTGCTGGATGCTTCCCGCGAGATGGATGAAGAAAAGCGCCTGGCGCTTTACAAGGATGTTATGGAGATTGTCTGGCTGGAGGATCCGGCCGGCATGTGGATGAACAACCGGGCCACCTTCTACTGCATGAGCGACAAGGTGGAGGACTTCCGCGTGGACGTCCGCAACGCCGTTGACTTCTCCGCTGTGCGCGTGCGCGCGGACTGAGCACCTGTCCAATAACTGCCAGTAACAGAAAAAAGCATTTTGCAATATGCTGCGGCCGGTTGGATCAGAGAATGAGCCAACCGGCCTTTTTGGAATTTGGCGTACATTTTCGCATTCTTGCCACCTGGGAGGAAATTTATGATCAAATATGTATTGAAGCGCCTCCTGCAGCTGATAGGGACGCTGTTTGTCATTTCCATCATCACCTTCCTGATGGTGCGTCTGATCCCAGGGGACCCGCTTACCACCCTGTACGGGATTGAGGACAGCGACCCCGCTTACATGGCGCACCAACGGGAAGTCTACGGGCTGAACGACCCCCTGTACGAGCAATACCTGCGTTACCTGAACGGGATTCTCCACGGCGACCTGGGCGAATCCATTCAGACCCACAAGCCCATTGTGGAAGAGCTGGCCAACCGGTACCAGTACACCCTGCTTCTTTCGGTGGGCGGCACGCTCATCGGCGGCGCGCTGGGCATTATTTTCGGCATGATTGCCGCCGTGTGCCACAACAAGCTGGGCGACAGCATCGTTATGGTCATTTCCATGCTGGCCGTTTCCACCCCCACCTTTTTCCTGGCGCTGCTGCTGCAGCTTGTCTTTGCCGTCTGGCTTGGGGTGCTGCCCAGCGGCGGCATGCGCGGCCTTGAGTACGCCATTTTGCCCATGGCCGCCCTGGGCCTGCACGCTGTAGGCATGATCGCCCGCACCACCCGTTCTTCCATGCTGGACGTGATCAACCAGGACTACATCCGCACCTCCCGCTCCCGGGGCATTTCCAAGTGGAAAATCATTACCTCCCACGCCTTCCGCAACGCCCTCATCCCCATTCTCACCGCCATTGGGCTGCGCTTCGGCTCGTTTATGGCCGGTTCCGCCCTGGTGGAAACGGTGTTCTCCATCCCCGGCGTGGGCAGGTTCCTAATTGACGGCGTGGGCAACCGGGACTACCCTGTCATCCAGAGTACCATCCTGGTGCTGGCCGCTTCCTTCGTCATCATCAACACGCTGGTGGATCTGCTCTACGCCCTTGTGGATCCCCGTGTAAAATACGAATAAGGAGGTGTGGGGAATGTTTGACAAAAGCGTATGGCGGCGTTTCCTGAAAAGGAAATCCTCCATTATTGGAAGCGTAATCCTTCTGTTCTTTTTCTTCGGCGCCATTTTCGGGCCCCTTCTCTGCACCCAGGATCCCCTGGGGCAGGACGTGGCCAACATGCACCAGTGGCCCAGCCTGGAGCACTGGTTCGGCACCGACTACCTGGGCCGCGACATTTTCACCCGCATTGTGTACGGCGCCCGCATTTCGCTGACCCTCAGCTTTACCGGCGTCATCAGCGGTTCTATTGTGGGCATTCTGCTGGGCGTGTGCGCCGGCTTCTTCGGCAAGGCGGTGGACTCGCTGATTTCGCGCCTGCTTGACATTATGCTGGCCTTCCCCGGCCTGCTGCTGGCCATTATGATTGTGGCCATTATGGGCAAGGGCCTGTTCAACACGGCGGTGGCCATTGCGGTGTTTTCCATTCCCGGCGTGGCCCGCATGGTGCGCAGCGTGGTCATCAGCCTGCGCAGCTCTGAGTACATCAGCGCCTGCCGGGTCATGGGCGCGTCCAGCCTGCGCATCCTGTTCACCCACATCATCCCCAACTCCATTTCCCAAATCATCGTAAACATTACGCTGAACCTGGGCACCGCCATTCTCACCGCCTCCTCCCTTTCCTTCCTGGGGCTGGGCGTGCAGGCGCCCGAGCCGGAGTGGGGCGCCATGCTCAGCAAGGCCCGCGAAGTGGTGCGCATGTACCCCTTCGAGGCGCTGTTCCCGGGCATTGCCATCACCCTGGTGGTGCTGAGCTTCAGCCTGGTGGGCGACGGCCTGCGGGACGCCCTGGATCCCAAGCTGAAAAACCGGTCTTGAGGTGGAACTATGGAAGAAAATGTGATTATGGAAGAAAACCTGCTGGAAATTAAAAACCTGAAAACCTATTTTTACACGGAAGAGGGCACCGTCATGGCGGTGGACGGCCTTGACCTCACCCTGAAGGAGGGGGAAACCCTGGCCGTGGTGGGCGAGTCCGGCTGCGGAAAAAGCGTTACCTCCCTCTCCATTCTGGGGCTCATCCCCTCTCCGCCTGGAAAGATCGAATCCGGCGAAATCCTTTTCCGCGGGGAAGATCTGCTGAAAAAATCGGAAAAAGAGATGCGGAAGATCCGCGGGAACGAAATTTCCATGATTTTCCAGGAACCCCTCACCTCGCTGAACCCGGTGTTCACGGTGGGCGACCAGATTATGGGCTCGATTATGCTGCACCAGCATTTGAAGAAAAAGGAAGCCCGGGCCAAGGCCATTGAAATGCTGCGCCTCGTGGGCATCCCCACCCCGGAAAAGGCGGTGGACGACTACCCCCACCAGCTTTCCGGCGGTATGCGCCAGCGGGTCATGATCGCCATGGCCCTTTCCTGCCAGCCCAGCATTCTGATTGCCGACGAGCCCACCACCGCCCTGGACGTTACCATTCAGGCGCAGATTCTGCGGCTTCTGGCCGACATTAAGAAGCGCATGAACACGGCCATCATCCTCATCACCCACGACCTGGGCATTGTGGCGCAGGTGGCCCAGAACGTGGTGGTCATGTACGCCGGCGAGGCGGTGGAATACGCGGACGTGAACGCCATCTTTGAAAAGCCGCTGCACCCGTACACAGAAGGGCTGCTCAAGTCCATTCCGGTTATGGGGGAAAAGCGGGAGCGGCTTTACAGCATAGAGGGCATGGTGCCCAACCAGAAGAATTACCCCAAGGGCTGCCGCTTCGCCCCCCGCTGCGAATACGCCATGGAGATCTGCCAGGAATGCAAGCCAGAGCTGACGGACATGGAGGGCGGCCGCCGTGTCCGCTGCTGGAAATACAGCAAGGAGGAGGAGACGAATGGAGAACAGTAAGGTACTCCTCGATGTGAAGGATCTGAAAATCTATTACCCCATCAAATACAAGGCGAAGGGCTCGTTCTTTCGGAAGAAGGGCTTTGTAAAGGCGGTGGACGGCATCAGCTTCCAGGTGCACGAGGGCGAAACCTTCGGCATTGTGGGCGAGTCCGGCTGCGGCAAGTCTACCACAGGCCACGCCATTGTGCGCCTTCTGAAGCCGTACTCCGGCAGCATCCGTTTTGAAGGGCGGGATATTTTCGCCAAAGAGGACGGGGCGGACAAAAAGGAATGGGCCAAGAAAATCGAGATTATTTTCCAGGACCCCTATTCCTCCCTGGACCCGCGCTTCACCGTGGGCCGCTGCATTGAAGAGCCGCTGAAGGTGCACGGCATGGGCAGCGCCAAAGAGCGCAAAGAGAAGGTGCTGAGCCTGATGCACGACGTGGGCCTGGCCCCCGAAAATTACACCAAGTTCCCCCACGAGTTTTCCGGCGGCCAGCGGCAGCGCATCGGCGTGGCCCGCGCCCTGACGCTGAACCCTTCCATCATTGTCTGCGACGAGCCTGTTTCCGCCCTGGACGTTTCCATTCAGGCGCAGATTCTGAACCTGATGCAGGACCTGCAGAAAAAATACCATTTGAGCTACATTTTTATTTCCCATAACCTGAGCGTGGTCAACCATATCTGCGACCGCATTGCCGTCATGTACCTGGGCCATATTGTAGAGCTGGCGGAAAAGGACGAGCTGTTCGACAACCCGAAGCACCCCTACACCCAGGCGCTGCTGGACGTGATCCCCATTCCCGACCCGAAGCGGAAGAGCCTGACCCGGGTGCTGGAGGGCGACGTGCCCAGCCAGATCAACCCGCCCTCCGGCTGCTGCTTCCACACCAGGTGCCCCTCCGCCTGCGAGCGGTGCAAAAGGGAAGCGCCTGCCAGCACCGAGATTTCCCCGGGCCATTTCGTTGCCTGCCACCTGTACGACGGCAAGGGGGGAATGGGCCCGGCGCTGCGGGAAAACAAAGAAAAGGAGCCTGAGGTATGAAAAAGAGAGTAGCGTTGGAGGATTTTTACCGTTACCAGTACCTTTCCGCCGTGCGGATTTCCCCGGACGGCAGCCGCGCGGTGTTTGTCCGCACCGAGGCGAACGTGGCGGAAAACGGTTACTCCTCTTACCTGTACCTGTTTGACTGGGAGACGGGCGCCCTGACCCAGCTGACAGACACCGGAAGGGACAAGGCCCCCCTCTGGCTGGACAACGGCACCCTTCTGTTCCAGAGCACCCGCAGCGAAGAGCTGAAAAAGCGCACGGAAAACGGGGAGCCCTGGTCGTACTTTTACACCATGCCCGCCTCCGGGGGCGAGGCCGCAGAGGCCTTCCGCATTCCCGCCAAGGTGTTCGCCCTGTGGCCCCTGGCAGACGGAAGGTTCCTGGTAAAGTGCGAGCGCAACAACAACTACCCCGGCCTGCACCAGGCAGAGGGCCCCGAAAAGGAGGAGGCCCTGCGGCTGCAGAAGGAAAACGAGGACTACCTGGTGGCCGACGAGCTGCCCTTCCGCCACGACGGGGAAGGGTTCTACAACAACCTGCGCAAGAGCCTGGCCCTGTTTGACGCGGCCGCCGGAAAGCTGGAATTCATCAGCGCCCCTCTGGCAGACGTGGAGCATGTGGCCCTGGAAGGGGACCAGGTGCTCTACTCTGCCCACGAGATTGTGAAGGAGCGGCGCATGCGCTACCCCACCGGCCTGTACACCTACAGCCTGAAAACAGGCGCCGCCGCCCAGCTGCTGGAAGAGACCACCTACCGCATCCGCACCTGCGGGTACATAGGCGGCCAGGTGGTGTTTGCCGGTTCTGACCTGAAGCGGTACGGCAACCAGGAAAACCCCTGGTTCTACGTGCTGCGGGACGGCAAGCCCCAGGTGTTCGCCCAAAATGAAGAGAGCGCCATGAACTCGGTAGGCTCTGACTGCCGTTACGGCGGCGGCCTCACCTACAAGGTGCGCCAGGATGGCATCTACTTCCTTTCCACCATGGGCGGCGACGCGGTGGTGAAGCGCGCCGGCATGGACGGCCGGGTCGAGACCCTCTCCCGGCGGGACGGCACGGTGGACTGCTTTGACGTGGGCCCCAGGGGCATTGCCTGCGTCGCCATGAAAAACTACCGCCTGCAGGAGCTGTACACCATTTGCGGTGAAAAAGAGGAAAAGCGTTCCTCCTTCAACGACTGGGTGTTTGAAGAGCTTGCAATTTCCCTGCCCCAGCGGGTGGAATTTGAAAACTGCGGCTGCGCCATGGAGGGCTGGGTCATTCTGCCGGCCGGCTTTGACCCGGCGAAAACCTACCCGGGCATTTTGGACATTCACGGCGGCCACAAGTGCGCTTACGGGGCGGTGTACTACCACGAAATGCAGCTTTGGGCCAGCCAGGGCTACTTTGTGTTCTTCTGCAACCCCCGGGGCAGCGACGGCGGCGGCAACACCTTTGCCGAGATCATCGGCCGGTATGGGGAGATTGATTACGACGATATTATGAAATTCACCGATACGGTGCTGGAGCGGTACCCCCAGCTGGACAAAAACCGCCTGGGCGTGACGGGCGGTTCCTACGGCGGGTACATGACCAACTGGATCATCGGCCACACCGACCGGTTCCGGTGCGCCGCCTCTCAGCGGAGCATTGCCAGCTACATTTCCATGTTCGGCACGTCAGACACCGGCTACTCCTTCCCCATGTACGGCTTCACCACCAGCCTTTGGGAGGACCCGGGCCGGTACTGGTCCCACTCGCCGCTGAAATATGCAGACCGGGTCAAGACCCCCACCCTATTCCTCCACTCAGAGAACGACTACCGCTGTCCCATCTCTGAGGGGATGCAGATGTTCACCGCCCTGAAATTCCACGGGGTGGAGGCGCGTCTGTGCATGTTCAAGGGAGAATGCCATGAACTGAGCCGGGCGGGCAAGCCCCTGCACCGGGCGCGCCGGCTGAAGGAAATCACCGACTGGATGGACGGCCACCTGAAGGGCGAATAACTCGCCCCTGCCGTCACAAGAGACAGAAAGGAAAGGATTACTGTATGAGCAAAAGCGCCAAGGAGATTTTGAAGGAATCCATTGCCATCGACTGCCTGTTCCACGGCCTGTTTGAGGATCCGCCCGCCGATGCGGACGACAAAATCACCGTGGTGGATCTGCTTCTGAACGGCGGCGTCACCGCCATCAGCGACACCGTGGTAGACGACAACTATCCCTCCACCTTTGACGACTGCTGCAAGCTGATGCACAACTACTACCTGCTGGAGGACACCCTGCCGGACCAGGTGGTGATTGTGAAAAGCTCCAAGGACATTGTAAACGCCAAGAAGGAAGGCAAGCTGGCGGTGATTATGAGCACCCAGGGGGCCGACATTTTCGAGCGGGACCTGCGCCTCATTACCATTCTGCAGAAGCTGCACATGAAGATTGTCCAGCTCACCTACAACCAGCAGGGCAACCTGGGCTCCGGCGTGTACGAGCCGGTGGACGGGGGGCTGACCCGCTTCGGCCAGCAGTGCATTTATGAAATGAACCGGGTGGGCATTCTCATCGACCTTTCCCACGTGGGCCTGCGCACCTCGATGGACGCCATGGAAACCTCCCGCGACCCGGTCATCTTCTCCCACTCCTCCGCCAAGGCGCTGTGCGGCCACCGGCGGAACGCCACCGACGAGCAGATTCGGGCCTGCGGCAAGACGGGCGGCGTTGTGTGCGCCTGCCCCCACAGCGTTATGATGAACGACGACCAGTCCTCCTGGCCTACGGTAGACCGGTTCATCGACCACCTGGTACACATTGCCAGCGTAGCCAGCATAGACAACGTGGGCGTGGGCACCGACCGGTGGCGCCGCTCTACCCTGCGGGCCAAAATGGGCCGCGTCTCCTTTGACCGCACCCTGCCAGGCTGGTTCGGCGCCTTCAACGACGAGCAGAAGCAGGTACAGGGCTTCAACTATTTTGACAAATGGGAAAGCTTTGTAGAGGCCATGCTGAAGCGCGATTTCACCGAGGACGAGGTGAAGAAGGTGCTGGGCGGCAACCTGATGCGCGTCTACGAGCAGGTGTGGGACAAAAATCTGAAATAACCCGCTGTTTTCCTCAGGAAGCACCGGGCAAGCCAAGACCCGGAACAGGGCCGAAAGGCTTTTCCGGTGCATCCGAAAGGCTTGGAAAGGAGCTGTACGGCAACATGTACGACATCATCATCAAAAACGCCCTCATTGTGGACGGCACCGGGGCGGACGCCTACCAGGCGGACGTGGGGATCCGCGGGGAGCGCATCGCCGCCATCGGCGATCTCTCCCAGGGGGAGGCCGGCCGCGTTCTGGACGCGGAGGGGAAAATCCTGGCCCCCGGCCTCATCGACATGCACTCTCACGCGGACGCCACCATTCTGGGCTACCCCACCATGGACAGCATGCTGCGCCAGGGCATTACCACCTTTGTGGGCTGCCAGTGCGGGCACTCCATTGCCCCGGTGGGAAAATACTGGGAGTGCAACCAGGCCATCTATGACATTCTCTGCGACATGTCAGACAAGCTGTTCCCCGACATGTACGACAGGGACTACTACACCCCCACGCCGGAAACCCTGCCGCACATCAAAAGGCTGTTCGGCTACGACGCGGATTTCACCACCTTTGGGGAATTTCTGGACAAGGTGGACGCCCACGGCCTTTCCGGCAACATGATCACCCTCATCGGCTACAATTCCATCCGCATGAACTGTATGGACCCGGACGAGCCAAAAACGCCCACGGCGGAGGAAAAGCGGGCCATGCAGGCCCTCATTGACGAGGCCATGGAGGCGGGCGCCTTCGGCATAAGCACAGGCCTGGACTACAAGCCCGGCGCCTTCTGCACCACCGAAGAGCTGACGGAGATGACCTCTTCCATGAAGCGGTACGGGGGCATCTACTTCACCCACTGGCGCAAAACCGGCCTGCGCACCGGCACGCCCAAGAAGCAGAAAAAGATCGACGGCATTCGGGAAGCACTGGAGATCGGCATGAAGAACGGCATCCAGGTGGAAATTTCCCACCTTTCCACCGGCTTCGACGTGTTCCCCGCCAACGACGACTTCATGCAGAAGGCGGCGGCCCAGCGCACCCTGCAGGTGATTGACGAGTACATTGCCAGGGGGGCGAACGCCTACTTCGACGTCATTCCCAACATTACCGGCGGCACCATCATCGCCCCCGACCTCATCGCCCTGTTCCGCCCCTGGTACGCGTACACCGGCGGCATTGACCTGTTTGTGGAAAACCTGAAGCATCCCGACTACCGCAAGCAGCTTTCCGACTACATTTTGGCGGGCCGGTATTTCCGGCTGAACCCCATCATCCAGCCGGACTGGGACGAGTCCCTCTCTGTCATCGGCTGTACAAACCCGGCCAGGGTGGGAAAGACCGTGAAGGAAATCGCCCGGGAGCGGGGCGTTTCCAGCCTGGAGCAGGTGTACGACCTGATGGTGGAGGATCCCTACGTGAAGGTGTTCGCCGCCACCCACTCCATGAACAAATTCGCCGTGCAGGAATATTACAACCACCCCCGGGCCATGGTGGGGAACGACACCTTCGTGTTCGACCTGAAGTCCAGCATCCGCTACGACCCCAAATACCCCCACAAAAAGCCCAACCCCAACACCTACTGCGGCTTCGTGAAGTATATGACGGAATTCGGGCAGCCCCGCTTTGAGGACACCATCCGCAAGGCCAGCGGCCTGCCCGCCCAGGTGCTTGGCCTTACCGACCGGGGCCTTGTAAAAGAGGGCTTCCGCGCCGACCTGATCCTCATCGACCGGGAAAACCTGAAAACAAACGAAAACCTCATCGAACCCCAGGTGTACCCGGAAGGGATTCCCTACGTGCTGGTAAACGGCCAGTTTGTGGTGGACGGCAGCCAGCTGACCGGCCGCCTGCCCGGCGGCGTCATCCGCCGCCAGAGCCGCTGAAGCAGGGCCGAGACACGCGCAGAAGGAGAACGAACTCCCTCAGTCACGCTGCTGAAGGAACCCTGCCATGCCTCCGCAGCCACCGTGGTGGATATTGTCCACCAGCTACCGGTAAGCCGTACCCCCAAAAATGCGGAGGAACTTTCGCAATCGTAAGATTGCGAGTGTTCCTGTAAAGGGGCCGGCGTTTCGTGACCCTAAGGGCACAAGCCGGCCAAGCGCTGAGGGAAAAGTGAGCGGCGAGGGAAAGGCAGGACAGCCCCCGGGGTCGAGGGGGCGCCGTGTGCCGGTGGCACACAAACAGGGCGCCGACCGGAGCGGCAGCGGAGACTCGCAGCCCCCGCGAATCTTTGCATACTTTCTTTTCGTCAAGAAAGTATGGCCCGCCGCGGCGAGCGGCAAAGTAAAAATTAGATGTAATAAAAGCAAGTGCATAACGGATAAAGTGGGGCAAGGAAAAGAGCAATTTTTAGCGGGGAAGCTGGAGGGGGTGCAGTTCCGCGGCC
>DVMK01000007.1 GCA_018715025.1 Candidatus Caccousia avistercoris
CGAGTCCTCCTTGTAAAGATTATTGGGAAATATACTTATAGGAACACCACAGCTTCAAGGTTCCTCTGTCTGGTTCAGCTTATAACGCTGGATTTTCCCCCAGTTCTGTTTCTTCTTCCGGTAGCCGATGAGGGCTGTCATGCGCACCCAGGCCAGCAGAAAGCGCATTCCCACCACCTCAAGCAGGCACAGCAGCACCGCCTTCAGAAAGTCGCCCAGGCTGAGCTTCAGGCTCAGGGTATGCAGCCTTGCCAGGAACGCGGTCAGGGAAAGGACCATGCCGAACACGGCGTAGATGAGGAAGAAAAGGATCATGAAGGGCACGTTGATAAGGTTTACCAGAAAGGCGAGCAGAACGGTGAACAGGCCGAACAGTTCAATATACGGCGAAAACAGCTCGTACAGCAGAAAATACAGGTACGAGATGAAGCTTACAATGCCAAATTTCGGGTTGAGAAACAGCTGCCGGTGCTTCCACATGGTTTGAAACAGGCCCAGGTGCCACCGGCGGCGCTGCTTCATCAGGTCGCGCACGCTTTCCGGGGCCTGGCTCCAGCAAATCGCGTCGGGGGCGTATTTGACCTGGTAGGGAATCCGGTTGGAACGGCAGAACACATGCAGCTTTACCACCAGCTCCATATCCTCCCCCATAGTGGAAGCGTCGTAGCCGCCCACGGCGATGACCATATCCTTTTTGAACAGGCCGAAGGCGCCTGAAATGATCAAATTCCCGTTAAACTGGTCCAGCAAAATGCGGGAGGCCAGGAAGGAACGGTCGTATTCCAGCGCCTGCATGCACACCACCGGGTTTTTCGGCATGTGGTACTCTTTTACCTTTCCGTTTTCCAGCTTTACGCCGTTGGCCACCCGCACCAGGCCGCCGCAGGCCACCACCGAGTCGTTTTCCAGAATGGGCCGCACAATATTTTCCAAAGCGTCAGACTGCAGCATGGAGTCCGCGTCCATACAAATGAAATAAGGGTAGCGGGAAAGATTGATCCCCATGTTCAGGGAATCCGCCTTGCCGCCGTTTTTCTTCCGCACCAGAGTAATGGGCACCTTGTGCTCGCCGGTATAGTAAATGGCTTCCACCGGCTGGCAGGGGATCCTGTACTGGACGGGCCGGTCAACGGCGCGCATGGAAAAAGCGTCGATGAGAACGGAGGAGGTGCTGTCGGTGGAACCGTCGTCCACCACGATAATCTCGTACAGCCGGTACTCCAAAGCAAGAAGGGAGCGGACGGTGTCCTCTACGGTAACTTCCTCGTTGTGGGCGGGGACGATCACCGTTACCGGCATATAGTAGTCGTGCCGCAGCTCGTTGTGCAGCAGCTGTTCCTGCCGCTTGCGGTACAGAACCGACGAGCCCACCGTCACCGAGAGGAACAGGAACGTGGCGTACCCGGCCAGGTAGGCCACGAAAAAGACGCCCACATATTCCAAAAACAGTTTGATCGCGTCCATCATGCCGGATCCCTCCTCCCTTTCAATCCGCCCAGCTGGAATTCCAGCATCTCCCGGGCATAGCGGTCGTTCCCGTTGAGAACATCCATCAAATCCAGGTAATCGGCCCCCAGCACCCGCAGGCTTTCCGCCGCGTTGTACCGCACGTACCAGTTAGGGCTGGACAAGGCCTTTTTCAAAGCCTGGACGCTCCGCTGCCCGGGGTAATTCTGCAGCGTCAGCGCCGCGACGGAAGCGTATTCCCAGTTGTTTTCCCTGTAATTTTCCACATAGGAGAGGATTTTCTCCCACACCGGAGGGTAATGGTATTTCCGGAAATAGCGCAGCACCGCCAGACGGCATTCCATCCCCTGCCGGAGATCCTCCAGAAGGGCGGCGAAGGGCTCGCAGTAATCCGCCGTCACCAAGCGGGCGTAATTGAGGAATACCAGGCGCAGCTCTTCGCTCATTTCCGTAAAATTTTCCCACAGCATGCGGCACAGCTCGCTGTGGCTGCCCTGAAAGGAGGCCAGGCCGTCTGTGAGAAGCTTGCTGCTGCGGTGTACGCCCATTTCGTCCAGACGCATGAGGGCGGCCGTCACATAGGAGGCGTTGCCGAACCCGTACAGCGCTTTCAGCGCGTTTTCACAGCAGTAGGCGCTGCGGCTCATGGCATATTCCACCATGACATGAGCCAGGGCGCTGTGGGAGGCCCCCTGTTCCACCCGGTATTCTGACATCAGAAAAGCAAAATAAGCTTTCTTCATGTCGCTGGCGGAGGAATAGGCCACCGCCAGCCCCAGGAACAGGGAGCGGCACTGCTCTAGGTACCGCTGGGTCAGCTTCGGCTCCTGCTCCCGCAGAGAGACGACTGCGGCGTGAAAACACATCAGCCGTTTTATTCCCTTCAGCTTCCGGGACATGCGGTCAAGGTGCTTTTGCTCAGGGGCAAGGCCCTGGGCAATCCGCTCCAGCTGGGGCCTCAGCTCCTGCTCCATGCGCTGGGCCCTCTCCTGCGCCCGGTGCAGCGAAGCCCGCCGGGAAACGGAAAATACTCCGTTAAAGACCAGCATGGAGGCGCACACAAGCCCGTAAATATAGATCATATATTCAATCTGCATATACAGCCTCCTTCCAGGCTACGGGGCGGCGGAGCTCCCCGCCCACATTTCCTGCACCGCGTAGTAGGACTGCTTCAGCCTTTCATGGTACGAGGCGTCCCGGCCCCAGCCTTCCAGGGGGAAGCGTTCCATGGGGATGCGCTCCTCCCCGCCCAGGCCGATCCCGGCCCCCAGGCTGTCTATTTCCAGGTTTTCCACCCCGTAGTGCTCGTAGTAGTCGCCGTGCACCAGCATCTCTGCCGGGCAGGAAAAATTCAGAAGCTGCCAGGGCAGCCGGATTTCCACATAATCCCCCGCAAAGCAGAAATCCGCCAGGGAATTGTATTCCTCCGAGGACGGGTTGGCGTTGCCGTAGACCAGGGCCCCGGTTTCGTAAAGCACCGAACGGGGCTGGGCTTCCAAATCATCGGTAAATTCCCGAAGCGTAAGGGGCAGCTGAATGGTTTTGAAGAGAGGGCTCTCTTTGTCCGGCGGATTGGCGTAGGGATCGGTGTACTCCAGCTCGCGCCCGTACATGGCCCGCAGAACCTCGTACCGCTCCTGCACCAGCACCCGGCTTTCCTCCTTCCCGTCGATCACCACAAGGAAGTCCGCCTGCTCTTCCATTTTCACGCCGTAGTTCGAGCAGTAATTGCTGCCGGATTCCGGCGTGATGTCCAGAGGGATAAAAAGGCGTTCCTCCCCCTCCTGGAAGCCCCGCTGGTACGCCAGAAGATAGAGGAATTTTTCGTCGTACTTGATGGAGAGGGAGGAATCCCCGCCGCCGGCGGCCACGTCCTCCGGGCCCCATTCCTCCAGGTCGCCGTCCACATAAGAGACGCTCCGCTCTTCCCCCGGGTCAAAGGCCAGCAGGCCGAAGGACTGACCCGCCGTCTGGTAGTCGCTCCAATAGGGCGCCTTGGTCAAATCCACCGCGTGCAGGGTGTTCCAGGAATTTTTGTACCACTCATCCTGCCAGGAAAACACGATGCTCCCGGCGCACCCCGCCGCCATAATGTCCTCATAGCACGCCGCAATGGCGCGGCCCTGCTCCTCCTCGGTCAGGCCGCCGTGAGACCGGCCGCTGACAGAGCTGGCCTGGGCCATGCCCCGGGAGGAGGAAGCGCCGAATTCTGAGATGACCACCGGGATGGAGTGATGCTCTACCAGCGCTTTCAGGTAGGCGTAATAGGTGTTGCCCTCCCAGCTGGTTTGCTCCATATATTGGAAATAATCCGGATAATACGGGTACACATGGTAAGAAGCGAACTGGCCGGAAAGGAAGTTTTCCGTCGTCCGGATGTGCTCCACGTCTATCTTGGCGAATTTTCGGAAAAAGTTGGCCACGGCCGTGGGGTAATCGAAGGGATCGGTGGTGGGCCAGTTGGAAAAAGCCACCAGCCGCTGCTGCTTGTAGCGGCGGCTCTCGTAAGAGATGAGCGTGTCCCCCACCCGGGCCAGCATGCTTTCAAAGGGGGTCGCCTCGGGGGTGGTGTACAGGTACTCCCCCTGGTAGCCCGCCATTTCGGGGCGCATGTCGTCGGTGTAGGCGACGGTGTCGTCCTCCCACTCCACCCCTATCAGGTAGCCCAGCACCCAGGGGGAAATATCCTTCGTGTAGCTGCCGCTGCCCAGCCCCCGCCCCAGCGAGAGCACGCGGCTGCCGTGCACAACGTCCACCAGGGTGCGGCAGTCCTCCAGCAGGGCGCCGTAAATAGAGTCGTCGTAGGCGTCCACATGGGAATTCTGGGCATAATCGTTCACCCACAGCCCCTGCAGCAGGTAAAGGGGCTCCTCACGCCCCTGGTTGTACTGGTAAAAGGCGTTGTAGAACGAGTCGTCCAGCACCGTGTACACCCGTATGGTGTTGGCCCCCATCTCTTGAATCCACTGGAACCAGCGCAGGTAGGTTTCCTCTGAAATCGCGTAATCGGTGGCGAAATGGCCGGGAATTCCCGTGCCCAAATCCACGCCGCGAATTTCAAATTCCTCCAGGCCGCTGCCCTGGTCCAGCAGGATCGTCTTTCCCTCCACCGCAGTTTGGGAAACAACGGGGGCGTCGGGGTTCAGGTCTACATACCAGCCCTGGTAATAATAGGCGTAGCCTCCCAGAAAAATCAGGAGGATGACCGCCAGAGAAAAAATGATAAATCGTTTCATAGTTCCTCCCGGCTGCGGGGAAGCCTGCAAGGGGCTTCCCTCAAGGATTGTAGGATTTCACCTTGGACTCGTGGGAATATTGCCGCAGGTTCTCAATATTCCGGTCAAGCCACTGGCCCCGCGCCTTCAGAAAGCTTTTCAGATGTTCTACCGCTTCTTCATAGCTGGAGGGGTTGCGGTCGGCAGGATCCAGCCGCTCCCTTGACGACAGCTGAGAGGCGTCGAAGCTGTAGCCCCACACCTGGTAATTCCGCTCCACCGCGTCCCCCAGAAAGGAGATGATATCGTCTACCGACTGAAGCAGGGATTCCTCGCTGAGCACCCCCTGGCGCAGCTCCCGGTAACGGGCGATGACCTGTTCGGTGAAGTCCTCGTCTTTGATCAGCATGAAATACATGTAGTTTTCAAACATGCCGAAATCGGTGCCGTCGTAGGCGGTTTCCATGTAATTGTCGCAGGCGTTGTTGAAGTCCCACACCGGGCCTATGGCAAGCCGCCCCCGCAGATCCTTGTACAGGTAAGTGGAGTACACGCCCGCGTCGTAGTTTTGGAAAAACTCGTTGATGATGAAATAGTCCACAAAGGAGGAAATGTCAAGCAGATTGGAATAGCCGTACTGATCGTCGTCGTAGTCGTAGGAATAGACAGCCTTTTCTATCTGGCTCAAATCCTCTTCAATATACTGCTTCAGCTCAGGGGTCAGCTTTGCTTTCGGGGGGTATTCCACATTAATGGCGTACTGGTTCAGCAGCGTGTCGGGGCGCAGCTTCATGGCGTATTCGGAGAAGGACGTCAGGTTGTTCTGCTCCTCGTCGCCCCGGTCCAGCCGGATAATATAGCCGGTGAAGGGGTCGCCGTCCTCATAGGGGGTGATGTTGATCCGCTCTTCCCCCTGGGAAACGCGCTCCATCAGCACATAAAGGCCCTGGTATTCCCCGTCGAGCCAAAGCTCGCAGAACCGGACCCGCGGCGCGTACCCCATAATCTGCCCCGCCACGTTCATGCACAGGTAATTCCGGATGAGCGTTTTGTCCAAAAAGGGGCCGTACAGCGCCCAATCCTCCCCCTCCGGCATGCCGAGCAGAGGATAATCCTGGTCCAGGCCGTCCTCCCCTACCGTTTTCACCAGGTACGAGTGCTTGCTGAAGGAGCGGGAAGAGTTGCCCCGGTAGCGGATGTTGGCCTGCAGCTCCATGGCAGGGGCGTCTGTCAGATGGTTGTTTTTTTCTGCCTGGTCGAAAACCTGCAGCCGCACGGTGATGAGCCTGGCGTCGTCCAGCTCTGCCCCGGGGATCTCCTGCCCTTCGGTGTTGATGGAAAGGACGGGAAGATGGGTGCAGTAAACCTCTTCCCCGTGCAGGCACTCCTCCTTGGGAAGGGCCGTCAGGTGCTGCTGTTCCCACACCGCGTCGTTTTTGCCTGCCAGCAGGAAGCACACGCACAGCGCGGCGGCCGCCAGGGTGGCCAGCAGGTAGCTCAGCTTATATTTCATACCGCGCCCCCGTCAGCCCGCAATGTCGTCGTTCTGCGACACCAGGTTGACGTACTCCATGTGCTCGATCTGATACAGGCGTTCCATAATGAAAGCGCCCTTTTTCTCCGCCTTTTGAATCTGTCTGGCGGTGAGCTCATAAATAAATTCCACAGAATCTGCCGTGGTGTTTTTCACGCGCAGGTCCGCCCTGCCCTCAAAGCACTCGAACACCACCGCTTCAATGCTGCGCTCCCCATTTTTCGCCCCGCGGATGATGAGCAGCTTCCGCACGTCGCTGCGGATCCGCCCCAAAAACAGCAGGATGAGAAAGACCGCGGCGGAACCGGCCACGGCGATGAGATGGTCGCCGGCCCCGCAGCAGATGCCGCCGATGACCGCCCAGAAAATGTAGGCCGTGTCCCGGGAATCCTTAATGGCGGTGCGGTACCGCACAATGGACAGCGCGCCCACCATGCCCAGGGAAAGGGCGATGTTGTTGCCGATGACCAGCATCACCGTACAGGTGAGCACCGTCAGCATTACCAGGGAAACGTTGAACTTTTTGCTGTAAATGGTACCCGCGTGGGTAATCCAGTAGGAAAGATAAATCACCAGCCCAATGGCCACCGCCATAGCGATGTAAAGGAGGATTTCCTCCACGCTCAGGCTTTTCCCCTGCGAGAGCAGGTTCAGCAGATATTCCCTCATACAATCGACGCTCCTTCTTTATTGATACAGATAATGGAGGCTTACGCTCCGGGAAAGGTAGTATTTGCTTACAGAAAGCTCGCTGCGGCCGTACCGGTTGATCAATTCCCGGATATAGCTGAGCAGGAACCCGTTATACTTCACCTCCATCACCACCAGGTAGGGATCCCACACCGGGTACATGGGGAGGTTGGGGGAAAAAAGGTCGAAATTGCTTTCGGTGGCGATCATGTTCCGATCAAAGGTAACGCGGATTTTATTTTCCTTGGCGATGTAGGCCTTCCGCCGGTACTCTACCACCGCCCTGGGCCGGTAGCCCGCGCAGTTCATAAGGCCGTAGCACTCTGCCGCAAAGGAGGAATGCTCCTGCAGAAGGGGGGCGTAGTCCCCCGCCGCCAGCCGCCGGGCGGTTTCCCGGCTTACCCGCAGCGAGCGCTTTTTCTGGTACATGCCCTGCTTCTGCTTCATTTCCAGCACCGCGTAGCTGGCGGCGGGGTCGTACAGCCGCAGCCGGATTTTCCGCCGGGTTTCCACCCCTTCCTCCTTTTCAAAGAAATCCTTCTCCTCCGGCGTGTCGAAGTAAAGAGAACGGATGCGGTAGCCGTGCAGGCCGTTGTTGGGATCCTGAAGAAGAATCGGATCCAGCTGGCCGCTGCACTTGTAAAATTCCTCCAGCGAAATCAAAAATTTCTTTTCCTGACGAAACACTTCCTCCAAACGGTTCACCTCCAGGCAAATAAAAAGGCTGCACCGGTAGCGAAACCAGATGCAGCCAGTCAA
>DVMK01000105.1 GCA_018715025.1 Candidatus Caccousia avistercoris
CCTGGAACAGGAAATCTACGCTCTCGTCTTTAATTTTGGAATTCAAAGGAAAATCCTCCCTCTCCGGGGCCTTCCGGCCGCCAATAATAAACGCAAAATAAGTACAAGGGGCAAAGCGGTTTTCCGGGGCCGGGAACACGCCCTGCACCCGCTTTCTCCCTTCGCCCGCGAAGGGCATCCTTTGCATAAACAAAAGGGAACCGTGTCCTGCTGGGCAGCGGCTTACCGTCCTCCTGCTGCAAAGGATATTTATAGTTTAGCATAGAGAAGCGGAAAAGTAAAGGAGAATTCAGCGTTCAGCCTGCCCCGGCGCAGGACTCCTCAATATAAGCGCGCACCTCCCCTGCTCCTTCTCCGTTCAGGGCGGAAAAGGGCAGGAAAAGGACGCCGCCGGGGACTTCCTGAAAATATTCCCGGAACGCCGCTTCCTGGGAAGCCCTCTGGGTTTTGTTGAGCTTGTCGCTCTTGGTGCCCACCACCGCAAAGGGAAGGCCGGACTCCAGCAGGTAGCGAATCATGTGGGCGTCGTCCTCGGTGGGAAGGCGGCGCATGTCTACCAGCTGCAGCACACAGGCGATCCTGCGGCCTGCAGACAAGTACCCTTCCACCAGCCCCGCCCACCGCAGCTTTTCCTTGTCAGAAACCTTGGCGTAGCCATAGCCGGGCAAATCCACCAGCCGGCACTCCGGCAGGGCGTAAAAATTGATGGTCCCCGTTTTGCCGGGGGTAGAGCTGACCCGGGCAAGAGCCTTCCGGTTGAGGATTTTATTGATGAGGGAGCTCTTCCCCACATTGGAACGGCCGGAAAACATAACCTCCGGCAGGGTACAGGCGGGAAGCTGCTCCACTCTTCCCGCCGCATATTCAAATGAAGCGTTTTGAAAATTCATAGCGCTCTCCCGTTACGGATATTTTCAGCACAGGCCGGAAACCCCTCCGGCCCGTTCTCCCGGCTCCCCTGCAACAGGCGGCACGGCCTGCTCGTGCAGACCCTTTCCCTGCTCTTGGGCGGGGGTGGAAGCGGGCAGAAAAGCAGAGGGCTTCGGCTTGGTGACGAGGGCGTTGTTCAGCACCTGCTCCAGCTTTTCCACAGGGACAAACTTCACATGCTTTTTCACCACGTCGTCCACCTCATACAGGTCCGGCATGTTGTCCTTGGGAATGAGGACGGTTTTCATCCCGCTGCGGTAGGCCGCCATGGTTTTTTCTTTCAGGCCGCCGATGGGAAGCACACGGCCCAGCAGGGTAATTTCCCCTGTCATAGCCACGTCATGGCGGATGGGGATCTGCGTAAGGGCCGAGGTGATGGCCGTGGCCATGGCAATGCCCGCGGAAGGCCCGTCTTTGGGAACGGCCCCCTCCGGCGCGTGGATGTGGATGTCGTATTTCTTGTAGAAATCGGGGGCGATGCCCAGCTTTTCCGCCCTGGTACGGATGCAGCTCACCGCGGTGCGGGCAGATTCCTTCATAACGTCGCCCAGCGAGCCGGTAAGCTCAATTTTCCCGGCCCCCTCCATAACGGCCACCTCAATGGGAAGAAGCTCGCCGCCTACGCTGGTCCAGGCAAGGCCGTTCACCAGGCCGACCGTATCCTTGTCGTGCAGCTTTTCCTTCTTGAAGCGCTGGGGCCCCAGAAGATCCTCCAGCATTTTGGGCGAAATGGAAATTTTAGCCTCCGGGTTTTCCACCACCTGCTTGGCGCATTTGCGGCAAAGGGAGGCAATCTGGCGTTCCAGCGTGCGGACGCCGGCCTCGCGGGTGTAGCCGTCAATAAGGGCATGCAGTGCGGAGGAGGTTATTTTCAAATTTTTGGCCGGAATCCCGTTCTTTTCCATCTGCTTGGGAATGAGGTGCCGGGAAGCAATTTGATATTTCTCCTCATGGGTGTAGCTGCCAAGGGTGATAACGTCCATACGGTCCAGCAGAGGGGCCGGAATGGCGCTGTAATCGTTGGCGGTGGTGATGAACAACACTTCGCTCAGGTCGAAGGGCATGTCGATGTAATGGTCGTAAAAAGCGGAATTCTGCTCCGAGTCCAGAACCTCCAGCAGGGCGGAGGCAGGGTCGCCCCGGTAGCTGCTTCCCAGCTTGTCAACCTCGTCCAGCAAAAGCAGGGGGTTTTTCACCTTTGCCTGCCGCAGGGCGGCAATGATGCGGCCCGGCATAGAGCCGATGTAGGTCCTCCGGTGGCCCATAATGTCAGACTCGTCCCGCACGCCGCCCAGGGAAACGCGCACATATTTCCGGCCGATGGCGCGGGCAATGGAGCGGGCGATGGAGGTTTTGCCCACGCCGGGCGGGCCCACCAGGCAGATAATCTGGCCGTTGTTTTCGGGGGCCAGCTTTTTCACCGCCAGCGCCTCCAAAATGCGCTCCTTTACCTTTTTCAGGCCGTAATGGTCGGCGTCCAGCACCTTCTGCGCATGCTTCAGGTCAATGTTTTCTTCTGTGCGGTCGTTCCAGGGAAGCTCCAGGCAGGTTTCCAGGTAAGTGAGAATAACGCTGCCCTCGTGAGAGCCCATCGGCATTTTGGAAAGGCGGTCGCACTCCTTCATCAGCTTGTCGTTCTGTTCCTTCGGCAGGTTCAGCTTGGCGATCTTTTCCCGGAATACGTCGGCCTCCTCCTGGGGGTTGTCGTCCTCCCCCAGCTCATAGGCAATGGTTTTCATCTGCTCCCGCAGATAATACTCCCTCTGGTTTTCGTCCACCTGTTCCCGGGTTTTTTCCTGGATTTCGTTTTCAATGGCAATAATTTTGATTTCCTCTTCCAGAATAGCGATCAGCTTGCGCAGCCGCTTCACCGGATGAAGCTCTTCCAGAATCGTTTGCTTCTTGTCGAAATCCAGCATCATGTTGGAGGCAATGTAGTCGGCTATGCGGCCGCAGTCCTTCTGCTGCATCACGCTGAACACAATGTCGGGGGACATTTTCGCATAGTTGCGGGCATAGTCCTCAAACACAGACTGCACGGTGCGCACCAGCGCCTGGGTGGTGTGGGTTTCACGGTAAGGGGAGGTTTCCACCCGGGAAACCTCCGCCACCAGGTAAGGGTTTTCCTGCACAACAGTCTCAAGCCTGGCACGGTACAGCCCTTCAGCAAACAGGCGCACCCCTTCCTCGGAATGGCGCACAACCTGCTTAATCCTGGCCACCACGCCAATGGAGTAAAGCTGCTCTTTCTCTGGTTCGCCGTCAGAGAGATCGTTTTGCGTCACCAGGAAAATAAGCTGGTCGTTTTCCATAGAGTTAGCCAGGGCTAAAATAGATTTCTTGCGCCCAATGTCGAATTGTATCATCATCTCTGGGAAAATGACCAGGCCCCGCAGCGCGAGGGCGGGCAATGTGATGTTTTCGGTGTTGCTCATGGTAATTTCCTCCTATTGAGAAAATGGCCGCCGCGTGCAGCGGACACTCCGCTCCCCGCAGCAGCCATGCTGCGCTTACGCAGTATCCCTGCGTCCGCGCCTTTTTTGAGAATTTCCAATTTTAATCTTGACAGGCTTCCGCTCGCTGTTGTAAACAATCTGCGGGTCGGCGCCGTCCTCCACGGTTTCCTTGGAGATAACCACCTTTTCCACCGTGTAGTCAGAGGGAACCTTGAACATGAGAGGGGTAAGAATCCCTTCCAGAATCGAGCGCAGGCCACGGGCGCCCGTTTTGCGCTCAATGGTCTTTTTCGCAATGGCATGCAGCGCGTCCTCGGTGAACTCCAGTTCCACCTTGTCAAGCTCGAACAGCTTCTTGTACTGGCTTACCAGGGAATTCTTCGGTTCTGTCAGAATGCGCACCAGCATATCCTCGCTGAGCCCTTCCAGGGAAGCGATGACGGGAAGACGGCCCACCAGCTCGGGGATGAGCCCGTATTTGACCAGATCGTGGGGCACCACGTTTTTCATCCAGTCCAGAGTGTCAAGCTCTGCCTTGCTGTGCACCTCGGCGCCGAATCCCAGGGAGGAAGAAGCCGTGCGCTTTTCCACCACCTTGTTAAGGCCGTCAAACGCACCGCCGCAGATGAACAGAATGTTGGAGGTGTCGATTTGAAGGAATTCCTGCTGGGGATGCTTCCGGCCGCCCTGGGGCGGCACGTTGGAAACCGTTCCTTCCAGAATCTTCAGAAGGGCCTGCTGCACCCCTTCGCCGCTTACGTCGCGGGTGATGGAGGGGTTCTCAGACTTTCTGGCAATCTTGTCAATCTCATCAATATAAATGATGCCGCGTTCCGCCAGCTCAATGTTGAAGTCTGCCGCCTGGATGAGACGGAGGAGAATATTCTCTACGTCCTCGCCCACATAGCCGGCTTCTGTCAGGGTCGTGGCGTCGGCAATGGCAAAGGGAACGTCCAGAATTCTGGCCAGGGTTTGCGCGAGCATGGTTTTTCCCACGCCGGTGGGACCCAGCAAAAGCACATTGCTTTTCGAGAGCTCCACATCGTCGGATTTTCCGAAATAAATTCTCTTGTAATGGTTGTAAACCGCCACCGACAAGGCAATTTTTGCCTGTTCCTGGCCAATCACATAATTGTCAAGCTGCTTTTTTATCTCTTGGGGCTTTGGCAGAATTTTGGCCTGGGTTTCCCTCTCGTAACCTGTTTTGCGGTTCGCCAGGCTGCTTTCGTCCTCCAAAATGGACATGCAAAGCTCAATGCATTCGTCGCAGATATAAACGCCGGGCCCTGCAATCAGCCGGCCGGCCTCGCTTTGGGGCTTGCCGCAGAAAGAGCAGCACACCCCGCGTTCCATGCTTCCATCGTTACCGGGCATTTCTCATCACCAACCTATTTCTCAAACAATCCGGCCCGCGATCAGCGCTTCTCAATAATCCGGTCAATCAGGCCGTACTCCAGGGCTTCCTGAGCAGTCATGAAATTGTCCCGCTCTGTGTCGCGGGTAACCGTCTCCAGCGACTGGCCGGTGCGCTCCGCCAGGATCTCGTTTAACAGCTGTTTCTTCCTGGTGATGTAGTTGGCGTGAATCATAATATCGGTGGCCTGGCCCTTGGCGCCGCCGCTGGGCTGGTGGATCATGATGTCGCTGTTGGGCAGGGAGAAGCGCTTCCCCTTTGCCCCTGCCGCCAGCAGGAAGGCGCCCATGCTGGCCGCCATGCCCATGCAGATGGTGGACACGTCGCACTTCAGGTACTGCATGGTGTCGTAAATGGCCATGCCGGCTGTGACAGAACCGCCGGGGCTGTTGATGTACAGGCTGATGTCCTTGCTGGGATCCTGCCCCTCCAGGTAAAGAAGCTGCGCCACCACAAGGCTGGAGGTAGCGTCGTTCACCTCGTCTGTCAGCATGATGATGCGATCGTTCAGCAAACGGGAGAAAATGTCGTAGGAACGCTCCCCCCTGCTTGTCTGTTCTACCACATAAGGTACTAAATTGCTCATGGAATCTCTGCCTTTCCGCGCTTTCCCGGAAGCGCATATTCATTACTACAAAGCTTACGCACAGGCCGCCCCGCCCGAAACGGGGAGGCGGCCTTGTACGCTTATCCCTTACAGGGCGCACCCGGCAAGAAAAGCTGCATTTTCATCTTTGGCCGGCAGAAAGAAGTTTATACAGCAGCGGGAAAATTTATTCCGCTGTCTCTGTAATAGCGGCGTTGTCCCGGACAATGTCCATGGCCTTCTCTACCGCAATATCCTTCGCCAGATCTTCCTGCGGAATGAAGGTCTTTACCTTCTCCGCCTCCATATCGTAGTTCTTGGCAATCTTTTCGTACTCGGCGTTAATGTCCTCCTCGGTGGGCTGAATGTTTTCCAGCTGGGCGATCTTCTCCAGGGCAAGCCGCACCTTCACCTGACGTTCCGCCTGAGGACGGAAGGAGGTGCGCAGGGAGTCGCGGTCCATGCCGGTGTACTTCATGTAAGTGTCCAGGTTCAGGCCCTGGGACTGGAGCCTGTATGCAAAGTCGCGGATATCGTCGTTGATCTTGTTCTCGAACATTGCCTCGGGAATCTCCGCCTGAAGCAGCTCTACCAGCTTGTCGATAAGAGCGTTTTCCACTTCGTCCTTGGAACGCTTTTCCGCGGCCTCGGTGAGCTTTGTGCGAATGTCGGCCCGGTAGGCTTCCACGGTGTCAAAGTCGCTGACGTCCTTCACGAAATCGTCGTCAAATTCCGGCAGCTCCTTCTTCTTAATCTCATGAAGCTTAATCTTAAACACGGCGTCCTTGCCGGCCAGCTCGGCGGCATGGTACTCCTCGGGGAACTTTACGTTAATGTCAAACTCGTCGCCGGTGCTGTGGCCCACAATCTGCTCCTCAAAGCCGGGGATAAAGGTGTTGGAGCCCAGGTTCAGGGTGGCGTTCTCCGCCTTGCCGCCCTGGAAGGCCTCGCCATCCACAAAGCCCTCGTAGTCAATCACGGTGGCGTCGCCGTTCTCAGCGGCCCGATCCTCCACCGTCACCATTCTGGAGTTGCGGTCCTGCACCTTGCGGATCTCGCCGTCTACATCCTCTTCCGTGACATTGACGGGCTTTTTCTCAATGGCCACGCCCTTGTAATTTTCAATGGAAACCTCGGGCTTGGTGGTAATGGTAACCTTGAAGCAAAGGCCCTCTTTCCCGGCGGAAACCAGGTCGAAGTCTACCTTGTCATCCACGTATTCCACGCCGGCTTCCTTCACGGCCTCCTCCAGAGCGGAGGGGTACAGGGAGTTGATGGCGTCCTCGTAGAACACCTGGCTGCCGTAATACTTCTCCACGAAGGCGCGGGGGGCCTTGCCCTTCCGGAACCCGGGGATGGTGATCTTTTTATTTTCCTTGCGGTAAACCTGATCGACAGCCTTTTCAAAGACGTCGCCGGGCAGTTCAATCTCTAACTGGTAACGGTTTGTGTCTACCTTGCTGCTTGACTTCAGACTCATTTTTGTTTCCTCCTGCGAAATTGCAAATTATCTTAATGATTATAACATACTTTACCGAAATATTCCATACCGGGAATCAAATATTTAAAATTTGTTCATCGCACCAAAACGGGG
>DVMK01000106.1 GCA_018715025.1 Candidatus Caccousia avistercoris
AGCTTGAAGAATTCATATATTCAGTCGGACCTGAAGGTTTCAAACCGCAGAACCGTGTACAACACCCTGTTCCGGGAAAAGAAAATTTCCCGGGCCGAGCTCAGCCACACCCTTGGCATCAGCGGGGCGACCATTCTGAAAATTATCGACTACTTTGCCGCAAAGGGGATCTGCTTCTACGAGGAAGCCGGCGTCAGCTACAAAAGTGTGGGGCGCAAGCCCACCATGCTGCGGTTCAACCCTAATTTTGCGCACATTGCCGCCGTTTTTGTAGAGGGCGAGTACATTTCCATCGCCATTGTCAACATGGGCGGCGAAATCTGCGCCATTCAGGAGCACCGCGTGCTTGACGTGTGGAATTTCCTGTTTTCCAGCCTGACTCCCATTATCCACAAGCTTCTCGCCTCCATTGACCGGGTGAACCTGTACGGAATCGGCATTGCCCTGCCGGCCGTCATCGACCAAAGCACCAACATCATCATTGAGGCACCCCTCTTGGGAAATGTGGAGCCCACAAGCCTGAACCGGCTGGTGGAACAGCTGAAGCAGGAGTTTTCTGTGCCTGTGTGCGTGCAGAACGATGTGAACGCCTGCGCGTACGGGGAATACCGAAACATATACGCCAACTGCACGCAGAACCTGCTGTACATTTCTGTGGGAACCGGCGTTGGCTGCGGCATTATTCTGGACGCCAAGCTTGTTCCCGGCGAAAACAACTCCGCCGGGGAAATAGGCTACATGATTTTCGACGGGAACGGGGCCGACAGGCCGGCGGTGGCAGGCTGGCTGGAAGAGCACGTCAACCTGGCCGCCGTCACGCGCATGTCCTCGTCGAAGGAATGCCTTGCCCTGCCGCCGGAGGAACGGACCCAGGCGATTATTGACCGGCTCGCCTTTCAGCTGGGGCTCTGCATTGTCAACACCACCACGCTGATCGATATCAACACCGTTGTTCTGGGCGGCGTGATTGTGGAAAATTACGGAGAGGCCCTGCTGCAGGCCATCCAGAAAAATTATTCCCGGCTTCATTACCAAAAGCGTACCATTGCGCTGTGCAAAACCTACAAGCCCGGGGTTGTGGGGCTGAGCTACCTGGCTTCCGCCCCCATGCTGGAAAAGCTGCTGTCTGAATAAACGGCGGAACGCCCTGTTTGGGCCGGAAAGGCAGGATGATTTTTTGGAGAAAAGGAACATTACGCAAAAAAAACTGGAACGAATCTACGGCACTGTACAGAGAAAGAAGGAATCCCTCCGCTGTGCAGTGGGCTTCGACGCGTTCATTGACCATCTTTTCCGCCCGATCCGCCAAAGAAGGAACAGCGGGCCGGAATATTTCAAGAACCTGGACGAGTTCGCACAGCTTCTTCAGTCCAAGGCCAGCCTGAGCGGCAGCATCGAGCTTGCCCCCCTCTCTACCAAGTACGGGGGGAACAACCCGCTGCTGAGCTACGGGATTGGAAAAATGGGAATCTCGGTCAGCTCTGTGGGCGCTTACGGGGGCAGCTGCATCCACCCCATTTTCTCCCCTGTCGGCAAGGTGTGCGAGCTGCACAGTTTTACAGAGCCGGGGGAATGCTACGCCTATGAGTTCCCCAAAAACAAGCTGATGACCTTCAAGAATATGGATGCGGACGCTTTCGCCTTCCCGCAGTTTGAAGAAAAAGTGGGGGCCGGGCAGCTGCGCAGGCTGGTGGACGAGTGCAGCATGTTCGCGCTGGTGAACTACAGCGAACAGCCCGCCGTTCTTTCGGTGTGGCTGGGGCTTCTGCGCAATTACATCCGCTACAGCAGCCCCGGGAAGCTCTTTTTCTTTGACCTGGCCGACTGTACGCACCTGCCGGACTCTTCCCTTCACAACTGTTTTGAGGCGATAGAAGGCTTCCGCCACTTTGGCCGGACGTACCTGAGCCTGAACGAAAAT
Source organism: Candidatus Caccousia avistercoris (assembly GCA_018715025.1). Taxonomy (GTDB): domain Bacteria; phylum Bacillota; class Clostridia; order Oscillospirales; family Acutalibacteraceae; genus Caccousia; species Caccousia avistercoris. The sequence goes on from DVMK01000106.1 coordinate 1,922, forward strand.
GAATTCAACAAGCTGTGCAGCCTGTACATTCCCGAGGTCCTGCGCGGGGATACGCCGCCCAGCACCCCGCGGCTTCTACGGCTTCTTTGGGAGCGGCTTCCCCTGAACGGGCTCATTCTGCGCACTCTGCCCTGCTTTTACGGGGTGGACGGTGCCGGAGATGTGTCGGTGGAAAATATCATTGTAGAGCAGCCCAAGCTTCTGACAGGTGCAGGCGACAACCAGAACGCCGGCATCACGGTAGGGCTTATGTGCGGGCTTCCCCTCGCCGACTGCCTACTGCTGGGGGTGCGTTCCGGCAACTATTACATTGTTCACGGCCAGGGCGGCACCTTACAGGAGATTTGCGGCGTTTGATAGGTCCAATTTTATTATTTATTAAATAAATTAATAGAACACTGACTTTCCAAAGGAGGAATACACCATGCGTAAACCTAAAATTGTATTCATCGGAGCCGGCAGCATGTCCTTCGGCGTACCCACCTTCCGGGACATTTTCACCACAGAAAAGCTTCGCGGCGCCACCCTGTGGCTGGTGGACATCGACCCGGAAAACCTGGAGCGGATGTACGGGCTGGCTTTGAAAATGAACGAAGTGAGCGGGCTTGCGCTTCACATTGAAAAAACGGAAAACCGGCGCGAAGCCCTGCCCGGGGCCGACTTTGTCATCAACAGCCTGGCCATTGAGCGGTGCGACCTTTGGAAGCACGACTTCCAGGTGCCCAAGAAGTATGGCATCCGCCACTGCCTGGGCGAAAACGGCGGCCCGGGCGCCCTGTACTTCACCATGCGCACCCTGCCCCTGATTCTTGAAATTACAAAGGATATGGAGGAGCTGTGCCCCAACGCCTGGTTCCTGAATTTCTCAAATCCCGAAACCCGCATCGTTCTCGGCGTCAACATGTTCACCAGGATCAAGTGCGTGGGGCTGTGCCACGGGATTTTCATGGCGCAGCACGATATTGCGGAAATTCTGGGCCGCGAGCCTGGGGACATCCAGGTGTTCGGGGCGGGCATGAACCACTTCCAGTGGATCCTGTCCATCCGCGACAAGAACACCAACGAGGATCTCTACCCCGAATTCCGGCGGAAGGAAGCGGAATTCGACCCTGCCTTCCGGCCCTACTCCCGGAAAATGTTCCACTTCTTCGGCCTTTACCCCACCTGCTCTGACGATCACCTGGGCGAATACCAGGCCTACGGCTACGAGGCCGGGGAGCATGGCTACGACTTTGAGTGGGACGCCCAGGAGCGTGTGCGCATGAAGCAGGAAATTGCGGAGGTGATGGCCGGAACCAGAGACGTGCGGGAATGGCTTCACCCCTCCGGCGAGCAGGCGATTGAGCTGCTTACCGCCATTTACTTCAACGAGCGCAAATGCATTCCCTCTGCCATTGTGTACAACGGCGGGGCCATCTCCCAGCTTCCGCCTGACGTCGCTGTGGAGATCCCCATTGTGGCGGATGGCGACGGGGTACACAAAACGGTGGTGGAAAACCTGCCCGACGGGATCGTGGGCTTGCTGAACATGCAGGTTTCCCCCCAGAGGCTCTCTGTGCGCGCCGCGGTGAACGGTTCCAAGGATCTGGCGCTGCAGGCCCTTCTCTGCGACCCGGTCATCAACAGCACGCAGGCCGCTGTGCAAATCAACGACGAGCTTTTTGAAATCAACCGGAAGTACATTAAGAAGGTGCTTTGAGAACATCGTGAGGAGCGAGCTATGAAATATTTAAAAACCAGGCTGGAGGTCCTTTCCCAGGAGGAAATCGAGCTGATCCATGAAAAAACCATGGAAATTCTGGAACATACCGGCCTGAGGGTACCCCACAGCAAGGTGCTTGCCCTTGCCGAGGAAAAAGGGGCCCGGGCGGACCGCAAAACCCAAATTCTCAAGCTTCCCCGCCAGGTTATGGAGCGCTTCCTGGCAGACATCCGCAGCCAGAACCTGGTGGACGACGAGGCGTTCCACACCGGGCGCAAAATTACCGGCTATGTTTCCACGCAGGTGCATTTGGCCGACGTGCTCACCGGCGTTCGCCGCCCCGGGCTTATGGACGACGTGCTGAAGGGAATCCGCCTTGCGCCGCACCTGAAAAACATCGGCGGCGGCTTTGCCACGGTCGTTCCCTCCGACGTGCCGTCCCAGGTCAGCGACGTGGCCTGCTTCCGCGCGCTTTACAAGTATGCGGAGGGCGGCGGAAGCACGTTTATCCTGACGCCGGGCTCTGCCAAATATATTTTTGAAATGGCCAAGGTGACAGGCTACCAGACAAGCTACCTGCTGGAAACCGTCAGCCCTCTTTCCTTCCGCCCTGAGTCCCTGGAAATGGCGGTGCTGGCCGCGGAGGCCGGTGTGGGAATGAGCCTGGCCCCCATGGTGATTTCCGGCGCCTCCGGGCCGGTGACGGCCGCGGGCACCCTCACCATGATGAACGCGGAAATTCTGGCAAGCCTTTTCCTGATTTACGCCATCACCGGCAAGCTGTTCTGCTACTATGGGCACGGGACGCACAACATGGACCTGCGCAGCATGTCCTGCTCCTTCGGCAACCCGGGCCAGGCGTTCTTTGCCATTGCCTCTGCACAGCTTGGGCGTTACTACGGCATGCTGGGCGGAAGCAACAGCGCCCTCACCGACGCTGTTTCGCCCGACTTCCAGGCCGGCATTGAAAAGGGAATGACCGCCATGGTTTCCGCCCTGTGCGGCGCGGTGAACGTGGGGTGCCAGGGCATAGCCGGCGCCGACCAGGGCTTCAGCTTTGAACAGCTGGTGCTGGACGACGAGTGGCTGGGCTACATGAACTATATCATGGAAGGCTTTGAGGTCACAGAAGAGACCATTGCCGCCGACCTGATTCAGGAAATCGGAATTGGGGGCAATTTCCTGGCGGAGGAGCACACCGTAGAGCACATGGCCGAAAGCCGGCACACCGACCGGCTGTTCACCCGGAATTTCTGGTCGGCAGAGCCGGCGGGCAATTCCTGCGAAGACATTCTGCAGCGCGCCCACCGCTTTGTGGAGGAGGCCACCGCCGGCTACCGCAATATGGAGCCTGTGCTGGAGCCCCATGTGGTGCGGGAGCTTGACCGGATCTACGACGCCGCAGTAGAGGAATTGACATGAGCGTTACCATGAATTTTGAAGAGCACAACCGCAGGACAGCCGCCCTCTGGGAAAAATTTCAGGCGGGGCAGGCGCCGAGGGTTCCCGTCATTGCGGGGGTTTCCAGCCGGTACGTCATACTGGACCGAAACAGCAACCCAAAAGGGATTACTTTTGAAGAATACCACAACGACCCCGCCGCCATGCTGGAGCTGCAGCTGGAGCTGGAGCGCTTCCGCCGGTTTGAGTTCGACGACGACTCTCAGAAGGGAGTCCCGGAAAACGGCTGGACAGTAAGCGTAGACCTGCAGAACGTGTACGAGGCCGCCTGGTACGGCGCTCAGGTATGCTTCCCCAAGGACAACGTGCCCGACACCGTCCCCTTCCTGACTGAGGAACAGAAATACGATTTCGTACAGCAGCCCCTTCCGGATCCCTTTTCGGGAATTATGGGCCACGCCCGGGACTGCGTGGAATATTTCCGCCGGAAGCAGGCCGAAGGCTTCCGGTACATGGGGGCCCCCATTTCCCACATAGAGGCCTGCCCCCTTTGGACCGACGGCCCCTTCACGGTGGCATGCAACCTGCGCGGGCCCATGGAGTTCTGCATTGACATGGCCGCCGAACCGGAGTACGCCGGGCAGCTTCTCGACTACATTACCGACGCCACCATTCTGCGCGTCAAGGCCTGGCGCCGCTACCTGAACCTGCCGGAAAAGCTGCCCGGCTGGGGGTTTGCCGACGATCTGATCCCGCTGCTGTCGGTGGACATGGTGCGGGAGATGCTTCTGCCCAGGTACAAACGCCTTTTGAAGAACCTGTGCGCAGAGGGAACCACCACGGGAATTCACCTTTGCGGGGACGCCACCCGGTTCATGCCCATGCTCCGCGACGAGCTGAACGCAGCCTGGTTCGACACCGGCTTCCCGGTGGATTTCGCCGCCTTTTCCAAGGAAATCGGCCCTAACGTGGTTTGGCAGGGCGGCCCGCATGTCAGCCTGCTTCTGGAAGGGACGCCTGCCGCCATAGAGGCGGAGGTAAAGCGAATCCTTTCGGAAACCATGCCCAACACCAGGCGGTTTGTCCTGCGCGACGGGAACGACGTGGCCCCCCACACTCCCATGGAGAACGTGGAAGCCATGGTGCATGCCGGAAGAAAATACGGGGTGTTTCCCGTCTGAAAGGGAGGATGGAAATAGAATGGGCAAATTCAGCGAATTGATCCGTGAAATGACCATACAGGAAAAGCTGGCCCAGATGACGCAGATCATGGGCGATTGCTTTGTGAGCCAGGGGTACGGCAAATTGATGGGGCTCTCTTACGGATTTGACATTCCGGAGGAGCTGGCGTGGAACATCGGCTCTGTCCTTGGCATGGGAGGGGCGGAAAAGCTGCGCAGGGTGCAGGATCTGTACCTGAGCCACAACCGGCACAAGATCCCTCTTATGTTTATGTGCGATATTATCCACGGCTACCGCACCATCTTCCCCTCTCCTCTCGCCATGGCCTGCACCTGGCAGCCGGAGCTTGTGGAAAAATCCGCCCGCATTGCAGCCAAGGAAGCCTCTGTCTCCGGCGTGACCGTCACCTTCTCCCCCATGGCGGATCTTTCCCGCGACGCCAGGTGGGGGCGTTCTATAGAAGGCACCGGGGAGGATCCCTTCCTGAACAGCCTGTACGCCGCCGCTTTCGTGCGCGGCTACCAGGGCGGCGGGGTGGGGAACCCTTACCAGATTGCCTCCTGCGTGAAGCATTTCGCGGCCTACGGCGCCGCCGAGGGGGGCCGCGACTACAACACCACTTCCATTGGGGATTATGACCTTTTTGAAAATTACCTTCCCGCCTACCAGGCTGCGGTGAAGGCGGGCTGCCGTCTGGTTATGTCGGCCTTCAACGCGCTGAACGGGGTTCCCTGCACCGGGAACCGGTGGCTGTTCCAGGATATTCTGCGGAAGGAATGGGGCTTTGACGGCACCGTCATCACCGACTGCACCGCGCTGTACGAGCTCATCCCCCACGGGTATTCCGAAACCGTGGAGGATGCGGCCGCCTCTGCCCTGGAAGCCGGCATGGAAATTGAAATGGTTTCCACTGCCTTTTTCCAAAAGGGAGAAGAGCTGGTCCGCTCCGGGCGGATCAGCGAGCGCTGCCTGGACGAAGCGGTGGAGCATATTCTGGAGCTGAAGGACGAGCTTGGCCTGTTTGAAAATCCCTATAAGGATTTGGACGAGGAGAAGGAAAAGCAGCTTCACCTTTGCGCCGAGCATCGCGCCGCGGCGCGGGATATGGCCGCAGAATCCGCCGTGCTGCTGAAAAACAGCGGAAATGTGCTGCCGCTTTCCAGGCAGCAGAAAATCGCCCTCATCGGCCCTTATGCCGACAGCCAGGAGCTGCTGGACATTTGGAAGTGCGAAGGGCGCGAGGAGGAATGCGTCAGCCTTTTCCAGGGCTTGAAGGACAAGGCGGACTGCATTTTGTGCCCAGCCTGCGGCCTGCGGGAGGGCGCCGCAGACCTGGCGGCGGCGCGGAAGGCTGCCAGCCAGTGCGACGTGACCGTTCTGGCCCTGGGCGAACCGCCTGAGATGAGCGCCGAAGCGGGAAGCCGGGCTTACCTCACCCTGCCCCAGGAGCAGCTGCGGCTGGCAGAAGCCGTTCTGGAAACGGGAAAGCCTACGGTGGTTGTGCTGTTCCACGGCCGCCCGCTGGAGCTGGGAAGCCTTGCCCAAAAAGCGGACGCCATTCTGGCGGCGTGGTACCCGGGGACAGAAGGAGGCAGCGCGCTGGCAGAGCTGCTGATGGGCGAACGCTCCCCCTCCGGCCGGCTTACCATGTGCTTCCCCCACACCGTGGGGCAGCTTCCCCTGTACTACAACGCGCTCCCCACAGGGCGGCCGAAGCAGGGAGAGCAGGACGAGGAACGGTTCCGTTCCCGGTATCTGGACGCGCCCAACCTTCCCCTGTACCCCTTTGGCCATGGTCTTACCTACACCTCCTTCTCCTATTCCCCCGTCACCCTTTCCGCCCAGGTGATGCACCCGGCAGATGTGCTGACCGCCTCGGTCCGCCTGCGGAACACCGGGGACCGGGCCGGGGTTGAGACGGTACAGCTTTACCTGCGCGACATGGGCGGCAGCCGCAGCCGGCCGGTGCGCATGCTGAAGGACTTCCAGCGCGTGGCCCTGGCCCCCGGCGAAGAAAAAACCGTACAGTTCCGCCTGGGAATAGAACAGCTGAAATACCACACGCCTGCCAATGGGTTTACCTGGGAAGCCGGGGCGTTCCAGGTTTTCATCGGCCCTGACGCCTGCACAGAAAACGGGGCCTCCTTCCGGCTGGAGCCCGATCCGCAGTAAGCCGGGGCGGCCCTGCCCCAAAGGGAAAGGAGACGTTTTCCATGTACTCATTTCATCCGTTCGCCGGAGAAGGCGCCTTCTACAAGGGGAACCTTCACTGCCACTCCACCCGGTCTGACGGGAGCAAAACCCCTGCCCAGCTGGCGGACAGCTACCGGCAGCAGGGATATTCCTTCCTGGCTTTGAGCGAACATAATATCTTTACCGACCCGGCGGAATTCTGTTCCCGGGACTTCATCACACTTCCCGCTGTAGAGTGGGAAGCCGACCTGGTGCAGAACAGCGGGCAGGTGGAATATTGGAGGAAAACCCACCATGTCCATGGGATCTGGGACGGCGCCCGCCCCGCCGCCAATCCTATCCGGGACGGCGAGGTTCTGCCCCGCATGGAGTACCGCGGCCCGGAAACCGCCGCGGAAATGTGCCGCTACCTGAACAGCCGGGGGCTGTTCTGCATTTACAACCATCCTCTCTGGTCCAAAACCTCCTTTTCTGATTACGGCAGGCTGGAGGGCTTCGCCGCTATGGAGATTTACAATTACAGCGGCGATGTGGCCAACGCCACCGGGGACGCTTCCCTCCGCTGGGACGAGCTGCTGGACATGGGCGCAAGGCTGTGGGGGGTAGCCGCGGACGACAACCACAACGGCGGCTGGCCCGACGATTCCTTCGGCGGATATATTCAGGTAAAAGCGCCTGAGCTGTCCCGCCAGGCCATTGTCAACGCCATCCTTTCCGGCTCTTTTTACGCTTCCTCCGGCATGGAGCTTCATGACGTTTTTCTGGAGGGGAGGACCCTGACCGTCCGCTGTGCGCCGGCAGCGCGCATCGATTTTATCGCCGGCCCCTGTATATGCGGCGGCGCATCCTATTTTGCCAAATCCCCCTCCGGCCTGACAGAGGCGGCCTACGACTGCGGCCCTGACAACAGCTATGTGCGGGTGGTGTGCACAGACTTCCAGGGCCGCAAGGCCTGGAGCAATCCCTTTTATTTTGAACCGTAAGGAGGGCTTTCCATGATACGAAAACCGCTGTCCAGGGACGAGGTCATCAGCGCGGTGGAACGCACCGGCTGCGACAAGGTGCCGGTCCTTTTCCATAAATGGTGGGGCGAGGGCCTGGAAGAACGCTATGGCCAAAAGCTGGAGGAAATGGCCGCACCCTTCCCCGACGATATTTTTACCGCCTGGTATGAAGAGCCCGGGGCGGAAACCTCGCCCAACGGGAACCCCCACTACCGCCTGGGCTACCGGGACGATTACGCCGACGCGGAGCGCCACAGCATCGGCCAGGCGGCCGTCCTTCTGCCGGACTGGAGCGAGCTGGATCTTTTCCTGGCAGATTTCCCTGACCCCAATGAACCGGGCACCTTCGACGCCGTGAAGGAATACACGGAAAAGTACGCCGGCGGCCGGTACAAGCTGGGCTGCTGGTGGCGCCTGTTCCACGAACGCCTCTGGACCATACGGGGCATGGAAAATTTGATGCTGGACTATTATGACGCCATGGACGAGCTGAAGCTCATTGGCCGGCGCATCCTGGACTTCGACAAGGTAATTGTGGACCGCTTCGCAGCGCTTGGTTTTGACGGCATTTTCACCTCGGACGATCTGGGCCACCAAACCGGGCCCATGATGTCCCCCGCTGTTTTTGAGGAGCTGTATTACCCCCTGTATGAGGAGTTTATCTCCTATGTCCACCAGAAGGGCATGCACGTATTTCTCCATTCCTGCGGGGACAATACCCTTTTGATGGAATACCTGATCTCCGCCGGGCTGGACGTGTTCCACCCGGTGCAGAAGGGCTGCATGGATATGGAGGAAACCGCACGGCGCTTCGGCGGCCGCATCTCTTTCCTGGCCGGCATGGATGTGCAGAACCTGCTTCCCAACGGCACCCCTGAGCAGGTGCGGGAGGAGGTTCGCTTCCTAAAGCGCACCTTCCACACCGAAAAGGGCGGCCTGCTGCTGGCAGCCGGGAACGGCATCCTGGGCGACACTCCCATTGAAAATATTGAGGCTATGCTGGACGAAATGTGCCGCTGAAGCATGCGTCCTGTGGGAAAGGCCTGTCCCGGAGAAAGCCGGGGCAGGCCTTTCCCCTCTTTTTCAAAACCGGCCGGTTCCAAAAAATACTCCGTTCGCTTTCTCTCTTAATATCTGCCGCCAGGCGCAGGTCGTGTTCCACCAGCATGCCGCAGGCAGTCTCCCGGTACTGCTTGCATCCTGTGAAAATAGCGGCTTGTGTGTTGCAAGTCCGTTTTACTTGTCATTTTCCTTTCCTTGTAGTACAATGGGGGGTACAAGTATGGGCCGCCGCCGGAAAACAAAGGGGGAAACCATGGCGCAGGTGAAAATTTATGTGGCATGCCACAAGACGGCCCCGGTGCCGGAGCATCCTTTTCTGGTGCCGCTTCAGGTGGGCGCCGCCCTGGCCGGGGAACGCTTCCCGGGAATGATACAGGACGATACAGGGGACAATATCTCCGGCAGGAACCGTTCCTACTGCGAGCTCACCGGGCTGTACTGGGCCTGGAAGAACGACTGCGCCCAATACCAGGGGCTGTTTCATTACCGCCGCTACCTTTCCTTCGCTTCGGCAGATTTCCGCCGGGCCTCTTCCGGGCCCTGGGGAAGGCCGTACCGGGTACTGCGCGGGCCAGACCACCGCACCCTGGAAAAAAACGGCTACTTTTCCCAAGGGCTGTGGGACTCCCTCCGGCAGTACGACGTGATCGCCCCCGTGCCTGAGGAAATGCACATAACCGTAGCCCGGCATTACGCCCAGGCCCCGCACCACCACGGCAGAGACCTGGCGCTGGTGTGCAGCGTGCTGCAGGGCGGCAGGCCCGCCCTGTACCAGGCGGCCCAGCAGTACCTTTCCGGCACCGCCCACTTTTTCGGCAACCTCTGCCTGATGAAGCGCGAGCTGTTCTGCGGCTACTGCCAGTGGCTGTTTTCTGTTCTGGAGGAATACGACCGGAAAAAGGATGTGACCGGCTACACGGCCCAGGCCCTGCGGGTAGACGGTTACCTGGCCGAGCGCCTGCTGGGGGCCTACCTGCTTTACCTGAAGCGGGAGGGCGCTTCCCTGGCGTTTTTGCCCCGCCTTCATTTCGCCGGCATGGAAGCCCCCGGCCCTTACTACAAAAAACGGGCGGAAACGATTCTTCTGCCGCCGGGGACGGCCCGGCGCAGCGCAGCAAAGCGCTTGCTGCGCAAGCATTTGTGAGGATTGGAGAAAAGCTATGCAGTTAATTCTTTCTACTCTGGAAAAGCTGAAAAAGCACCGTTTTCTCTTTGAAGAGCTGGTCAAGCGGGATTTCAAAAAGAAGTACAAGCGGACGGTACTGGGCATGTTTTGGAGCCTTCTTTCCCCCCTGTTCATGCTGAGCGTCATGGCCCTGGTGTTCACCCAGTTTTTCGGCCGCTCCACCCCCCACTACATCGTCTACATGTTCGCAGGCAACCTGGTATACTCGTACTTTAAGGACGCCACCTCAGGCGGAATGGGTTCCCTCATTGCCAACGCGGGAATCTTTACCAAGGTGAACGTGCCGAAATACCTGTTCCTGCTTTCCCGCAACGTTTCCTCCCTCATCAACTTTGGCCTGACGCTGGTGGTTTTCTTCATCTTCGTGGCCGCCGACGGCCTTCCCTTCACCTGGAAATTCCTGTGCCTGCTGTACCCCATCGCCTGCCTGGTGGTGTTCAACATCGGCGTGGGGCTTATTTTGTCCGCCCTGTATGTGGTATTCAAGGATATCCAATACCTGTACGATATTTTCACCCTGGCCCTCATGTACTTTTCCGCCATCTTTTACAACATCGAAGCCTACGACCTGCACTTCCGCTACCTGTTCTACGCGAACCCGGTGTTCGTGTACATCCGCTATTTCCGGAAAATCGTCATTGACGGCGCAATCCCCCACCCCATGTTCCATGTGCTGTGCGCCTTTTACGCCCTGGCGGCGCTTCTCATCGGCGGGTTTATCTACCGGAAATACAACTACAGGTTCCTTTATTATGTGTAAAGCCAGGAGGAAACGCTTTGAATGCGATTGAACTGAACGACGTGGCCATCCGCTATATTCTTGGGGATTTCAAGGATATTGGCCTGAAGGAATACATTGTCCGCAAAATCAAGCGGGACTACCATGTGAAGGAATTCTGGGCAGTGGACGGCGTCACCTTCCAGCTGGAAAAAGGCAAGATGCTGGGAATTGTGGGCAGCAACGGGGCCGGGAAATCTACCCTGCTGAAGGTAATTACCGGCATTATGGAGCCCACCCGGGGCAAGGTAAAGGTCAACGGCACGGTGGCCGCCCTGCTGGAGCTGGCCTCGGGCTTCGACGGCGACCTGACCGTGCGGGAAAACACCTACCTGCGCGGGGCTATGCTGGGCTACACCCGCACCTACATGAACGAGATGTACGGCCAAATCATAGAATTCGCCGAGCTGGAGGACTTCCAGGACCGGCCCTTCAAGCAGCTTTCCTCCGGCATGAAGTCCCGGCTTGCCTTCTCCATCGCCAGCCTGGTAAACCCGGAAATCCTGATCCTGGACGAGGTTCTCTCCGTAGGCGACGGGGCCTTCCGGAAAAAGAGCGAGGAAAAGATGCACGAGATCATCCGCGGAGGGGCAACCACCATTCTGGTGTCCCACTCCAACAGCCAGATCCGGGACATGTGCGACAAGGTGCTTTGGCTGGACCACGGCAAGCAGGTGGCCTTTGGAGAAACCGATGAGATCTGCGACCGGTACGAAGCC
>DVMK01000107.1 GCA_018715025.1 Candidatus Caccousia avistercoris
CTACCATGGCCTTCAAGGATTTCAACCCCATGGTGGGCATTCTGGGAAGTCCCTGGGTGGGGTTCGAGCACTTTGAAACCCTTTTCGGCATGGAAAAATTCTACTCCGTGGTATGGAATACCATTTACATCAGTGTCATTCGTCTTATCTTCGGCTTCCCCTTCCCCATCATCATCGCCCTCATGCTGAACGAGGTGCGGTCCAGCAAGCTGAAGAAGGGAATTCAGACGGCGGTGTACATCCCCAACTTTATTTCCTGGGTGGTCATGGGCGGCATTCTCACCAACATGCTCTCTATGGACACCGGCATTGTGAACGGCTTCATCAAGCTGCTGGGCTTCCAGCCCATTGGATTCCTTACCGACGAGCGGTACTTCGTAGGCACCATGGTGGTTTCCATGATTTGGAAAACCTTCGGCTACAACACCATCATCTACCTGGCGGCCCTCACGGCGGTGGATCCCCAGCTGTACGAGGCGGCCACCGTGGACGGCGCCGGCCGCTGGAAGCAGCTGTTCCACATTACCCTGCCCTGCATTATGTCTACCATTGTGGTCATGTTCATCATGCGCATCGGCAACCTGATGCAGGCGGGCTTCGAGCAGATTTTCGTTCTGTACCACCCCGGCGTATACGGCACGGCAGACATCATCGACACCTACGTGTACCGCGCCGGCCTGCAGGACGGCAAATTTGAGCTGGCGGCGGCCGTGGGCCTGTTCAAATCCGTGATCAACTTCGTGCTCCTCATTTTCGCCAACAAGCTGGCCCGTGTGGCCGGAGAGGAGGGCGTGTACTGATGACTATCGTGAAACGCAACCCCAACCGCATCAAGCGCGGCTTCGGCAGCCGGCTCTTCGACGTGATCAACATTGTCCTTCTGGTTCTGCTGGCCCTCACCTGTATTTACCCCTTCTGGGACACTCTGGTGGTTTCGTTCAGCTCGCTGAAGTCGTACCTGAGCACCAGCGTTCACCTGTGGCCCAGCGAATGGTCGCTGGAGGGCTACCAGTTCATGTTCTCCAACAATACGCTGTGGACCTCCTACGCCAACAGCATCTTCATCACCGTGGTGGGTACCATCATCAACCTGCTGGTCACCGTCATGGCGGCCTACACCCTTTCCAAGAAGGATTTGAAGGGCCACCGGTTCCTCACCTTCCTGGCGGTGTTCACCATGATGTTCTCCGGCGGCATCATCCCCACTTACATCGTGGTGAAGGATGTGGGCCTCATGAACTCCCTGTGGTCCATGATCCTGCCCACCGCCGTGAACACCTCCTACCTCATCATCATGAGGAACTTCCTCTTTGACCTGCCCCACGAGCTGGAAGAGTCCGCCATGCTGGACGGCTGCACCGAAATCGGCGTGCTGTTCCGCATCATTCTTCCCATCTCCCGCCCCTCCATCATCACCATCGCCCTGTTCTACGCGGTGGACCACTGGAACGACTTCTTCAACGCCATTATGTACATTATGGACGAGGAGAAATGGCCCCTGCAGCTGTTCCTGCGCTCCATGCTGTTCGAGAGCGAGGCCTCCTACTCCAGCACGCAGAGCCTGTTTCTGCTGGGGCAGCCCATGAAAATGGCTGCCGTGATGATGGCCATCATCCCCATTATGCTGGTGTTCCCCTTCTTCCAGAAATACTTCGCCAAGGGCATCACCGCAGGGGCGGTAAAGGGCTGAACCCTGTATTCCCTGAAAAACAGCAGATAGATTGCGTGTATAGACAAGGAAAGGTGGTAAAACCAGATGAAAGCAACAAAAAGATTACTGGCCCTGTTCCTGTGCGCTGCCATGGCGGCCTCAGCGGCAGCCTGCTCCAGCCCTTCGGGCGGCACGGCTTCCACCGGCGGCGGGAGCGCCTCTGCGGCCGGCGACGGCGGCGAAACCTCCGGCGAACCGGTGCCCATTGAGTGGCTCACCACCGGCGACACCGCCGCCGAGCCCATTCAGGAGGGCGACCGGATCATCGCGGCCATCAACGAGCAGCTGGGCATTGACCTGGATGTGCAGATCGTTCCTGAGGGCAACACCGAGAAGGTGAACGTGGCCATGGCTTCCGGCGACTTCCCCGACGTGGTCACCGGCGCCTTCGGTACCTCCGCCACCCAGGGCTGGATTGACAACGGCATGGTCATTGAGCTGAACCAGTTCTTTGAGAACTGCCCTGACATGCAAAGCTGGATTGAAAAGGACTATTCCTGGAGCGCTACCGACGGCAAATACTACGGCGTGCCCTTCATTACCCAGCTGCATGCGTCTAATGTGCTGATTATGATGCGCGGCGACTGGCTGGAAGCAGTAGGCATGGAGTACCCCAAGACCCTGGACGATATGCGTGCGGTTTTGGAAGCCTTCACCACCCAGGATCCGGACGGCAACGGCCAGAACGACACCGTAGGCTACACAGCCGACAAGCCCAGCAGCAGCACCGGCCAAACCCCCTTTGACTGGGTGTTCTACGCCTACGGCCGCGAGTACGCCGACTACATGCTGGACGAGGACGGCAACGTGGCGCCCTGGTTCGAGTATGACGGCTTTGTGCCCGCCATGACGTACATTAAGGACCTGTGGGACAACGGGTTCGTGGATCAGGAGCTGATGCTGAACGACGCCAGCAAGAAGGAAGAGAAATTCTACCAGGGCCGTGCAGGCGCTTTCAACGCCACCCTGTACCGCCATGTGACCCGGCATGAAAACAACGTGAAAGAGCTGTTCCCCGACGCCACCGTCGTGTACGACCTGCCCCCCGTGGGCCCCGACGGCGAGAGCTTCGGCATAACCCCGCAGGGCAAGGGCGGCTTCTTCACCTGCATTACCGCCAACTGCGCCAATCCGGACAAGGCCGCTGAGTTCATCAACTTCATGGTGTCTGAGGAAGGCAACAACCTGCTCCGTCTGGGCATTGAGGGCATTCACTACACCATGGACGGCGACACCGTAGTGTTCAACGAGGAAGAGCGCGCCAAGGACGCCTTCTCTCCCGACGGCTGGTGCCATGCGCTGGCATGGGGCTCCTTCTACTGGCCTCTGGAAAGCGGCTACATGCCTGACAGCGACCCTGACAAGGATCGTGCGCTGGCCAGCGTAGAGCTTGCCACCCAGGCTCAGGTTCCCAACCTGGTAAACCAGAAGACTCCTCTGGAGATCGAAAACGGCAGCACCCTGAACGACGTGTTCATCCAGTACTTCTCCGACATGCTCCAGGGCAAGATCGGCATCGAAGAGGGCGCCCAGCAGCTGAGCGAAAGCTGGCGTTCCCAGGGCGGCGAAGAGATGCTGGCCGAGCTGACCGAGGCTTACAACGCCCAGAACGCGGCATAAGCTTACTTACAAGGACACAATTTCCCATATCAAAACCGACGGCGGCGCCGCGTTCCTCCCCCTGTGGGCGGGGCGCGGCGCTGTCCGCGCAAGTTAGGGCGACGGCGGGGGGAAGGCTTTTCCGCCGGGCGCCCTGGAAAAGAGAGGGCATTGCATTATGGCAAAGAAACCGAACATCCTGTTCATCCTGCTGGACGACATGGGCTGGCGCGACCTGGCCTGCACCGGCTCCACCTTCTACGAAACCCCCAACATTGACCGCCTTGCCCGGGAAGGAATGGTTTTCCCCAACGCCTACGCCTCCTGCCCGGTGTGCTCCCCTTCCCGGGCCAGCTTCCTCACCGGCAAGTACCCGGCCCGGGTGGGCGTCACCGACTGGATTGACATGACCGGCGAATGCCACCCCCTGAAGGGGAAGCTGATTGACGCGCCTTACCTGAAGCATATTCCGGAGGGGGCCCGCACCCTGGCCCAGTGCCTGAAGGAGGAGGGCTACGCCACCTGGCACGTGGGCAAGTGGCACCTGGGCGACGAGGCCCACTACCCGGAGCGTTACGGCTTTGAGAAGAACATCGGCGGCTGCTCCTGGGGCCACCCCAAGCAGGGGTACTTTGTGCCCTACGGCATCCCCACCCTGCCCGAGGGCCCCGAGGGCGAGTACCTGACGGACCGGCTCACCGACGAGGCCATCCGCCTCATCCAGTCCGGGGAGGAGCGGCCCTTCTTCCTGAACCTGTGCCATTACACCGTACACATGCCCATTATGGCCAAGGAGAAGGACATTGAGCGGTTCCGCCAAAAGGCGGAGGCCATAGAACAGGGCGCGCAGCCCCTGGTGGAGGGCGAGCCCATCCCCGCCCACGAGCACGGCCGGGTGGTGCGCCGCACGGTGCAGTCCAACGCCATTTACGCCGCCATGATCTGGAACCTGGACGAGAACATCGGCCGCCTGATGAAGGCCCTGGAGGAGAGCGGCAAGGCCCAGGACACCATGGTGATCTTCACCTCTGACAACGGGGGCCTGGCCACCGCAGAGGGCTCCCCCACCTGCAACCTGCCCGCCAAAGAGGGCAAGGGCTGGATGTACGAGGGCGGCACCCGGGTGCCCCTCATTGTGTGGTACCCCAGGCTGGTAAAGCCCAGCACCTGCTGCCGCACCTCCGTCACCACCCCGGACTTCTTCCCCACCTTCCTGGAGTTTGCCGGGGCGGCGGAGAAAACCCCCGGCGATCTGGACGGTGTGAGCCTGATGCCCCTGCTGCGGGGCGAGGCCATCCCGGAGCGTCCCCTCTTCTGGCATTACCCCCACTACGGCAACCAGGGGGGTACCCCCGGCTCCTCGGTGGTGCTGGGCAAGTATAAGCTCATCGAATTCTTCGAGGACGGCCGGTGCGAGCTGTACGACATTGAAGCCGACCTGAGCGAGCAGAACAACATTGCCGCCCAGCACCCGGAAAAGACGGCGGAGCTGCGGGCCCTGCTGCACAACTGGCAGCGGGAATCCGGGGCCAGGTTCCCAGAGCCGAACCCGGACTGGCAGTGAGAGAGGGGAGGAGCTTTCCATGGCAAAAAAGCCTAACATTATATTTATTCTCAGCGACGACCAGGGACCCTGGGCCATGAACTGCGCCGGCACGCCGGAGCTGTACACCCCCTCCCTGAACGCCATTGCCCAAAACGGCATGCGGTTTGAAAACTTTTTCTGCGCGTCCCCGGTGTGCTCCCCGGCCAGGGCTTCCCTGCTGACGGGGGATATCCCCTCCTCCCACGGCGTGCTGGACTGGCTGCGCTCGGGGAACGTGGACGCGGAAAAGTTTGCCGCCCAGGGGAAGGAAAACCCCTACGGCGGCTATGCCGACGAAGAGAAACCCATCCAGTACCTGGCGGGCAAAACCACATACACCGACATTCTGGCCCAGAACGGCTACACCTGCGCCCTCAGCGGCAAGTGGCACCTGGGGGACAGCGTCACCCCGCAGCACGGGTTTTCCCGGTGGTACACCATCGGCAAGGGCGGCTGCTTCTACTACCACCCGGATATTGTGGAAAACGGCTCCATCACCGTGGAGCACGGCAAATACGTCACCGACCTTATCACCGACCGGGCGCTGGAATTCCTGGACGAGCTGGCAGAGGGGGAGGATCCCTTCTACCTGAGCGTTCATTACACGGCGCCCCACTCCCCCTGGGGGGCGGAGCATCACCCCAAGGAGTGGATCGACTACTACGATTCCTGCCAGTTTGAGAGCATCCCAGACGTTCCCGATCACCCCGACATGACCACCGGCCCGGTGTACGGCACCCCCAGGCGGAAAGAAAACCTTCGGGGCTACTTCGCGGCTATTTCCGCCATGGACGCGGGCATTGGCCGCATCCTCCGCCGGTTGGAGGAAAAGGGCCTGACGAACGACACCCTGGTGGTGTTCACCGCAGACAACGGCATGAGCATGGGCCACCACGGCATTTGGGGCAAGGGCAACGGCACCCGGCCCATGAACATGTACGACACCGCCGTGAAGGTGCCCTTCCTCATCTCGTACCCGCCGCTTATCCCCAAGGGAAGCGTGTGCAAGGCCATGGTGAGCGCTTACGACTGGTTCCCCACCCTGCTGGACTTCCTGGGCCTTGACATGCAGGTGACCTCCCGCCTGCCGGGCCGCAGCTTCCTGCCCGCCCTGTGGGGCGGCACCCTGCCCGGGGGCGACGTGGTGGTGTTCGACGAGTACGGCCCGGTGCGGATGATCCGCTCTCAGACCCACAAGCTGGTGGTGCGTTACCCCTACGGGTACCATGAGTTTTACGACCTGGAGAAGGATCCCAACGAGGAGCACAACCTGATTGACGACCCGGCCTACGGGGAGCTCATCCTCACCTACCGCCGCAAGCTGGAAAAATGGTTTAACTCCTATGCCAACCCGGACATAGACGGTTCCCGCGAGGGCGTGACCGGCTCCGGGCAGCTTTGCTCCGCCGGGCTCTACGCCCAGAAGCTGGTAAAATACGCGGAAACAGACTGACGAATCCGGCCGCGCCTGCGGCGGGCAAGACGCGCACCCGCCGCCTGCGGCGGCTCTCCCTGGGCGGGGGGCCGCCCGCAGCGGCCCGCGGCGCGGCTTCGTGAAAAACTCTCACGGGCCGGTTCGTTGACTTTTTGGGGCCTGTGTGCTATCATAAAGACAAAGGAAAGGGCGTTTCGGCTTAACGATTCGTCCCGCATATTACTCTTATAAGGGAGTAACTGCTACGGTCTGAAACGTAAAGCGGTTACTTCCCTTTTTTGTATACAGCTTTGGCGATGAGCCAGACAAATCCGGCCACGCCAAGGAGTACCAACGTGAAATCAAACAATTGATCTACCGTTATGTACATAAGCCGCACCCCCTTTCTGCAAAGAAGGGGGAAAGAAGAAGCTTGTCCCCTCCTTTGTCAAAGGATGCGGGACGAACCGCGCCTGCGGCGGGCAAATCGCGCAGGCTCCTGCCGTCGCCGGGCAAGGAAGCTTCCCAGGCAGGAAAGCCCGCGCTGCAGCCCTTCTGCGGAACTTATCCCACAGAATAATTTTCCTCTGTGGATCATTTGGTGAAAAATTGTCACAGGGGATGGTATGCCCCACAGGATTCCGGCAAGTAAGAAAGGGGGGACGGCGTTCTGCCGTCCCCCCTTTGGCATGGGCAGCGCCTGCAGGAGGGTTATCCCTCCCGGGCTGCCTTTTCCTTTTCCTCCAGCACCATCCGGTGAAAGCGCTCCGCCTTTTCCCGCACATCCTGCAGGGCGCGGATCTCTTCCCCGCGGGTGGGGAAGGAGGAGCCGTACCGCAGGCCGATCTCAAAGTCGGCGGGCATCTCCACCGGGGAACGGGCCACCCAGAAGGCGATTTTGCTCCAGTCCAGCACGCCGGTGAAGGGCGGGCGGTGCACGTCGGCCCGGCACACAGCCCTGTCATCCCCCAGCAGGGCGGGGTCCAGGGAATCCGTGTCCTGCAGGTGGGTGACGATAAGCCGGTCAGAGTACCGTTCCAGCAGCTCATAATAATTTCCCGGGAACATAATGCTGGCATGGCCGGAGTCGAAGCACATGCCCAGAAAATCGCTGTCATAGCGGCGGAACATCCGCTCAAATTTGTCGATCTGGAACTCCCGGGGGGTGATGAGCAGGTTTTCCAGGGCAATGCGCACCCCGGCCGCCCTGGCGTAGGGCTGCAGCTCGTCAAAGGAACGGTACACCTGGGCGTAATACTCCTCCTGGTAATCCCTGTTTTTCAAAAATTCCCGAAAGGGAAGCTGCATGTGCAGCACCATGGCGCCGGCCCCGATGGCGGCGCAGAAATCGATGCGGTTTTTCACCAGATCCACCCCGGCCTGCCGCAGGTAGGGGTTGGAGCTGGTGTAGTTTTTCCGGGCCCGCCCCTCGGTGGCGTGCACCGTGTGGCCCTTCAGCCCGTAGAAGTCCAGGGCGGCCCTGGCCTGGCGCATTTCGCTGGGGCTGTACAGGTATTCCCCCTCCCAGTCGTGGATCCACTGGGTGTGGGTGAACCCGGCCTCCGCAATACAGCGCAGCTGGCGCTCTGTTTCCTCCCAGCTGTGCAGATCGTTGTTGTAATCGGTATTGACAGACGTGGCAAGCATGGACAAATCCCGCCCCTCCCTCGTATTTCCCGGCCTGCCGCCGGAAGCCTTGCTGCAAGCAAAGCATACCACGCTTCCCCTTTGGCCGCCATAGCCAAAGGTTGTGGAAATATATCATGGTTTGCGCAAAACGCTTTTTCCAGATTTCTAATAGCAGCGAATTTAAAACCGTGATATATTTGATAAAAAATGCAATTTATGATATAATTATTTTAGATGATAATTATAGCAAAACACACTGATTTTATGCCTGCCATACTGCAGAAAAGACAGGAGGCGCAGCCATGAAAACGCGAAAAAAACTGTTTTTCTTCCTTCTGCCGCTGGCCCTGCTTTTTGCAGGCTGTGAGAAGCCGCCTGCCGCAGGGCTGCCGTCTCAGGAGGAGGTGGGAGAACTGGAGACCCTGTATGGGAAAGCCACGGAGGAAGTGTTTCCCTTCTATGGGGTTTCCGGGGAAGCCCGGGAGGAGGAGCTTGCGGCCGGAATCCCTGTGCCACAGACGCGGGAGATAGAGGAGCACAGCTTTTCCCCTGTGCTTTTATTCGACGTTACGCAAAACCCCGGCGCATTTTATGGAATCCGCTACACCGCCGTTCTGCAGGACGGGGAAGATCCCACGGTTCTGGGAAGGGAGCTGTACGCCCAGCTGGAGGACGCCTGCGGCCAGCCGGACACCTACCCGCTGCTGGTAAACAGAATTTCCGATTCCTGGAAAGAGATCGAAAAGTGCCAGGGAAGCCAGTACCAGGAGGAATGGCTCACAGACAATGGAAAGACAAGAATTCTTTTGCAGATTGGTTTTCCAGACGGAGAAACCTCCACGGTAAAGATTACTTACTGCTATGAACAGCCGCCTGCCTCCGGCCTGCTGTCAGAGGAGGAGATCGCTGCGGTGGAGGAGCTGTATCTGCAGCCGGAGGAGGCGGCTTTCGCCCGGTATGGAATTTTCCCTGGTGAGGTGTCGGAGGAGCAGATCAACAGAGGAGTGCCTGCGCCGCAGCTTCGGGAGGTGGGAGGCGGTTCCTTTACCCCCATCCTCCTGCTGGATATGTCACAGAAGCCCTATCGTTTTTTTGGCGTTCGCTACACCGCCGTTCTGCAGGATGGGGAAGATCCCACGGCTCTGGGAAGGGAACTGTACGGCCAGCTGGAGGATGCCTGCGGCGAGCCGGACACCTACCCGCTGCTGGAAAACAGGCTTACCGGCTGCTGGGAGGATGTGGAAGCCCGCCGGGAGGACAGCTACCGGGAGGAATGGATCACCGAAAATGAGAAAACGCAGATTATTTTGCAGGTGAACGTCCTTTCCGGGCAAATCTCTACGGTAGAAATCACCTACCGCCTATACGTTCCCCTGAATTGAAAAACTCCCGCCGGCAGTTCCCCGGCGGGAGTTTTTGCGCCGCGCCGTTTTTCGGGCGGCGGAAGGTGGGGGAAGGGCGCTTACTCCTCCGTTGTCCCTTCGGGCCAGCAGGCGCTTCCTCCCCGGGCTACGGGCAGGAAAAGGGGGCGTTCCCGCGGCGTTTCGTTGGGGGAGTGGAGCACCAGGCGCAGGCGGCCGTCGAAGCCCCGGAAAATCATGCCGTGGCCCCCGTCCTTAGCGAAGATGGGCGTGTCCGGAATGCTCCACGTTCCGGTGATCTCCCCGTTGCTGGAGAAAGCGGCCCCCTGGGCGTAGCCCTCCGCCCCGCCGCTGGACCAAAGCATCATCAGGCGGCCGTCCGGGCATCGGTGCATCCAGGGGCCGTCGGTGACAAAGCAGCCCGGCCGCCCGTCCACCGGCCGGGCCCAGGGGGCCTGGGAAGCCCGGAACAGCACCCAGGGTTTCCCCGCCGGGGCGGTCAAATCCCCGGTAAGCTCCATGGCGCACATCTCGCCGTCCCCCACCTGCAGCCATTCGTGGCAGAACACCAGGTAGGGGCGGCCCTCGCCGGACAGGTACAGGGTGCCGTCCAGGCATTCCCACTCCGGCGGGGTGACAGGCCCCCCGCTGATGGGCGCAAAG
Organism: Candidatus Caccousia avistercoris; assembly: GCA_018715025.1. Classification (GTDB taxonomy): domain Bacteria; phylum Bacillota; class Clostridia; order Oscillospirales; family Acutalibacteraceae; genus Caccousia; species Caccousia avistercoris. The sequence goes on from DVMK01000107.1 coordinate 9,963, forward strand.
GGGCCCTCAGGCCTGTCTGCCCGCAGGATCTGCGTGCCGCGCCGCCGGTCTGCGGAATGGAAGGAGGCCAGCAGGTAGAAGGCCCCCCGGTAGCGGTGTACCTCCGGGGCCCAGTATTCCCGGTCCGCCCAGAAGCGGCCGTCGTTGTGAAAAATTTCCACAGGCCCCTCCCAGTTTTCCAGGTCGGCGCTGCTGTACACGTCAAAGCCGTCTGCCTTGCCCCAGCAGGTGGCGCCTCTGGTTCCGTACAGATAATATTTCCCCTCCCAGGGGAGCACGAAGGGGTCGCGGATATGGATTTCCTTTGTTTTCACAGCACAGCACCTCGCACAGGGAAGATTTTCTTCATTGTAGCACACCAGGGAAAAAAGAACCAGAAGGAAATGCGGCGGACGCAAAGCTTCCCCGCCGGCGGTTCACCGGCGGGGAAGCGAAAAGGCTGGGGAGGGTTCGGGGCGGCCGGTTACAGCTTCAGCTGAGAAATAACCTTCTGCAGCTGCAGGGCAGAGTCCAGCAGGGCGGCGCTTTCCTCTGGGCTGAGGGGGATTTCCAGCACCTTTTCCACCCCGTTTTTCCCCACCACCGAGGGCAGGCTCAGCGCCAGGCCGGACAAGCCGTATTCCCCCTCCGGTTCTACGGAAATGGGAAGCACCGCGTGTTCGTCCTTTACAATGCACTCGGCAATGCGGGCCACCGCCATGGCGATGCCGTAGTAGGTGGCGCCCTTCCGTTCGATGATCTGGTAGGCGCTGTCCCGCACGCTTTCGTAGATGCGCTGCATAGAGCCCTGGTGGTCGAAGTGGCCCCGCAGCTCGCAGAAATGGTTCAGGTCAATGCCGGAAACGTTGGCCCCGCTCCACACGGCCAGCTCGCTGTCGCCGTGCTCGCCGATGATGACGGCGTGCACGCTGCGGCTGTCCACATCCAGATGGCGGCCCAGCTGGTACTTCAGACGGGCGGTGTCCAGCACCGTGCCGGAGCCGATGACCCGCCGGGCCGGGTAGCCGGAGATGCGCTGGGCCGCGTAGGTGAGCACGTCCACCGGGTTCGAGACGAGGAGCAGGATCCCCTCAAAGCCCACGGCGGTGATTTGGGGGAGAATGCTCTTCAGAATGGCCACGTTCTTCCCAATCAGATCCAGCCGGGTTTCCCCGGGCTTCTGGTTGGCCCCGGCGGTGATGATGATGAGGGAGCAGTCCGCCGCGTCCTGGTAGCTGCCGGCGTAGATGTCCATGGCGGCGGTGTAGGGCAGGCCGTGGCCCAGGTCCATGGCTTCGCCCTCCGCCTTTGCCTGGTTGGCGTCAATGAGCACCAGCTCGGAAAACAGCCCCCGCTGCATGAGGCTGAAGGCGATGGAGGAGCCCACGAAGCCGCAGCCCACCACCGCCACCTTTCTAGGGTTGATCATGGTAGATACTCTCCTTTCTCACTGCGTTTACTTTTCCCACAAAGCCAGGGTTACATTCAGCAGCCGCCGCGCTGCTTTTCTTCGTCCGGAAGAGGAAGGCCGATTTGGCGGAGCAGGAAGGCGCCGTTGGTGGTTTTGGAAACGCCCGGGTGGATTTTGTAGTCGAAAAGGATTTTCCCCTGCTCGTACCGTTCAAAAAAGCATTGGTTCGACACGCCGGGGCAGGTTTCCTCCAGTCGGCAAAGCTCCAGGTCGTGGGTGGTGATAAGGCCGGAAACCCCCAGCCGGGAAAGGGCCTCCAGCACGGCCTGCGCCCCTTTCTGCCGGTCTGCCGAGTTGGTGCCCCGGAAGATTTCGTCAATGAGGAAAAAGACGGAGGGATCCGTGCGGGCGGCATCTACAATGGCTTTGATCCGTTTCAGCTCCGCGTAAAAGGTGGAAATCCCCTGGGAAAGGCTGTCTGCAATCCGCATGGATGTGGCCAGCCGCGCCGGGGCGAAGCGAAACTCCCGGGCGCACACATAGCCCCCCGCCTGGGCCAGCACCAGGTTCACCCCCACCGTGCGCAGGAAGGTGGTTTTTCCCGACATGTTGGAGCCGGAGATGATGCGGATCTCCCGGCCCATGGAAAAGTCGTTGCACACCCGCGCCTCGTTGCGGAGCAGCGGGTGGCCCATGTCCCTGGCCTGCAGGCCGGGCCCCTGCCAGGGCTGGGGCAGGCACACCGTGGAGCAGGCCAGGGGCAGGTTGGCCAGGCTCATCAGGCCTTCCAGCTCGCCCAGGGCGGCGAACCACCCCTCCGCCTTTTCCCCGTGGGCCTGCTTCCACCGGGAAAGCCCGGCGGCGCAGCCGAAGTCCCACAGGAACAGGCCGTTCAAGGCCAGGGCGGCCAGGCTGTTCCGGCTTTGGCTCACCCGCCGGGAAAGGGTGGAGAGGGAGCGGATCCCCTGCAGGGCCTCCGCCATGGTTTGCGAAATTTCCCGCAGCTTTTCCCCCTGGAACGGGTGCTCTGCCACAGCCCGCACCGGTTCCTCGTACCGGCTCAGCCGGTAGGACAGATCCCGCACGGCCCCCAGGTACCGGTTGACCGGCCCCATGCCCAGGCCCCACAGCAGAAGCTGAACCAGAATGAGCAGAGAGGCCGCCCCCAGGGCCAGGGGCGCGCCGGTGACGGCGGCTGCCGCCACGGAACCACAGGTGAGAACGCGGCTTGCCGTAAGCATTCCCCGGGCCGCCCGGCTGCGCAGGAACAGCCTGCCGTCCCCCAGCTGTTCCAGCAGCCGGGGAAACGCCGGGTCGTCCCCCACCTGAGCCAGCAGGTACTCCAGCTCCGCCGTCCACTCCTCCTGCCCGGCCAGCTCTTCCACCGCCTTCTGCCGGCGGAGCAGCTCCTCCCGGGAGTAGGCGGGGGCCAGCAGATCCGCGGCAAAGCGGGCCCGGCCGCAGTGGGTGAAGGCGCTGCTGAGCAGCTGGAACAGGGAGCGCTTCCCCACCACGTCCAGATCCTGGGCGTAGGGGTGGGCGCCGTCTGCAAATTCCTCCCCGGCGCCGGGGAACTCCTGCCAGCGGCCCTCCAGGCGGGCCAGACGGCGGGCGGCGGCCTCCTGCAGGCCCTTTTCCCGGGCCATGCGCCGGTTCACCTGCCGGTGCAGCAGGCAGGCGGCCGCGAAAACCGCAAGCTCCCCGGCAAGCAGGGCCGGCCACACCCAGGAGGAGGGCCCGGCCAGCAGCCGGTACCCGGTGCAGCACAAAAGCACAAACCAAACCAGCTTGCCCAGCCCCAGCGCCAGGGACTGCCGGTTGTATCTTGCCCTGGCGGCCTCCCGCCGGGCGATTTCGTCCTTCCACTTCTGTCCCATTTCCCAGCGCCCCTTTTCCGGCTTGTTTATTCCTCCGTCAGGTTAATGGTGACGGCCTTCGGCCTTGTCATGGCCTCAATGGAATACCGCACCCCCTGCGTCCCCATGCCGGAGCTCTTCACGCCCAGGAAGGGGAAGTTGTCGGGGCCGCGCTCCGGCTTGTTGTTGATCTGTACCGTACCCACCTCCAGCTGGGCGGCGATGGAGTACGCCTTGTTCAGGTTGTTGGTGAATACCGAGGACTGAAGCCCGTATTCGGAGCGGTTGGCGATCTCCACCGCCTCCTGCTGGGAGGAAACCCGGATGATGGGCAGCACCGGGCCGAAGGGCTCTACCCAGGCCACGTCCATGCCGGTGGTCACGTGATCCAGCAGGGTGGGGGCCAGCAGGTTCCCCTGGCGGGTTCCCCCGGTGACCAGCACCGCGCCCTTGGCCAGGGCGTCCTTCATGAGGTTTTCCACAAAATCGGCGGATTTGGTGGAAACCAGCGGGGTGACGGTGACGCCGGCCTCCCGGGGATCCCCTGTTTTCAGCCGCTCAATGCGGACCTTCAGCTTTTCCACCAGGGCGTCGGCCACCTGCTCCAGCACCAGAATGCGCTTTACCGCCGTGCACCGCTGGCCGGAGTAAGAGTACGCCCCGTCCACAATGTTGTCTGCGGCGAAGTCCAGGTCCGCGTCCTCCAGCACAATGGCCGCGTCCTTGCCGCCCAGCTCCATAATCACCGGGGTCATGGCGGTGAGGGCGGAAATGTGCTGGCCCACCTCTGTGCTGCCGGTGAAGTTGATGAAATCCACGTCCTTATGGGTGACGATGGAATCCCCGATGACGCTGCCCAGGCCGGTGACGGTGTTCAGCACCCCGGCGGGCAGCCCGGCGTCCTGCATGGCCTCCACCATCTTCAGGGCGCTGACGGCCCCCTGGGTGGCGGGCTTCAGAATAACGGTGTTCCCGCCCATGAGGGCCGGGCCGATTTTGGAAATGGCCAGGTTCACCGGGTAATTGAAGGGGGAGATGGCCAGCACCGTGCCCACCGGCACCCGGGTGACGAAGGACATTTTCCCACGGGAGCCGCCGGGGAAGCTGTCGCCGGAGATGGTCTCGCCGTGCAGGCTTTTGCCCACGTCCGCCGTGTAGCGCAGCAGGTCGGCAGAGCGCTTTACCTCAGAAACAGCGGACTTCCTGTCCTTGGCAATCTCCATCACCAGGCATTCCGCAATCTCCTCCGCCCGCTGCTCCAGCAGGTCGGCGGCCCGGTACATGTACTGGGCCTTCTGGTACACCGGGCAGGCCGCCCAGGCCTTGCGGGCCCCTTTGGCGGCGGCCGCCGCCTGGTCCAGCTCCTGCTGGGACATGGAGGACAGCCGCCCCACCAGCGAGCCGTCCACCGGCGAACGCACCTCAATGGGCTGGCTTCCCTGCGAAACCACCCATTCCCCGTTGATCAGGTTTCCATATACCTTTTGCTCTGTATTTGTCATCACAGTACACCTCCATATAGATTCCGCGCCCTCCCGGTTGGGCGGCCCCGGCGCAGGGGAGGGGCGCTTCCGCCGCCTGCGCGTCCTTCCGGCCGCCTGTCAAACTCCTTTTGAAGTTAGTATAGCACAATTCATACTAAAAAAGTATATTTTTATTCCAGGGGAAACAGAGAAATTTGCCCCGCTTTCCCCGCGGAATATGGAGGATTTTCCAGAGTGTCCGGCGGAGGATCCAACGGCTTGGAAAGGTACCCCTTTATTCGCGAAACGGGCAAGGGGAGGAAACGGTTTTATATTTT
>DVMK01000108.1 GCA_018715025.1 Candidatus Caccousia avistercoris
GTGAAGCTCTGCCACTTCATAATATAAGGTGCCGCAGCAGCACTGCAAAAATCCAGCGAATCCACCCTCCGTCTCAACGACATAGAATTGCCCGGTAGACGTCCAGTCGTTTTCAAAGTCTTTTCGCTGGTAATCCTCGTCCCACCCCCAAATCCTTTCTACATACGGGCGGACATCTTCCGCCTTGAGCGCATAGATCCTATCATGGTCATCCCGGGTCGCCGAGCGAATACTGTAATCCTTCATGGCTGTTTTACCTCCTCTTAAAACGCCGGATCGCCTCTCCGGAAGCCGATTTCCTTCCCGGCAGACACCTCGCTTCTTCCCCTGACCATTACCATTCTCCCTGCAGCCGGCCCGTGCTTTCGCTTTACCCGAGAAGCATTGCAGGAACGACAATTTTGAACCCGGATTTTCCCCAGCACAGGCGTCCTGTTCCGTTCATAGGCGGCCCCTTCGGGCCTCCGGCGCAGCCATATCCTCCCGTGCGGTCCTCTGCTGCACTTTTTTCAGGCTATTTTCTTCCTTCTGCAGAAGCACAACCGTCTCCACATGCTCCGTCCAGGGGAACATGTCTACGGGCTGGGCGGTGAGGGCGCGGTAGCCGTGGGCCGTGAGGAAGCGCAGGTCGCGGGCCTGGGTTTCCGGATTGCAGGAAATGTACACCACCCGCTGGGGGCCCAGCCGGGCCAGGGCCGAGAGGAACGCCTGGCTGCTGCCCGCCCGGGGCGGATCCAGAAAGACCACGCCGGCGGACTCCCCCTCCTGGGCCATGGCGGTCATGAATTCCCCTGCGTCGCCGGCGTAAAAGCGGGCGTTGGCAATGCGGTTGCGCCTGGCGTTGGTAATGGCGTCGCGCACCGCGTCCCGGTTTAATTCCACGCCGATGACGCGGCCCGCCTGCCGGCTGGCTGCCAGACCGATGGTGCCCACGCCGCAGTAGGCGTCCACAACCGTTTCCTGCCCGGTAAGGCCCGCCAGGGAGATGGCGGTGCGGTACAGCACCTCGGTCTGCACCGGGTTGATTTGGTAGAAGGATTTGGCGGAAATGCGGAAGGTGAGCCCGCACAGCACGTCCTCAATATAGCCGGGGCCGTACAGCACGCGCTCGTCCTCCCCCAGCACCAGGCTGGTGTGCATTTTGTTCACGTTCAGCAGGATGGTGGTGATTTCCGGGTGAAGGCGGAGCAGGGCCTTGACGAAATTGTTCCGGGAAGGGAAAACCGGGGAGGAGGTCACCAGCACCACCATCACCTGGCCGGTGGAAAAGCCCCTTTTGACCAGCACATGGCGCAGCAGGCCCCGCTCGGCCGCCTCGTCGTAGGGGGTGATGCGGAAGCTCTTCATCATCTTCCGAATATCCACAATAATCCGGTCGGCCGTCTCGTCCTCAATCTGGCAGCTGTCCACCGGCACCACCCGGTGGGTGCTGGACTGGTACACGCCAGAGACCGGAGCCCCGCCGCGGCCGGGGGCGAAAGCCGCCTGCACCTTGTTCCGGTAATGGTAGGGGTGTTCCATGCCCAGAATGGGCGCAACCTGGCAGAAGGGAGAAAGCAGCCGCTCTACCCTCGCCTGCTTCCAGGCAAGCTGGCGGGGGTATTCCATATTCTGCAGCTGGCAGCCGCCGCATTTGCGGAAATGGGGGCAGCGGTCCTGGCGGGGCCGTTCCGCCCAGCCTTCCGCCGGTTTGTTTTGCTTCGTTTCCATGTGGGGCACAGAGAGCGCCCTCCTTTCTGTGTGTTGCCGCAGGCACAAAAAAGGCGGAAAGCCTTTTGCCCTTCCGCCTTTCCCGTTACTTTTTCACCGCAATGGCTTCCGCCTCAAACAGCGCCCCCTTCGGCAGGGCGGCCGCCTGCACGCAGGAGCGCGCCGGGGGATCCTGCTGGAAATAGCGGGCGTAAATCTCGTTGATTTCCGCGAAATCCTTCATATCGGCCAGGAACACGGTGGTTTTCACCACGTCGCAGTAGTCCATACCGGCGGCCCGCAGGACGGCGCCCAGGTTTTTCAGGGACTGCTCCGCCTGCTCGCCCACGGTTTCCGGCAAAACCCCGGTGGCCGGGTCAAGGCCAAGCTGGCCGGAAAGGTACAGGACGCCGTCTGCCAGCACCGCGTGGGAATAGGGCCCTACCGCTGCCGGCGCATCCTTTGCCAGAATCGTCTGATTTTTCATAACCATTTCCCCCAATCGTTCGTTTTCCTTCATTATAGCAGAAACCAAAACCGTATGCAAACCGGTTTCCGCCCCGCCGCTTCCCGCCTTCCGCCCCGCCGCTTCCCGCCTCTGCGGCGGCTTTTTCAGCCCTTTTCCTTCCCGGCGGGGGCGCTGTCCGGCGGCGGCGCCTGCTCTGCCTGCCCGCCGCCGGCGCGGAAGGCCAGGACGGCCTCCAGCTTCTGCTTGGCGCGGGCCTCGCTTCCCAGGCCGGTGGGGAAGTAGTACCGCTTCCCCGCCAGGGAGGGGGGCATGCACTCCATGCGGGCAACCTTCTCCTGGGTATCGTGGGCGTAGAGGTAGCCCTTGCCGTAGTCCAGCTCCTTCATCAGGGCGGTGGGGGCGTTCCGCAGCGCCAGAGGCACAGGCTCGTCCAGCATGGTGAGGGCGTCCCGCTTGGCGGCCTCGTAGGCGGTGTACACCGCGTTGGAGCGCGGCGCCAGGGAAAGGTACACCACCGCGTGGGCCAGGTGTACATTGCACTCCGGCATCCCCAAAAAGTGGCTGGCCTGGTAAGCGGCCAGGGCGATCTCCAGGGCGCGGCTGTCCGCCAGGCCAATGTCCTCGCTGGCGAAGCGGATCAGGCGGCGGGCCACATAGAGGGGATCCTCCCCCGCCTCCAGCATGCGGGCCAGCCAGTAGAGGGCGGCGTCAGGGTCGCTGTTGCGCATGGACTTGTGCAGGGCGGAAATCAGGTTGTAATGCTCTTCGCCGTTTTTGTCGTAGAGCAGGGATTTTTTGGAGGTGCACTGCTCCAGCAGCTCCCGGTCCACGGTGACGGCGCTCCCCTTCCTTCGCCCGTTGAGGACGGCCATCTCCAGGGTGTTCAGGGCGGTGCGGGCGTCCCCGTTGGCAAAGCGGGCGATCATCTCCAGCAGGGAACCGTCTATGCGCACCTCCTGGCCGCCGAATCCGCGGGGGTCCTGCAGGGCCGCCCGGAGCAGGCCGCAGAGCTCCTCCGCGGTGAGGGCGTTCAGCACAAACACCTTGCAGCGGGAAAGCAGGGCAGAGTTGATTTCAAAGGAAGGGTTCTCGGTGGTGGCCCCAATGAGGATGATGCTGCCCTTCTCCACGTAAGGCAGGAAGGCGTCCTGCTGGGCCTTGTTGAAGCGGTGGATCTCGTCCACAAACAGGATGGTCTTTTCCCCGAAGCGGCGGTTCTGCTCCGCCTGCTGCATCACCTCGCGGATCTCCTTGATGCCGCTGGTGACGGCGCTGAAATCGATGAAGGAGGCCCTGGTGCGGTGGGCGATGATGCGGGCCAGGGTGGTTTTTCCCACGCCGGGCGGCCCCCAGAAGATGAGGGAAGAGACCTGGTCGGAATCGATGAGCTGCCGCAGTACCTTGCCCGGCCCCAGCAGGTGCCGCTGGCCGGCGAATTCCTCCAGGGTGCGCGGGCGCATGCGGGTGGCCAGGGGCTCGCCGCCCCGGGCGTCAAAAAAGCTGCTTTGCTCCATATCTGGTTCCCTCCCAATGCGTTCTGCCTTCAGCATAGCACAGGCGCGGCCGGGGCGCAAGGGGACGGGCAAAAGAAACGAAGGCCCGGCCGGGATTTTGCCGCAGGGCTGTAAAATCGTTCTAAATTTAACGAAAGGCGCTGATTTGAACAGGAAATCTCTTGAAAAGCGCAGTCTGCCATTGTATAATAAGAGTGCTCAGTTGTGCAAATCATTCCAAGTGGAATTAAAGGAGTGCTGTTACATGAATTATCTCAACAAGAAGACCGTTGAAGATATCGACGTAGCCGGCAAGAGAGTGCTTGTCCGCTGCGACTTCAACGTTCCGTTCGATGCGGAGGGCAACATTACCGACCCCAAGCGCATCGACGAGGCCCTGAAGACCATTAAGTACCTGATCTCCAAGAACGCCAAGGTGATCCTGTGCTCTCATCTGGGCCGCCCGAAGGGCGAGTTCAACATGAAGTACTCCCTGGCCCCCGTCGCCGCGTACCTGTCCAAGGCCCTGGGGCAGGAGGTCAAAATGGCGAAGGACGTTGTGGGCGAGAGCGCCAAGAGCATTGCCGCTTCCCTGCAGGACGGCGAGGTAGAGCTGATCGAGAACGTCCGCTTCCACAAGGAAGAAGAGAAGAACGACCCCGCCTTCTCCAAGGAGCTGGCTTCCCTGGCTGACATTTATGTAAACGACGCCTTCGGCACGGCCCACCGGGCCCATGCCTCCACCGCCGGCGTGGCCGACTACCTGCCCGCCGTGTGCGGCTACCTGATCCAGAAGGAAATCACCATTATGGGCGGGGCCCTCACCGACCCCAAGCGCCCCTTCGTGGCTATTCTGGGCGGCGCCAAGGTCTCTGACAAGATCGGCGTCATCAACAACCTGCTGGACAAGGTTGACACCCTCATCATCGGCGGCGGCATGGCCTACACCTTCATGAACGCCCTGGGCTACTCCATCGGCACCTCCATCTGCGAGGCGGACAAGGTGGAGCTGGCGAAGGACATGATGGCCAAGGCCAAGGAGAAGGGCGTCAAGTTCCTCATCCCCGTGGACAACGTGGTGGGCAAGGAGTACAAGCCCGACACCGAGCACATGACGGTGAACTCTGACAACATCCCCGACGGCTGGATGGGCCTGGACATCGGCCCCAAGACCTGCGAGCTGTTCTCCGGCGCTGTGAAGGGCGCGGGCACCGTGGTGTGGAACGGCCCCATGGGCGTTTCTGAATGGGACAACTTCGCAGCCGGCACCATTGCGGTGGCCAAGGCTGTGGCTGAGAGCGGCGCCATCTCCATCATCGGCGGCGGCGACTCTGCGGCTGCTGTGGAGAAGCTGGGCTTCGCCGACAAGATGACCCACATTTCCACCGGCGGCGGCGCTTCCCTGGAATTCCTGGAGGGCAAGGTGCTGCCCGGCATCGCCTGCCTGAACGACAAATAATTTTATCCGCACATGAGGAGGGGGCGGGGCGCTCTGCCCCGCCCCCTTTCCGGTCTCTGCAATCTTGATGAAAAAGGAGCGTTTTACTATGAATAAGGCACTGAGAAAGGCCGTCATCGCCGGCAACTGGAAAATGAACAAGACCCCGGCGGAGGCGAAAGAGCTGCTGGAGGGTATTCTGCCCCTGGTGAAGGACGCCGGGTGCGACGTGGTGGCCTGCGTCCCCTTTGTAGACCTGCAGACCGCCCTGGAAACCACCGCGGGCAGCAACGTGAAAATCGGCGCGGAAAACTGCCACTGGGAGGCTTCCGGCGCTTACACCGGTGAAATTTCCGCCCCCATGCTGGCGGCCATGAACGTGCCCTATGTGATCATCGGCCACAGCGAGCGGCGCACCTACTTCGGCGAAACCGACGTCACCGTGAACAAGCGCGTCCAGGCCGCTCTGAAGAACGGCCTCACCGTCATCCTCTGCGTGGGCGAGTACCTGGAGCAGCGGGAGCAGGGCATTACCGGCGAGGTGGTGGCCATGCAGACCAAGATCGACCTGCAGGGCGTCACCGCTGAGGAGCTGAAGCGCGTCATCATCGCCTACGAGCCTGTGTGGGCCATCGGCACCGGCAAAACCGCCACGGCAGAGCAGGCCAACGAGGTATGCGCCCTCATCCGCGCCACCATCGCCCAGCTGTACAGCCAGGCGGACGCAGACGCCATCACCATCCAGTACGGCGGCTCTATGAACGCCAAGAACGCGGAGGAGCTGCTGGACCAGCCGGACGTGGACGGCGGCCTCATCGGCGGCGCTTCTTTGAAGCCTGAGGACTTCGCGGCCATTGTGAAGGCCGCTTCCCGGTAACGAGCGAGAAACGGAGGGCGGCCATCCTCTTGGCAGGGCGGCCGCTCCCTTTCTTTTCACTGAATAGGAGGTTTTGACAGTTATGGCACAAAAACCAGTTCTTCTCATGATCCTGGACGGCTTCGGCATCGCCCCCAAGGAGGGCAACGCCATTGCCGCAGCCAATAAACCCAACCTGGACCGCCTCTTCGGCGGCAGCCCCATCACCCAAATCGGCGCTTCCGGCATGGACGTGGGCCTGCCGGACGGCCAGATGGGCAACAGCGAAGTGGGCCACACCAACATCGGCGCAGGCCGCATTGTGTACCAGGAGCTGACCCGCATTACCAAATCCATTCAGGACGGGCCCTTCTTCGAGAACGAGGCCTTCGTCAGCGCGGTGGAAAACGCGAAGAATAACGGCGGCGCCCTGCACCTCATCGGCCTTCTGTCCGACGGCGGCGTACACAGCCACATCACCCACCTGTACGGCCTGCTGGAGCTGGCCAAGCGCCGCGGCCTTACCAAGGTGTACGTGCACGCCCTGCTGGACGGCCGCGACGTGCCCCCCTCCTCCGGCAAGGATTATGTGGAGGCCTGCGCGAAAAAGATGGGCGAGTTGGGCGTTGGGGAAATTGCCACCGTCATGGGCCGCTACTACGCCATGGACCGGGACAACCGGTGGGAGCGTGTGGAAAAGGCCTACGCCGCCATGGTGTACGGCGAGGGCGTGCAGGCCGGCGACCCGGTGCAGGCCGTGGCCGACTCTTACGCCCAGGGCGTCACCGACGAGTTCGTGGTGCCCGCCGTCTGCTCCAGAAGCGGGAAAATCCAGGCCAACGACTCCGTCATCTTCTTCAATTTCCGCCCCGACCGCGCCCGAGAGATTACCCGCACCTTTGTAGACCCGGACTTCAGCGGCTTTGAGCGGCGGAACGGCTTCTTCCCCCTCACCTACGTGTGCATGACCCAGTACGACGCCACCATGCCCAACGTGCAGGTGGCCTTCAAGCCCGAAAGCCTGGTGAACACCTTCGGCGAGTACATTTCCCAGAAGGGCCTGAAGCAGCTGCGCATTGCCGAGACGGAAAAGTACGCCCATGTGACCTTCTTCTTCAACGGCGGCGTGGAAAAGCAGTACGAGGGCGAGGACCGGATTTTGGTGAAGTCCCCCCAGGTGGCCACCTACGACCTGCAGCCTGAGATGAGCGCCTACGAGGTGACCGACAAGCTGGTGGACGCCATCCACTCCAAGAAATACGATGTGATCATCCTGAACTACGCCAACTGCGACATGGTAGGCCACACCGGCGTGTTTGACGCCGCCAAGGCCGCTGTGGAAGCGGTAGACCAGTGCGTAGGCCGCGTCACCGAGGCCGTCGCCCAGGAGGGCGGCGTCACCCTCATCACCGCCGACCACGGCAACGCGGACAAGATGGTGGACGAGGACGGCTCTCCCTTCACCGCCCACACCACAAACCCGGTTCCCTTCTGCGTGGTTGGGTACCCCTGCAAGCTGCGGGAGGGCGGCCGTCTGGCCGACATCGCCCCCACCATGCTGCAGATTCTGGGCCTGCCCCAGCCCAAAGAGATGGACGGCAAGAGCCTGATTGCCGAATAACTCCCTTCCGGAAACGCCAAGCGCCCTCCCGCCGGCTGTTCAAGCCAAGGCGGGAGGGCGCTTTTCTTTATAAAGTATGCGGAGAGCGGAAGGTTACAGGGCAGCCTTCCACAGGCCGTGCAGGTTGCAGTAGGCGTAAACCGCCACCGGCTTATCCCCTTCGGCCACGGCAAAGACAGCGGCCGGCTTCTGGCCGGGGGTCAGGTCGCAGCGCTGAACGGTCTTTTCCGTCTCCAGGAAGATGCTCATGATGTAGTGCTCTTCCAGCATGGGGTGCTCTACGCTGCCTACCGTGACGGAAACCGTGTTCCCGGAAACCTGCGCCACCGGAATGTGCTTCTCTGTGGCCGCCTCCGTGGTGTTGGGGGTGAGCAGCTGCATCTTCTCGCCGCAGCACATAAGGGGGGCGCCGCCGAAGTGGATCATCTCCACCAGGTTCTTGCAGTGGCTGCACAGGTAAAATTTCAAATCTTTCATGGGGATTTCCTCCTTTTTCAATCAGTTGTGAACACCCTTAGTGGACAAGGGAGCAAAGCGGTTTCCCGGGGCCGGGCAAGCCCCCGGCTTCGTTTTCCTCCTTGCCTTCCGGAAAGGAAGGCAGCGTCGTCAGCCTTGCCGGGAACCCGCCCGTTCCCCGGGAAACTCCCAGGGACCGGACGGGTGAGAAAAACTGGGGCTGGGAAGGCCGCAGGACGAAGGCAGGCTGTCGCCTGCCAAGGACGAGAACACACCCAGCGCCTGCTTTTTCGCCCCGTCCGGCGCTTTCTCCC
>DVMK01000109.1 GCA_018715025.1 Candidatus Caccousia avistercoris
CTGACGGATTTCCTTTTGTTTTCATCACTTTTTCGGACTGATTATATTTGCCGTTTTCGTCTGACCCAAACCGTGACCCATACGGGATTTCGGAGCGGTCAGGACTGGAAACTGCCGGAGAGGACACTGCCCATGGTTTTTGCCGCCTGGCGCTGGGAGGCCGTGGTCACGTGGGCGTAGATGTCCAAGGTGAACCCCGCGCTGAAGTGTCCCAACATCCCAGACACGGTTTTTACGTCCACCCCATTCTGCAGGGCCAGGGTGGCAAAGGTATGACGCAGATCATGGAACCTCACTTTGGGCAGCCCCGCCCGTTTCAACACCCGGTGGAGCATGTGCAGCACGCTGTCCGGGGAGATCGGCCCGCCCGTGGGGCTGGGGAATACCCAGGGGCTGTCTCCTGTTTTCTTCCTCTGTGCTTTCAAAACGTCTATCGTATCCGCCGCCAGCGGCAGAGTGCGGTAGGCGTTTTTCGTTTTCAAGGGTGCCTCCACCACCTCCCCATTGATCCGGGAGATCTGCCGCTTAACCCGGAGGTCGCCCCGCTCCAAATCAATGTCCTCCCATTTCAGGCCGAGAAGTTCACCCCGGCGGAGCCCCGTGGCCAGCTCCAGGTAGTAGAGCTCAAACACGCCGCTGTCCTTGGCCTCTCTCAGGAAGGACTGGAGTTGTTCTACCGGTAGTGTCTGCATTTCTCTGTGTTCCAACCTGGGTAGCGCGCAACCCTCGGTGGGGTCGGCAAGGATCAACCTCTGCTCCTTTGCCAGCTTCATGGCCGAGGCAATGATCTGGTGGAGGTTCCGCACCGTCTTAGGGCTCAGGCCCTTGGCCTGGTGCCTGGATTCCAGCCGGTCTACTCTGCCCTTTTCCAGCAGCTTCTTGTAGAACTTCTGCAAATCCAGAGAAGTGAGCTTTTCAAGTGGGATTTTACCGATGTTGGGCTTGATGTGGTTGTCGATGTAACCTCGATAGGTCTGGTGGGAGGAGGGACATACCTTTACCTTGGCGTAGTGCTCAAACCATACATCCATCCACTGGCCAATCGTGTACCGGCCAACCTTGGCCGTGTCCAGTCCTTTCGCTTCCTCGATTGCTTGTTTCAGCTTTGCCTTAGCCTCCGCCTGGGTCTTTCCCAGCACGTTCTTGTAGATGGCCCTGCCCGTCTCTGGATCGCGGCCGGCGGTATATCGCCCTTCCCATCGGCCATCTTTCCGCTTGCGGAGGTTACCCTCCCCGTTGGCCCTTCGTTTTGCCATGGCTTATTACCTCCTTTGCAGCAACACAGCATACCGCAGAAGGGGAGAAATAGCCAGGCCAACGGTGCAGAGTTAACAGAACATTATCATTTGCCTTTTCTTTGTTTTATGCGGCGCAGGATTTGCGTACCCTGCGCGGGGAAGGATGCTCCCAGCCCAAACGCCCCGACAGCGTCGGTCAAAAAGGCTGGAACCGGCTGGGAACATTGGATCTCTCAAATTGACGACCACCTAAAACCACCGACTGTGGCGAAAAGGTGCACCTTCCGCGAAAGCCGGAAAAGCCCCGCACCGCGGGGCTTTGTGGCCGGGAGATGGGCGCTTGCGACCACCTCCCTTTATCCTGGTACTAAAATCGAACGCCCCCAGAAGGCCCGAAACGGGGCTTCCCGGAGGCGTTCTTCCTCTGGAATTGGATGCCTTAGATGACCGAGATTCCCGCGCCATGACTGTCCCAGACAGCCACCGCCCCACACACGGCCCAACACCGCCGAAATTCCCGTTTCAGGGGCAGCTACCCCGCTTCCGCTCTGAAACCGGCACACAGGGTGCACACGGCCGCGACAGCGGTTTTCTCCTGTCTGTCCGCCTCGTGCTTGAGTACGCCGGATGCTCACGGCGAAAGTGGGTGTGAGCCGTGCCCGCAAATGCGCCGTGCAGCAGCTTGCGGCAAGCCAGGTGCTCTGCTTGCCCCACACGTGGGTAAATGATCTGGCTTCGGAGATTACTCTATTCCCAAATTCCCTGCTCGCCTGACTAGCTTGTAGTGCCCAGAGAATTGTCCAATCGCGGCTTTTATGGTATATTGATCAGGAAACCATGGGCACAACCAGCGCGGAGGAATCTATTCCGGACACGTCTGGTACGGAAAGCGGCGGCATGGGGTAGCGGTGAGGTGAGCAGCACATGATCGGAAAATGGCTCAATTACATGGCCAGGCTGCACGACGGCGTGGACGCCATTCTGATTGCAGATCGTCATGGAATAATTGAATATTCCGCTATGTTTTCGGAGCGGGAAAACGGCATGATTGACGAGGGCTTTATCGGGAAAAGCATCCTGGAGGCATACCCGGAGCTGACCGAGGAGACCTCCAGCCACTTCCGGGTGATGCGGACGGGCAAGCCGGTGCTCAATGAAAAGCAGGAGCTGACGGACTTCTACGGCCGACGGATCATGCTGGTCAGTTCCACCTTTCCCCTGGAGGACGGCGGGGAGCTGATCGGCACCATGGAGACCTCGGTGTTCTATCACAAGGACTCCCAGCTGGACGGGAAGAACCACTGGCTGACCAATTCCCACACGGGCCTGTTTCGCCTGGAGGACATCATCACCCGGAATTCGGAGATGCTGGCCCTGAAGGACACCGTGCAGCGGGTGGCCGCCAACCCCTCTCCGGTGCTGATCTGGGGGGAGACCGGCACAGGCAAGGAGCTCTTTGCCCAGGCCCTCCACAGCCACAGCACCAGATCCAAGGGCCCCTTCATCTCCCAGAACTGCGCGGCCATTCCCACCACCCTGCTGGAGAGCACGCTGTTCGGCACCACCCGGGGGAGCTATACCGGCGCGGAAAACCGGAAGGGCCTGCTCAAGCAGGCCGACGGGGGCACCCTCTTTCTGGACGAGGTCAACTCCATGGATCTCTCCCTCCAGGCCAAGATTCTGAAGGCTATCGAGGAGAAAAAGTTCAGACCCGTGGGCGGAGAGCAGGACGTGCACAGCGATGTGCGCATCGTCTCCGCCATGAATGTGGATCCCATCACCGCCGTGCGGGACGGACTGCTCCGGCGGGATCTGTTTTACCGGCTGGGGGTGGTGCAGCTGGCCCTGCCTCCCCTGCGGAAGCGGCCGGAGGACATCCCGCTGCTCACCGACTTCTACGTGGAGCGGTACAACCGGAAGATGGAGCGGACGATCACAGGGGTCAGCGAACTGGTACGCAATGCCCTGCTGGCCTACGACTGGCCCGGCAACGTGCGGGAGCTGCGAAACGCGGTGGAGTCGGCCTTTAACCTGTGTACCGGCTCTGTGATCCAGCTCAATGACATCCCGCGGTACATCTTTTACCACGAGGAGGAAAAGGCGGCGGAACCGGCGGCGGAGGCCCTGCCGGACGGCATGGGCCTGCAGGAGGCGGTGCGCCGCTATGAGAAGGGCCTGATTGTCCGCACGCTGGAGCAAAGCCGCACCATTACAGAGGCGGCGGAGAAGCTGAAGCTGACCCGCCAGGCGCTCCAATACAAGATGATGAAATATCATCTGAATACCTGACTGCGAAAGGCAAGAAATTTTGCGATTTTGCGCAAAATTTCTTGCCTTTTCCCGTGTACAGCCAGCCTCATCGACGTATCCCAACCGGGAAATGCCTGAAAATGCAGCCTTTCCTAACTAAATTCGAAAACCCCTCCGTGCTGGCATCCGGTTTGCTAAA
>DVMK01000110.1 GCA_018715025.1 Candidatus Caccousia avistercoris
TGTGGAAAACTCAGTGGAAAATGTGAAAAACTCCACGGGATGGTGGTACTGTTTTCCACAGAGAACAAGAAAATGTAAAAATTATGTAAACGCGCAGTAAGAATCTCCCCATAACGTTCTGTATTTACAGCCTTCCCGCCGTATGATAAAATGTCAGATAGAATCAAAACGGGAGGAATGCAAGGATGCGGGAAGATATCTGCAGTATCCCTATTAACGAATTGTTTGAACCGAAAAAAGGCTGCCCCCTGTGCCGGATGGACGAGATGCTGGAGCAGCGGCTGGCGGACTACATTACCGGCGCGGCCATGATGGAGCCGGACGTGCGCATGGAAACGAACCGGCTGGGCTTCTGCCCCCGCCATTTCGACAAAATCTGCCAGGTGGGCAGCCGCCTCTCCATCGCCCTGATTCTGGAGAGCCACCTGAAGGAGGTGGAGGAGCGGGAATTCGGCCCCAAGGCGGCCGCCCCCAAGCGGAAGCTGTTCGGCGGGGCGGAGGAGGAAAAGGAAACCTGCTTCATCTGTGAGAATATGGAGAAAAACCGCACCCACCTGGTGGACAGCCTGGTCAGCCTCTGGGCCAAGGAGGAGGAATTCCGCCGCCTGTACGGGGAGCAGGAATGCCTGTGCCTGCACCACGGGCGTTTGCTGCTGCGGGCTGCGGGCCGCCTGCCGAAAAAGCTGGCCCCCCGGTTTCAGGAGGACACCCGGCGGCTTTCTTTGGCGTACCTGCAGCAGGTGGAGCAGGACGTAACCCACTTCTGCCGCATGTTCGACTACCGGAACAAGGACGGGGACTGGGGCAACTCCCGCGACGCCATCGAGCGGGCCATCGCCTACCTGACCGGCCGCCTGTACACCGGCAAGCCGGAGGCCGGGGAGGACGGGAAGTGAACCCCGGGCCCTTCGACCTGGCCGCCACCCTCACCTGCGGCCAGTGCTTCCGCTGGGAGGAAGGGGAGGACGGCAGCTTTTCCGGCGTGGCCGGCGGGCGCGAGCTGACCCTTTCTCCCCTTGCGCCGGAAAAAGCGGCCGGGGCCGACCCCTTCTGGCGGCGGTACTTCGACCTTGACCTGGACTACGGGGCCCTCAGGCAGGAGCTGGCCGCCCTCTCCCCCGTGCTGGCGGAGGCCGCCGCCTTTGCGCCGGGCATCCGCATTTTGAACCAGGAGCCCTGGGAGGCCCTGTGCTCCTTCATCCTTTCCCAAAACAACAACATCCCCCGCATCAAGGGGATTGTGGCGCGGCTGTGCGCCTGCTTCGGCCAGCCCCTGCCGGGGGGCGGCCGTTCCTTCCCCGGGCCCGAGGCGCTGGCCGGGCTTTCTCCGGAGGATTTAGCCCCCCTGCGGTGCGGCTTCCGCGCCAGGTACGTCATAGACGCGGCCCAAAAGGTGTGCGGCGGCCTGAACCTGGAGGAGCTGCGCCCCCTGCCCCTGGCCGAGGCCCGCGAAGCCCTCATGACCATCACCGGCGTGGGGGTGAAGGTGGCGGACTGCACCCTGCTGTACGGCCTGCACCGGCTGGACGCCTTCCCCATGGACGTGTGGATGAAGCGGGCCATGGCCGTTCTCTTCCCCGGGAAGCAGCCGGAGGACTTCGGCCCCGCCGCCGGGGTGGCCCAGCAGTACATTTTCCATTACAGCCGCTGCCACCCGGAATTGTTCTGAAATGGTCAAAGAAGCGGCCCTGCCCGGGCCGATTTCTGGTGATTGCGGGGAAGTTGGGGAAAATCCGGAGATTTTCAAATTTTTTTGGAAATAACGCTTTCAAATTGCCCCAATTTGCAGTATAATAAAGACAGATTTCATCATAGAATAGGAGCGTGACCCCATGCCGTTAGTAAATACGAAGGATATGTTCAAGAAGGCTTACGAGGGCGGATACGCCGTCGGCGCTTTCAATGTGAACAACATGGAAATCGTTCAGGGCATTACCGAGGCCTGCCAGGAGCTGAACGCCCCTGTTATTCTGCAGGTTTCCGCCGGCGCCCGCAAGTACGCCAACCACACCTACCTGGTGAAGCTGGTGGAGGCCGCCGTGAAGGAAAACCCCAACATCCCCATCGCCCTGCACCTGGACCACGGCGCCGATTTCCAGATCTGCAAAGACTGCATTGACGGCGGCTTTACCTCCGTCATGTACGACGGCTCCTCCAAGCCCTATGAGGAGAACGTGGAAGAGGCCCGCCGCGTGGCAGAGTACGCCCACAAATATAACGTCACCGTGGAAGCCGAGCTGGGCAAGCTGGCCGGCGTGGAGGACGACGTGAAGGTAGAGGACGACAAGGCCCAGTTTACCGACCCCGACGAGGTACAGGACTTTGTGACCCGCACCGGCGTGGACTCCCTGGCTATCGCCATCGGCACCAGCCACGGCGCTTACAAGTTCAAGCCCGGCCAGAAGCCCCACCTGCGCCTGGACATCCTGCAGGAGGTTTCTAACCGCCTGCCCGGGTTCCCCATTGTGCTGCACGGCGCTTCCTCCGTCATCCCCGAGTTTGTGGAGATGGTGAACAAGTACGGCGGGCAGATGCCCGACGCCATCGGCATTCCGGAGGAGATGCTCCGCGAGGCTGCCAAGATGGCCGTGTGCAAGATCAACATTGACTCCGATATCCGTCTGGCTATGACGGCCACCATCCGCAAGTATTTTGCGGAGAACCCCAGCCACTTCGACCCCCGGCAGTACCTTGCCCCCGCCCGCGCTGCGGTGAAGGACATGGTCGCCCACAAGATCAACGTGGTACTGGGCTGCGCCGGCAAGGCCTAATCCGCCGCCCTGCGCGGTTCGGATTTGTCTGTTGACTACGTTCCGGACCTTGGTCCATTCGATAGTTCGTTGCAGGGAAGCGCCACCCGTTTTGCAAAAAGCGGGTGGCGCTTCCTGTTGTCCGCCCGGCGGGCGGGAAATTCGTTCGCGGAGTGATTTTTTCCTATGACAATCCTGATTCTTATGTGCGCGGGGGCCGCGGTGGGCTTGTGGCTCTTCCCCGCCCGATGGCAGAAGGGCAACGCCAAGGTGCAGGCAGGCCTCACCGCCGTGCTTATTTTCTGCATGGGGGTTTCCCTGGGGGCGCGGCCCGGCTTTTTTGAAGAGCTGGCCAGCCTGGGCCTGAAAAGCCTGGTGCTGTGCGGGGCCTCCATCCTGGGCTCGGTGGCCCTGGTGTACCCCCTCACCCAGCGCTTCCTGGTGAAGCGCCCGGGGAAGGGGAGGGAGGAGAAGAAATGATCCTCATTGCGGCTGTCAGCCTGGTTCTGGGGGTGGCCTGCGGGCGGTGGCTGTTTTCCCCGGAAGCGGCCCAGGCGGTGGAATGCCTTTCAGAGCCCGCCCTGTGGCTGCTCATGTTCTCAGTGGGAATTTCAGTGGGGGGCAGCCGGGAAATTTTCCACAAAATCCGCCAGTACCATGTGAAGGTGCTCCTCATCCCCGCAGGGGTGGTGGTGGGCTCGTGCCTGGCGGGGGCGCTGTGCGCCCGCCTGTGCGGCCTGCCCCTGGGCGCCGCCATGGCCGTCACCGGGGGGCTGGGCTGGTACAGCCTGGCCGGGGCCATGGTGGGCGAGCTGGCCGGGCCGGAGGCCGGGTCGGTGGCCTTTCTCAGCAACCTGATGCGGGAAATGGCGTCCTTTGCCCTCATCCCCCTTCTGGTAAAGCACCTGAACCCCTACACCGCCATTGCCCCCGCCGCCGCCACCAGCGAGGACACCACCCTGCCCATGATGATAAAATACACCAGCGGCGACGTGGTGCTTATGTCGGTGGTGAACGGCGTCATCTGCAGCGCCGCCGCCCCCCTCCTGATGAACCTGTTCTGCAGGCTGCTGTGAAGGGGGCCCTGCGGGCCAGGCTGGGCTTTGCCGGATTTGCTGAAAATGAAAAGAGGGACGGCGGAACGCCGTCCCTCTTTTTCTGCGGTGGAAGCTTGTCAGCTGCAAAAATTCTTAAAAGATGCAATACTGCTCCATGTAGCTCTCCATCAGCGGGAGCAGGTGGGCGTAGTCCGGGCGGCCCTGCAGGTACTCGTAAATATCCCGCACGGTAACCAGGGCATGGACGCGGATGCCGAACTCCTCCTCCACCTCCATAATGGCGGTTTTCTGCGGATTCTGGCCGAATTCGCACCGGTTGACGGAGATGAACATGTCCGTCACCTTCACCTTGCCGCAGGCAGAAAGGACAGGCATGGTTTCCCGCACGGCGGTGCCCGCGGTGATCACATCCTCAATGATGAGGATCCGGTCCCCGTCCTTGGGCTGGTAGCCCACAATGCTGCCGCCCTCCCCGTGGTCTTTGGCTTCCTTCCGGTTGAAGAAAAAGGCCTTGTCAATGCCGTAGTTCCGGGCCAGGGCCCCGGCGGCGGCCGTCACCAGGGGGATCCCCTTGTAGGCGGGGCCGAACATGGCGTCAAATTCATCGCCCACCGTCTCTTTCACCAGGGCGGCGTAAAACTCGCCCAGCCGCGAGTTCTGCAGCCCGGTGCGGTAGTTGCCTGTATTCACGAAGTAGGGGGTGTTCCGTCCGCTTTTGGTGACGAAATTCCCGAAGCGCAGCACATCCGCGCTCATCATAAACTCAATAAATTCCTTTTTCCAAGCAGTCAGCATGGCAGAACCTTCCTTTTCCCGTTTTGTTACTGCTATTATACCGCCGGCGGCGGAAAAACGCAATGGCCCTGCGCGCCGCCGCGCATAAAGAAAAAGCGGGAGGGGGCCCCTCCCGCTTGGATTGTTTCGCCCTTCCCCCGCAGAACTTACTCCACCGAGATGAGGAAGTAATACACGGGCTGGCCGCCGTTCACCAGGGTGATTTCAATGTCGCTGGAAACCTTTGACTTAATCCGGTTGTAGGCGTCGTTGGCCTGCTCCTCGGTTACGTCGCTGCCGTAGATGATGGTGATGAAGGAGGTGTTCCTGGTGACCATGGAACGGGTCAGCTTGCTGCAGGTGTGTACCACGTCACGCTCAATCATTACCATTTTGCCGTTTTCCAGGCCCAGAATGTCCCCTTCCTTAATCTTGTGCCCGCCGTACTCAGAGTCCCGGGCGGCAAAGGTGACGGAACCGCTGTCTACCCGGCTGGCGGCCTCCATCATGGCCACGGTGTTCTGCTCGGTGGAAGCGTCCGGGTCGTAGGCCAGCAGGGCGGAAAGGCCCTGGGGAATGGTGCGGGTGGGCAACACAATCACCTTCCGGTCGGTTACCAGGGGAATGGTCTGCTCCGCCGCCATAATAATATTCTTGTTGTTGGGCAGCACCAGCACGGTTTTCGCCGGCGTGGCAAGCACCGCCGCCAGCAGGTCGTTGGTGCTGGGGTTCATGGTCTGGCCGCCGCTGACAATCTGGGCGCAGCCCAGGTCAGAGAACAGGGTGTGCAGCCCCTCGCCCGCCGCCACAGCCACAAAACCCACTTCCTCGGTGGGCTCCGCCGGCTCCAGCTTTTTCTTTTCCGCTTTGGCTTTGGCTTCCTCGTTGGCTTCCGCCGCCTTGCGGTGCTGTTCCTTCATGTTCTCTATTTTTACGGTGAGAAGCTGGCCGAAGGTGAGGGCGGCCTGCAGGGCGTTGCCCGGATCTTCGGTGTGCACGTGCACCTTGATAATCTCCTCGTCGTCCACCACAACCACGCAGTCGCCTATGCCCTCCAGGTAAGCGCGCAGCTCGGCGGGATCCTTCTGGCACTCCTGGTCGCGGCCCACGATGAACTCGGTGCAGTAGGTGAAGGTAATCTCCTGGTCGAACTCGGCCGCGGCGTTGCGGAAGAATTCGTCGGCAGAAAGGTCGGCGGAAAATTCCGGCTGCTCGCTGCTGACGATGACCCCGTCCTTGAACACGCTCAGCATGCCGTCAAAAATGTAGCACAGGCCCTTGCCGCCCGCGTCTACCACGCCCGCCTTCTTCAGCACGGGAAGCAGGTCGGGGGTCTGCTCCAGCGCTTCGGCGGCCCCTTTGCAGATGGCCCCCCACACGTACACCGCGTCGTTGTCAATTTCTGCGGCGGCGCGGCCCTTTTCGCAGGCAACCCGCGCCACGGTGAGCATGGTGCCCTCGGTGGGCTTCATGACGGCCTTGTACGCCGCTTCCACGCCCACGCCCAGGGCGTTGGCCAGGTCAGAGCCGCTCAGCGACTCTTTGCCCTCGGCGCTTTTGCTGAAGCCGCGGAACAGCAGGGACAAAATAACGCCGGAGTTGCCCCGCGCCCCGCGCAGCAGGGCGGAAGCCGCCGTGTGGGCCACATCGCCCGCCGTGCCGCCCTCCGCCTTGGAAAGCTCCTTGGCGGCCGCGCCGATGGTCATGCTCATATTGGTGCCGGTGTCCCCGTCCGGTACAGGGAAAATGTTCAGCTCGTCTACCTGCGTCTTGTGCTTGGCAATATTGTTTGCGCCGGAGATGAATGCGTTCCGGAGATCGTTCCCTTGAATCACGTACAGCACTCCCTTGCTTGGAATATATTTCCATAATCAAAATACAGTGGGCAAACCATTTATTCTTTACTACTATACCATATTTGGCCCTCAACTTCAATCTCTATCTTTTCCGGAATTCAGCGGGAATTTCCAGCAAAATTACTGCGGCGGCCCGGCGGCGCCGGGAAACGGCCCCTCCCCGGCCGGTCAGGCATGGTTTTGCTGGCGGTAGTCCCCCGGGGTGATGCCCGTGAACTTTTTAAAGAAGCGGATGAAGCTGCGCACGTCGTTGTAGCCTAGCTGGCTGCTCACAGCGGCCACCGTGGCCCCCTCCTCCAGCAGCATGGGCTTTGAGGCGTCGATGCGGTAAGAATTCAGGTATTCGGAGATGGTTTTGCCGGTGGAAAGCTTGAACAGCTTGTTCAGGTACACCGGGTTCAGCGACACGGCCTGGGCAATGTCGGGCACGCTGAGGTTTTCCTGGTAATGCTCTTTGATGAAGGAGACGGCCCGGCGCACATAGGCGTAGGACTCCTCGGGCAGGTGGTTGTGGGTGTTCATTTGGGAAGAAAACCAGGCCAGCAGAATGGAAAGGCACTCGTCGTAGCTTTTGGCCGCGGCCAGCTTTTTCAGGGAAGAGCCCAGCTGGCTGCTGTCGGTCTGCACGTCCATTTCCAGCAGGCGCGCGTGTACGTGGCACAGGATCAGGTTGGAAAAGCGGCGGGCCTCCTCTGTGCTGGAATCCGCCGGAAGGTAGGTTTTGAAGTAGCGGTCCAGCAGCTCCCGCAGGCGGGGCTGGTCCCGGTCAAGCACACAGCGGGCGATGCGGCTCACGGTAGGCAGGTCGATGACCGGGGCGCGCTCGCTGGGCCCGCTCAGGTACGCGCCGGGCTCCTCCGCGTCGCCCACGTAGGTGAGGATGCGCCTGGCCTGCATATAGGCCAGGTAAGGGGTGCGCACGCCCTTGGGGCAGATGCCTGCCGCGAACACCACCGGCATGGAGATGGCCTCGGTCAGCTCTTTGGCCAGGGGCTCGCACAGCCGCAGGATTTTCTGCTTGACGTCGCCGGAATATTTTACATTTAAAAGGAACAGCAGGCTCTGGGACTCCCCGTAAGCGCTGTACACCACCCCCAGGGAGGAGAGCCGCTCCATGGTGCGGCTGCGCACAATCAGCTTCAGGGGCTCCCGCAGGGCGTTTTCCTGCGAGCCGAACCGTTCCGGCAGGGCGGCCGCCACCACCGCGAAGCTGTCGTAGGGGAACGAGATGCCCTGCTCCTCGTAATCGTCCGGGATCTCCACATAGCTGCTCACCAGCTCCAGCACAATCTGCTCCTGAATGAGGGGGAGCTCCCGGCGCATCTGCTGGTTGATGCTGTCCAGCTCGTCGCTGAGCCGGTCGAAGGCGCTGTTGAGCCTGTCGTACTCGTCCCCGGGGCCGGTCAGGTAGCCGGCTTTGCGCATGAGGGCGTCCACCGGGCGCAGCATGGCCCTGCTGTACAGGTACGAGCAGAAGGCCACCACCAGAATCATGAGGAAGAAGGCCGCAATGGCGGCGGGGATGCTGGGGGCCACCCGGGCCCACACCGCCTGCGGCGGAATGAGGAACACGCACTGCACCGCCGTGCCGCCGGCAGAGGGCGCGCAGATAGCCCCATGGCTTTCGGCAAAATCCATGGCGTCGTCTAAAAATTGGGTCTGGATGGAAAATTCATCTATCGTATAGATGAGGGTGTTTTGGTAGGCAACCAAAACACCGTACCCCTCCGGGATCCGGGCCTTCACAAGCCCCTCCAGCTCCCGGTAGGAAATGTGCATGGCCACGTAGCCGCTGCCGTTTACCGAGTAGAGGGGGACGCGCCGCAGGAAGGTGGCCACCGTGCTGGCCGGGTCGTAGTACCGCAGGTAGTCCCGGCGCACAATCCACTGCTCCGCCGCCGCGCTGTCGCTGTCAATGAGCTCAATCAGGTCCTGGCTCGGGTACTCGCCGAAGGGGTACAGGCCGGTTTTCGACACGTATACCATGCGGGGCTTTTCCAGAAAAATGTCAATGGACTCGTACATGGCCACATTGGAAAAGGCGGACATGTCAGAGGAAAGCTCTATGTAATCGTCCAGGGAGGGGTTCTCCTCCTGAACCAGGCGTTCCACCGAGGTCATGGAGCCTACGAACACCGCGTTGGACTGGGTGGCGCTGAACAGCTCCTGCACGGCGGCGCTCATGTTGTTGGCCTTGCTCTGGGCCTCCTCCTGCAGCGAGGAGGCGGTCTGGTGCAGAAGAAGAGCCGCCACCAGGCCGTACAAAACCAGGCAGACAAACAGCAGCATGAGGAAGGCTGTGCGGAAATGGCGGGAAGAAACCACCCGCCGCCCGCCTCTTCTGTGGGGCGGGGCCGTCAATTTTGCCAAAGCGCCCTCCCTCCTTTCTTTAATTAGATGCAGTTGGATAATATGATAAAAAATCTTTTCACACAGGATGAGATTTCTGGGGCGAATGATCGGACACAAGAAAATTATACTAAAAAGCAGGCATAAAATCAATTTGTTCCCCGCAAAAAGATAGCAAAAATTCAATTTAATCCCCCCT
>DVMK01000111.1 GCA_018715025.1 Candidatus Caccousia avistercoris
CCCATTCACTTCGCCCTGTTTGTGGACGTGTTCCGCAGCTGCGGCTACACCGTGGATCTTCTGGAGAACGACGGCCCCTCCATTGTACAGGAGGGCTTGAAGTACGTGCACAACGACACCTGCTACCCGGCCCTGCTGGTCATCGGCCAGTTTATGGACGCCCTGCACAGCGGGAAGTACGACCTGGACCGCACCGCCCTCATCATTACCCAGACAGGCGGCGGCTGCCGCGCCAGCAACTACATTCACCTGCTGCGGAAGGCCCTGCACAAGGCGGGAATGGACCAGGTGCCGGTCATCTCTCTGAACCTTTCCGGGCTGGAAAGCAACCCGGGCTTTTCCATCAACCTGTCCATCATCCGCAAAATGGTGGCCGCCATCGCCTACGGCGACGCGCTGATGGCGCTGAGCAACCAGGTGCGCCCCTACGAAAAGGAGAAGGGGGCCGCAGACCGCCTGGTGAAGCGCTGGACCGACAGCCTGTGCGGCCAGTTCCGCCAGGGGAAGGGCATGGGCCTGAAGGAGGAACGGCGGAACCTGTTCGCCATCGCCCGGGATTTCGCCGCCGTTCCCGTCGAAAAAACGCCCAAGGTGCGGGTGGGCATTGTAGGCGAAATCTACGTGAAATACGCCGCCTTCGCCAACAACCACCTGGAGGAATTCCTGGCCGGGCAGGACTGCGAGGTGAATGTGCCAGGCCTGATGAACTTCGTGCTGTTCAAGGTGGACAACCGGATGGAGGACATTAAGCTGTACGGCGGCAGCAAGGCCAAATTCGCCGTGGTTAAGGTGCTGTACGACTACCTGACCAAGATGCAGAACATCTTTATGGAGGCCATTGCCTCGCAGCCTCAGTTTGAGGTGCCCGCCAGCTATGAGCATGTGAAGAAGCTGGTGAAGGGCGTCATCGGCTACGGCAGCAAAATGGGCGAGGGCTGGCTGCTCACCGCCGAAATGCTGGAGCTGGCGGAGGCCGGATACGAGAATATTGTGTGCGCCCAGCCCTTCGGCTGCCTGCCCAACCACATTGTGGGCAAGGGTATGGTACACCGGATCAAGCAGATCAACGAGAGGGCCAACATTGTGCCCATCGACTACGACCCCAGCGCCACCAAGGTAAACCAGGAAAACCGCATCAAGCTCATGCTGGCGGTGGCCAGGGAAAACCTGAACAAGCCGCGTCCCGGCAAATCATAAAAATAAGGCCTCAGCCGCTTCCCGAAAAAGGGTTCGGCTGAGGCCTTTTGTGAAATCCTGCGGAAAAATGAGAGGGCCGGGGATATATTTCCGCTGTTTTTCTTTTCCTCAGACATGGTTTGACACGTCTCGACAGGCCGTTTGTGCTACTATGAAGGCACACCGGAAGAAAAATACACAGGAGGCGTTGTTATGAAAAAGGAAAATGGGAAAATGGCAGTCGTCCGTACCGATCTGCTGGAAGATCTGGCAAAGCGGGAACAAATCCGGGTTCTTCTGGGCCTGGCGCGTCAGGGGGATTTTTCCATCATCCAGTGGGTTTCCCCCCTCGCGGCCCTGCCGGAGGAAGGCTCGTACGTACTTATCAAGCAGCAATTTCCCGGCGAGAGCGCCGTATGCTGTCAGGCCGCTTACGAAAACGGTTCCTTCTGGGCCGTGGGCTGCGACGCAGAGCGGCCCCTGGCTGAAAACCAGGTGGCCGCCTGGGCTTACGCCCCTTACGACGGCCGCGCCACCCTGCTGGGCCGTCTGACGGCCGGCCGCCGGTAAAAACGCGGAGTTACGCGTCCTTCAGAACCAGCTCTACCGGGCAGTGGTCGCTGCCGAAAATGTCGGAGCGGATGACGGAGGAATCCAGCCGGCCCTGCAGCCGGTCTGAGGTAAGGAAGTAGTCGATGCGCCACCCCGCGTTCTTCTCCCTTGCCCGGAAGCGGTAGCTCCACCAGCTGTAGGCGCCGGTGAGGTCAGGGTGGAAATAGCGGAAGGTGTCGGTGAACCCGGCGGCCAGAAGCTCCGTCATCTTTCCCCGCTCCTGATCGCTGAACCCGGCGTTGCCCCGGTTCGTCTTTGGGTTCTTCAGGTCAATCTCCTCATGGGCCACGTTCATGTCGCCGCAGGCCACCACGGGCTTTTCCGCATCCAGCTTTTTCAGGTAAGCGCGGAAGGCGTCCTCCCAGGCCATGCGGTACTCGATGCGCGCCAGGCCGTCCTGGGCGTTGGGGGTGTACACCGTCACCAGAAACAGGTCGGGGAACTCCAGGGTGATGGCCCGGCCCTCCCCCACGTGGGCCGGGTCGCCGATGTCGTACCGGACGGAGAGAGGCTCCCGGCGGGTAAAGACCGCCGTGCCGGAATAGCCCTTCTTCTCTGCGGAGTTCCAATACTGCCGGTAGCCGGGCAGGTCGATTTCGGCCTGGCCCGGCTGCATTTTTGTCTCCTGCAGGCAGAACACGTCGGCGTCCGCCTCTTGAAAATAGTCCAGAAAGCCCTTCCCCAGGCAGGCGCGCAGGCCGTTCACATTCCAGGATACAAACTTCATTTCTTTTCCCATTCCTCTCTCTGCGGCAGGCTTATTCCCCCGCTGCGGCTTCGGCCCCGCCCTGGCCGGGCTGGGCTTCCTCCTGCGGCGGGGCGGCTTCCGTCTCCTCCGGGAGGATCAGCTCGTAAATTTCAGCCGTCACCACGCCGTTTTCCGCCTTGGCGCGAATCTGCACCGGGTTCAGCCTGTTGTTGAAAAACGTGAAATCGTGCTGGTACACGATGTTGGAGTGATGCCAGATGGAAGCCTCTGTCATGCCGGGGCGCAGGTACGTGACAGGCTGGCTGTGGCGGTATACCTCCGCCAGGTACAGCCCGCTGTGGCTGGCCGCGCTGGCCAGGGTGGTCGTCACCTGGCACAGGCCCCCGCCGTAGTCCCACCCGGTGCTGGAAAACACCGTGGCAGGCTGGTAGCCGTCCGCCTTGGAACCGGAACCGCCGTGCTGGCACCAGGAAAAATACTCCGCGGGCAGAACGATTCTGCCGTCCACCGACTGGCAGCCCAGCGCCAGGTTGGTATTCCGCCCGGCGTAGGCGGCGCTGGTGGAGTAGTAGCTTTCTTCCCGGCCCAAAAGCACCGGGGTGAAGCGCTCCTTATTCTTTTCGTAGTATTCCTGGGGCGTCAGCAGCAGCGCGCCGTTGACGGCAAGCCGAAGGCTGGGCTTGTCCAGGGTATAGCAGATATACTCGTTTTCCGCTGTGCGCTCTCTGGCGTACACGTGCTGGTTTTGCTTCAGCTCTACCCCGTCCACCGTGTAGTCCCGGTCCATATAAAAGGGCAGGTAGTTCTGGCTCAGGTACCGGGTGGGCAGGTAACCCTCCGTCCCCCGCAGGATCACCCGGGACCAGCCGCTTGCCAGCGTTTCCCGCACCAGGGCCCGTTCGGTGGCGAAGGGCAGCAGCAGCCGTTTGGAGCCGGTGCTGGGGGATTGGTACAGGTACAGGCTTTTATTGTTGAAGCCCACGTTCACCAGCTGGTACGTTTCTGCCGGAACCTCCACTTTCGGGAATTCCTCCACCGGGGCGGGCGGCTCAGGCTGAGACTCCCCTTCTCCCTGAGACTCTGCGGGGATCTCTCCCGCAGAGTCCTCCTCCCCGGGGAGCGGCGCCTGGCCGGGGTCCTCCGCAGGCTCTTCCAGAACAGGCTGCGGCGCCAGCGGGAGCGCGCGCCCCTCAGCCGCGGCGGCCGGCGCGGCGGCCGTGAGCAGGGCGCAAAACAGCATAAACAGGGCGAGCCGTCTTTTTCCGCGTCTCATACAATCCCTCTTTTCTTTCCTCCTCCCGGGAACAAACCAAGCCGGGAGGGAGGAATCGTTTCTGCGAAATTATTGTATCATACCGTCAAAAACAATGCAAGGCGCTTCCTGTCGGCTTTTCGGCCCGCAGCGCCCCCCAAACCACAGGAGGGTTGGCCGGGCATGGAAAAGCAGGCTGCCCGGCGGCGGAAAATTACCGCCAGGCTATGGCCTTTTCCCGCAAAATCTGCTACAATGGTTGTTATGCATCAAAAGGCCTGCACAAGGTTCGCACCCTGCGGCAAGGCGCGAAAGGAGAACTTTTATGAAAAACCCCATTGTCACCATTGAAACCTCGCAAGGGAAGATCCAGGTGGAGCTGTACCCGGAAATCGCCCCCAACACCGTGAACAATTTTATCTCCCTGGTGAAGAAGGGCTTTTATGACGGCACCATTTTTCACCGGGTCATTCCCGGCTTTATGATCCAGGGCGGCGACCCGGAGGGCACCGGCATGGGCGGCCCCGGCTATTCCATCCGCGGCGAATTTGCCAGAAACGGGTTTGACAACCCCCTGAAGCACACCCGCGGGGTGCTTTCCATGGCCCGCAGCATGTTCCCCGACAGCGCCGGAAGCCAGTTCTTCCTCATGGTGGAGGACGCCCCTCATTTGGACGGGGACTACGCCGCCTTCGGAAAGGTCATTTCCGGCATTGAGGAGTGCGACCGGATCGTCTCCGTCCCCAGAGACGGGCGCGACCGCCCCTACCAGGATGAGAAAATGGTAAAGGTTACGGTGGATACCTTCGGCCAGGAATACCCGGAGCCTGAGAAAGCGTAATATGCCTGTTCTGAAAAAATTCATTCAATATTATAAGCCATACCAGGCCGTTTTCTGGCTGGACATGGTGTGCGCCATGGTGGTGAGCATCATCGACCTGGCCTTTCCGCAAATCCTCAACTACCTGACCCGGGGCGTATTCACCCGCAGCGCGGTGGAAATTTTCAGCGTTCTGCCCATGCTGGCCCTGGGGCTGCTGGCCATGTACCTGGTGCGCTTCGGCGGCCGGTATTACATCACCTACCAGGGCCACGTGATGGGCGCCCGCATGGAAAGCGACATGCGCCAGGATTTGTTCGACCAGTTCCAGCGGCTTTCCTTTTCCTATTACGACCGGAACAACACCGGCGAGATGATGAGCAAGCTGGTGTCGGATTTGTTCGACATCAGCGAGCTGGCCCACCACGGGCCGGAGAATATTTTCATCTCCCTTCTGAAAATCGTGGGCTCCTTCGTCCTTCTGCTGTACGTGAACGTGCCCATGACCATCATTCTGCTGGCCGTCACCCTGGTGATGCTGGCGTTCAGCGTGTGGCAGAACAGGAAGATGCGAGCGGTGTTCATGGACAACCGGCAGAAGATTGCCGGGGTGAACGCCAGCCTGCAGGACAGCCTGGCCGGAATCCGGGTGGTAAAGTCCTTTGCCAACGAGAAGCTGGAGCACAAAAAATTCAGCAAAAGCAACCTGCTGTTTCTGGAATCCAAGGAACGGAACTACAAGCGCATGGGCGTGTTCCACGCGGGGAACAACTTCTTCCAGGGCATGCTCTTTTTGACGGTGCTTGTCTCAGGCGGATATTTTGTGGCCGTGGGGCAGATCGATGCGGTGGATCTGGCAACCTACGCCCTGTACATCAACATTTTCATCAACCCCATTGAGGTGCTGGTGGAATTTACAGAGATGTTCCAGAAGGGATTTTCGGGCTTCAAACGGTTTCTGGAGGTCATTGAAACCCAGCCTGAGATTGTGGACGCCCCAGACGCCAAACCGCTGCAGAATGTGAAGGGCGACATTGACTACAGGGACGTTTCCTTCAGCTACGAGCAGAACGAGGCGGTGCTGAGCCACATTGACATTCACATTGACGCCGGGCGCACCGTCGCCCTGGTGGGGCCCTCGGGCGGGGGAAAAACCACCCTGTGCAGCCTGCTGCCCCGGTTTTACGACGTGACCGGCGGCGCCGTGCTGGTAGACGGCCAGGACGTGCGCGGCCTTACGCTGGAAAGCCTGCGCTCTGCCATTGGCATTGTGCAGCAGGACGTGTACATGTTCTCGGGCACCATTCGGGAAAATATCGCCTACGGCAAGCCGGGCGCTTCCATGGAGGAGATTGTGGAGGCCGCCAAGCGGGCCAACATTCACGACTTTGTCATGGGCCTGGAGGACGGCTACGACACCTTTGTGGGCGAGCGCGGGGCCAGGCTTTCCGGCGGGCAGAAGCAGCGCATCTCCATTGCCCGCGTTTTCCTGAAGGATCCCCGGATTTTGATTTTGGACGAGGCCACCTCTGCGCTGGACAACGAGAGCGAGCGGCACATCCAGCAAAGCCTGGAGGAGCTTGCCAAAAACCGCACCACCATTGTGATCGCCCACCGCCTTTCCACCATCCGCAATGCAGACGAGATTATCGTCATTGGGGACGAGGGGATCGAGGAGCGGGGCTGCCACAAGGAGCTGCTGGCAAAGGGCGGCCTTTACGCCAAGTACTACAACATGCAGTTTGAAGGGCTTTCCTGACAACGGGGAACGCCCGCCAGGAGGTGTTTTCCCTGGAACTTCCCATTGATTTGCAGGCTGCTCTGGCCCCCCGGCTGGAGCAGGCGTCCCAGCGGGAGCTTCTGGCCGCCGCCGGGGAGATCAGCGCCCGCTACCGCGCCAGGGAGCCGGGCACCCTGCTGCTTCGCAGCGAAGAGGAAGCCCTGGCCTATGCCCTGGCCCGCATGCCCGCTACCTACGGGGCGGTTTCCCAGGCGGCGGCCTGGGCGCTGGAGGCGGCCGGGCCGGCCTTGGGCGAGGGTCCCTTTTCCCTGCTGGACGCAGGGGCTGGTACCGGGGCCGCGGCCTGGGCCATGGCGGACCGGCTTCCCCTCTCCTCTGTTTCCTGCCTGGAATATTCCCCGGCCATGAGGGCGCTGGGCAGCGCCCTCATGCGGGAAAGCGGGAATGCCGCCCTGCGGGAAGCCCGCTGGCAGCAGGCGGACCTTACCGCCGCCCCCCGGCTGGAACAGGCCGGCCTGGTGACGGCCGCCTACGTGCTGAACGAGCTGCCCGCGGAGCAGGCGCTGGCCGCCGCGGAAGCCCTGTGGCAGGCGGCAGGCCGCTTTCTTCTTTTGGTGGAGCCCGGCACGCCGGAGGGCTTCGGCCTGCTGCGGCAGGTGCGGGAAAGGCTTCTCTCCCGGGGGGCCTTTCTGGCCGCCCCCTGCCCCCAGGACGGCCCCTGCCCCCTGCCGGAGGGGGACTGGTGCCACTTTGCCTGCCGGGTGCAGCGCACCCGGCTTCACAAGCTGGCCAAAGGCGGCGACGCCCCCTTCGAGGATGAAAAATTTACCTTTCTGGCCTTCACCCGGCAGCCCCCGGCCCCGCGCCCGGCCCGGATTCTGCGCCGGCCCCAAATAGAGAAGGGCCGCGTGAGCCTGCGGCTGTGTACCCGCGCCGGGCTGGCCGGGCGGACGGTTTCCAAACGGGAGGGCCCCCGGTACAAGCTGGCCAGGAAGGCTGCCTGGGGCGGAGGATTCCCGGAAGAAGAATAAACGGTTTTCCCTTTTGCACAGAGAAGGCCTCCGGACGCCGCGCAGGCGTCCGGAGGCCTTCTGCCTTATTTTTTTCTCTTTTCCCGCGGGAAGATTTTATCCCCCTGCCATTTTGGCCTGAATTTGATTCACAAGATTCTGCCGCGTGGGACAGCTTGTAGCAGGAGAAGCGTCACTGCGTCTCGGCA
>DVMK01000112.1 GCA_018715025.1 Candidatus Caccousia avistercoris
TATGAAATTAAAAATTTGCGATTTCCTCCGGCGAACAGCAAAGCCCCGATGCTTCTTCGACAAGCATCGGGGCTTTGCTGGAAAACGGGACACAGCGCATGCAGGGCTGCCCGGTGTTAGGCGTACACATCGATGTGGGAGCCAGAGACCGGAAGAGAAGCCTGCTGCTGGGGAAGCATCTCCATCATCTGCTGAACCGCGCTCTCTTGGGAATCCATGGCTTTTTTTACTACAGAAAGGGAATAGCTTTGCTGAAACCGGGCCGCAGACATGGAGGTAGCCATGGCCGCCATAGAATTCATGAAATCCATTCTGTTACACCTCCCCCTCCTGCCCGCCGCTTTCTTCCTTCGGCGGGTGCGCCAGAACAGACTCCAGCGCTGTAATAAGCCGGGC
Source organism: Candidatus Caccousia avistercoris (assembly GCA_018715025.1). Taxonomy (GTDB): domain Bacteria; phylum Bacillota; class Clostridia; order Oscillospirales; family Acutalibacteraceae; genus Caccousia; species Caccousia avistercoris. The sequence continues at coordinate 397 of DVMK01000112.1, forward strand.
GGAAGCCTCTGCGCTGGCCGCCTCCTGATTGGAGGAAACCGCCTGCTGCAGCTCTTTGCGCAGAATCAGCATATCCTTGGGCGCATCGATGCCCAGGGTCACGCCGCCGCCAGGCTCTGCCGAAAGGATTGCCACGGTGATATGGTCGCCGATAACCAGGGATTCCCCCGCTTTTCTGCCTAAAATCAGCATGAGCCGCCGCCTCCCCCGTTTTGGAAGCCAGCCAGGCGGTGGCGCATTTGGTAGCCGCCTGTTTCCAGAATTACCTGCGCGGCACGGCGGGTAGCCGGGTTTACCGCCACTGGGCATTTCAAATTGACGGTGCTTTCCCCAATGGGGTCGCGCACCACGCAGAGCGCATAATACCCCAACTCGCCGCTTGTTTTTACGCCCAGCTGCCGCAGTTCCTCCTCAGAAAGGGCGGGGGCGTAGGCAGGGTCGAGAGAGAAGGGATTCATGGCGACAAAGGCCAGTGAGGGAGTCTGCAGGCTCTGCAGGCAAAGCAGATCGCCGCCGCTTCCGTGAAAGGGCAGAAGAAGGAAGCTTTTCTCCTCTTCAAAGCCGAACAGGCCGCTGGGGAAAGAAAGCACATCCTCCCTGTCGTACTCTACCCGGCCGAAATATTTCGTCTGGACGTTCAATCCGCTCCCCTCCCTGTCAGGCCTTCACGTCAACCGGTTCATAGTCGGGATCGGATGATGGGGGAACGTACAGGGGGCCGCCTACATATTTAATAATAACGTCGGGCTGCTGGGTAACAGAAAACTCAATGTCGCCGGGAACAAAGGTGAAGGCCATGTCTTTCATGCGCCAGTCAAAATTCAGCTTATCCATTTCATAGCGGATGCTCATTTCTCCGCCGTTCCAGGAAAGCTCTGGCTGAGCGGAAGGAATAAAGCTGATGGCGGACTGGGCAGGCTGGCCCATGGTCTGCTGGGCGGCAAGCTGGGGAATCACGTTCTGCCCTATTTTTGCCTCCATCATCATCCTCCCTTCCTGGGCCACCACCGCGGTGGCCTGGTAAGCGGCCTGCTGGCCCTGCTGCGCCTGCTGCTGAATGCTGCGGGCCGTGGTGGGAACAATGGAATTGCGGGCCTCAAAGGTGTCGATGTTCACCCGGATGGGGTTGCTGCGGATGTTAAGGCCGCCCTTGTCCCGCCGGATCTCCACCTGGGCCGTGCCGCGGCTGTACTAATGGTGGACGTGGCCAAGAGCTCCATCCGCAGCGACCCGGCTCACCGGGAGCAGGACCTGGTTTCGGGCATTTGCTCCCTGGCCGACGGCAAAACCATGCTGGTGTTTGACTGCGCCCAGATTTTAAATCAGTCCTGACAACTTATGGAACGATACGGAGGTTCGCATTTGGAAGGCATTCTGTTTCACGACATGGAAATTTCCGACTCCGATTTTCAGCGCATGACCAATTTCATCCAAAAGGAATACGGCATTGACCTGAGCAAGAAAAAGCAGCTCATCACCAGCCGCCTTTCCCACTCCCTGCGGGAGCGCGGGTACCAGGACTTTCACTCCTTCCTGGAGCATCTTCTGACCAAAAAATCCCCGGATGAAATCGAACTGATCATCAACAAGCTGACCACCAACTACACCTTTTTCCTGCGGGAAAAAGACCATTTCTCTTACTTTCAGCGCACCGTGCTGCCAGAGCTGGTGCGCCGCCACCAGAAGGACCACGTGCTCTCTATTTGGAGCGCCGGGTGCTCCAGCGGGGAAGAGCCCTACACCCTTTCCATCTATTTAAAGGAATACTTCGGGGCGGAGGCCTCTGCCTGGGACACCCGGGTGCTTGCCACGGACATTTCCCAGCAGGCCCTGGCCAAAGCCAGGGCCGGGCTGTACAAGAAGCCCGCCGACATGCCGGAGGACTGGCTGCGCCGCTATTTTACCCAGGACAAGGCCACCGGCCTGTACGCCGTTTCCCCCAAAATTAAGAGCAACGTTATTTTCAAGAGCTTCAACCTGATGGATCCCATTCGGTTCCACCTGAAATTCGACGTTATTTTCTGCCGGAATGTGATGATTTACTTCAACGGGGAGACGCGGGATGCGCTGGTGAAGCGCTTTCATGAGGCCATGCTCCCCTTTTCTTACCTGTTCATCAGCCATTCCGAATCCCTGGGGCAGAACCCGCTGTTCCGCATGGCCGCCCCCGCCATCTATCAGCGGCGGTAACCGCATCCATTTGGGAAAGGACAGATTTCCATGCTTTCAGAAACCAAAAAGATCCGCGTACTGGTGGTGGATGACTCCGCCGTGGCCCGCCAGATCATCATAAAGGGGCTTTCCTCTGACCCGCGCATTGAAATTGTGGGGTATGCCGTCAATGCCATAGACGCCAAGGCAAAAATAAGCCGCCTTGCCCCGGACGTTGTCACCATGGACGTGGAGATGCCCGGGATCAGCGGAATTGACTTTTTAAAGCAGTATTTGCCGGAGCACCCGGTTCCCGTCATTCTGGTTTCGTCGCTGAACCTTCGGGTGTTTGACGCTTTGGAGGCGGGGGCGGTGGACTTTGTGCGCAAGCCGGAAGAGGCGGAAAAGCGGGAAAGCTTTGTGCGCTCTCTGGCGCAGAAAATTGTCATTGCCTCGTTTGCCAAGGTGCGCAGGCCCGCTGCAAAACCAGAAACGGCCGCCCCCCTGCCCGCCGCCGGCCCTGTGCAGGAGGAAACGCTGGAGCACACCATCATTGGGCTGGGTGCTTCCACCGGCGGCACCGAAGCCACCCTGGAGGTGCTGAAACGGCTGCCCGCCGATATTCCCGGCATGGTGGTGGTGCAGCACATGCCTGCGGGCTTCACCAAAATGTATGCCGACCGGCTGAACCGAATCTGCAAAATGGAGGTGCGGGAAGCGGCGAACGGCGACGAAATCCGCCGCGGCCTGGTGCTGATTGCCCCTGCGGATTTGCAGGTGAAGGTGGTGCGCATGGGGCAGCGCTACACGCTTTCCTGCTTCCCGGGCGAAAAGGTAAGCGGCCACCGCCCCTCGGTGGACGCGCTGTTCACCTCTATGGCTTCTGCCGTAAAGTGCAGCATGGTGGGCATTATTATGACGGGAATGGGCCGGGACGGCGCCGACGGCCTGCTGAAAATGCGGAAGGCCGGCGCTTACACCATTGGGCAGGACAAGGACTCCTGCGTGGTGTACGGCATGCCCATGGCGGCCCACGACATTGGGGCGGTGACGGTGCAGGCCTCCTGCGAAAATATTGCCAGCGTGCTCATGACCCATTTGCGCACCGGCAAATAAGCGGCAGGCGCCCCGGCGGCCTGCCGTTCAGCTTGCGGAAAGGCCGCAAAAGGCGGCGGGAAAGCTTTTGCTCCCCTTTTTTAGGGGCCCGGGGACCCGCAGCCCCGGCTCCCGCCTTATTCCCTGCGCATCCTGCCGCGTTTTGCGGCGGTTTCAGAGCAGCTTCGGCTGCTCTTTTTTTGAAAAGAGCAGGCCCCTTTCCTTATGGGATGGAAGCTGCTTTGCTGCCGTGATAAAATACACAATTTTACTCTCTTTTAGGACAGCATTATTCAAACTCTGACACTTGACTTTCTATTCCAATCTTTTTTATAATAATTGATAGGTTTCTTTTAAAGATAATAGTAGGAGTTATTCTTAATATTTTCTTTTCGATGGAAGGAAAACCACCCGCAAGAAACGGAAATTGGAAGGGCGTGACGGGAAAGCATGAAAATCGGCCTTGACGTGGGCTCCACCACCATAAAGTGCGTGGTGCTGGACGAGGGACAAAAGATTGTATATCAATCCTATGAGCGGCATTTTTCGCAGATTACGCAGAAAATGTCGGAGCTTTTGACAAAAATAAAAAATGAGATTCTAAAGGGAGCGGAGGCGGAGCTGACCGTCTCCGGCTCTGCCGGCATGGGCATAGCGGAAAAATGCCGCCTTCCCTTTGTGCAGGAGGTTTACGCCACCCGCATCGCCACCAGCCAGCTGATTCCCGACACGGACGTGATTATTGAACTGGGCGGCGAGGATGCGAAAATCCTCTTCCTTTCCGGCGGCATGGAGGTGCGCATGAACGGCACCTGCGCGGGGGGAACCGGAGCATTTATTGACCAGATGGCCACCCTGCTGAACCTGCCCTTGGAGGAAATGAACCGTCTGGCCGCGGAATACGAGAAAATTTACACCATCGCTTCCCGGTGCGGGGTGTTCGCCAAGTCGGACGTTCAGCCCCTTTTGAACCAGGGCGCCCGCAAAAGCGACATCTGCGCCAGCATTTTCGCCGCCGTGGCCAACCAGACCATTGCCGGGCTGGCGCAGGGGCGGAAAATTGCGGGGAAGGTGCTGTACCTGGGCGGCCCGCTCACCTTTTTGTCCGAGCTGCGGCGCGCCTTTGACATCGCCCTGAAAACCGAGGGCGTGTGCCCGGAAAATTCCCTGTACTTTGTGGCCCTGGGCGCGGCCTACAGCAGCGCGGACTCTGTGAACCTGGACGAGGCGCTGAAAAACATTGCCGGCTACGACGCTTCCGCCGCCTTCCGCTTTATTCCCCCTCTGTTTGAAAGCAAAGAGGAATACGAGGAATTCAAAAAGCGCCATGAATCCTGCAAAGCCCCCCGCGGGGACCTGGACTCTTACCAGGGGAAGGCTTACCTGGGCATCGACGCGGGCTCCACTACCGTGAAGGCCGTCGTCATGGGGGAGGACGGCCAGGTGCTGGACTCCATCTACCAAAGCAATTCCGGCAACCCGGTGCCCATTTTCCGGGACTACCTGCTGAAGCTTCGGGAAAAATATCCCCGCCTGGAGTTCGCTTCCTCCGCCGTGACCGGCTACGGAGAAGAGCTTCTGAAAAACGCCTTCGGCATCGACTTCGGCATTGTAGAGACGGTGGCCCACTTCACCGCCGCCAAAACCTTCCTGCCCAACGTGGACTTTGTCATCGACATCGGCGGGCAGGATATGAAGTGCTTTAAAATCCGCAACGGGGCCATCGACAACATCTTCCTGAACGAGGCCTGCTCCTCCGGCTGCGGCTCTTTCCTGCAGACCTTCGCCAACACCCTGGGCTACAGCATTCAGGACTTTGCCAACCTGGGCCTGTTCGCCCGGCACCCGGTAGACCTGGGCAGCCGCTGCACCGTGTTCATGAATTCCTCTGTGAAGCAGGCCCAGAAGGACGGGGCCACCACCGAGGACATTTCCGCCGGCCTCTCCGTCAGCGTGGTGAAAAACGCCATCTACAAGGTAATCCGCGTGTCCAGCGCGGAAGAGCTGGGCCGGAACATTGTGGTGCAGGGCGGCACCTTCCTGAACGACGCTGTGCTGCGGGTGTTTGAGAAGGAGATGGGCGTAAACGTGGTGCGCCCCGACATTTCGGGCCTGATGGGCGCCTACGGCGCGGCGGTGTACGCCAGGCAGCGGGCCCGCGGGGCCTCGACCCTTCTTTCGCTGGAAGATCTGAAGGATTTTAAGCACGAGGTGAAGGTAACCACCTGCGGCCTGTGCAACAACCACTGCCGCCTCACCATCAACATATTCAGCGGCAACCGGCGCTTCATCGGCGGCAACCGGTGCGAAAAGCCGGTCACCCGCCGTTCCGGCGGCAGCAAAGAGCTGAACATGTACGCCTACAAGCTGGGCGAGCTGCTCTCGTACAAGCCGCAGGAAGGGCCCAGGGGCAAAATCGGCATTCCCATGGGGCTGAATATGTACGAGCTTCTCCCCTTCTGGCACACGCTGTTCACCAGGCTGGGGTTCCAGGTGGTCACCTCTCCCCTTTCCAGCCGCGAGCTGTACCTGGAGGGCCAGAGCACCATTCCCAGCGACACGGTGTGCTTCCCCGCCAAGCTGATGCACGGCCACGTGCTTTCGCTCATCGACCAGGGCGTGCGCTCTATTTTCTACCCCTGCATGTCCTACAATTTCGACGAAAAAATGGGCGACAACCATTACAACTGCCCGGTAGTGGCCTACTACCCGGAGGTAATCGCCGCCAACACGGCGGCCCTGGAGGGGCTGAATTTCATCCACGACTACGTGGGCATTCACCGGAAGCACGATTTCCCGGGGAAATTCCACGCCATTCTCTCCCAATATTTCGACGGGATTTCCCTGGCCGAGGTGAAGGAAGCCGCCAAGGCCGCCTATGCGGAATACGACAATTATCTGGCCCGCATCCGCCAAAAGGGCGAAGAGATGATTGAGGAGGCCAGGGCGGAGAAAAAGCCCATTATTATCCTCAGCGGCCGCCCCTACCACCTGGACCCGGAAATCAACCACGGCATTGACAAGCTCATCACCAGCCTGGGCGCTGCGGTCATTTCTGAGGATGTGGTGAGCAACCGGGTGGAGAAGTTCCGCACGCACGTACTGAACCAGTGGACCTACCACGCCAGGCTGTACTCCGCCGCCCGCTACGTGGGTACCCAGCCCGACATGAACCTGGTGCAGCTTGTCTCTTTCGGCTGCGGCGTGGACGCCATTACCACCGACGAGGTGCGGAGCATACTGGAAGAGAAGGAAAAGATTTACACACAGATTAAGATTGACGAGATCACCAATCTGGGTGCGGTAAAAATCCGCCTGCGCAGCCTGTTTGCCGCGCTGGAGCAGGAAAACGAGAGGGGAAAGTAAATGGCAGAGCTTCAATTTGACAAAAACGGCCGTCTCCTGTTTACCAAGGAGATGAAAAAAGAATACACCATCCTCTGCCCCTCCATGCTGCCCATT
>DVMK01000113.1 GCA_018715025.1 Candidatus Caccousia avistercoris
ACTGGGAACGGCTCATCACCCGCTCCTTCTCCGAAAGCGTGCTGTCTCACAAGATTGCAGACGTGGAGGTGGGCTGCTTCCTTTCCAGCGGGGTGGACTCCAGCTATGTGGTGAAGGAGGTAAGCAAAACCGCCGACGGGGTAAAGACCTTCTCGGTGGGCTATGAGGAGGAAAAGTACAGCGAGCTGCCCTACGCCCAGGAGTTCAGCCGGGCGGTGGGGGTCCCCAACATCAGCAACAAGGTGAGCGCCGACGATTTCTTCGGGGCCGCCTCCCTGGTTCAGTATTATATGGACGAGCCCATGCCCAACCCCTCTGAGATCCCCCTGTACTTCCTGGCCAAGAACGCCGCCCGCTATGTGAAGGTGGTGCTTTCGGGCGAAGGGGCGGACGAGCTGTTCGGCGGCTACCCCATGTACCTGGCCGGCATGCACTTTGACCATTACGCCCGCCGGGTGCCCCGGCCCCTGCGCCGCGCCGCCGGGGCCGCCGCCGCCGGGCTGCCCGGCTTCAAGGGCCGGAATTTCCTCATGCGGGGCGCTTTGGAGCCGTACCAGCGCTTCATGCGAAGCAACTATGTGTTTACCCGGGACAACGTGAACCAGTATTTGAAGAAGGATTACCACCCCAGGGATCCGGTGGAATATGTGAAGCCCTATTTTGACAGGGTAAAGGAGCTGGACGAGCCCACCCAGCTGCAGTATGTGGATATTCACACCTGGATGCTCTACGACATTCTGCAGAAGGCAGACCGCATGAGCATGGCCAATTCCCTGGAGCTGCGGGTTCCCTTCCTGGACAAGAAGATGCTGGAGCTGGCGATGCGCATCCCCTCCCGCTACCGGGTACACGGGGACGTGACCAAGGTGGCCCTGCGGGCCGCCGCCCTCAAGCAGCTGCCGGAGCGCACCGCCAACAAGAAGAAGCTGGGCTTCCCGGTGCCCCTCAACGACTGGCTGCGCCAGGAAAAATATTACCGCATGGTGCGGGACGCCTTTGAAAACGCCCCCGGCGCGGCGTACTTCAACCAGAAGGCCATTCTGGACCTGCTGGACCGGCACAAGGCGGGGGAAAACCACATGCAGCCCATTTGGAGCGTGTACTCCTTCCTTTTGTGGTACAACGAATTTTTCGCCTCCGGCGGGGAAGCCTCCCGCCGGGCGTAAAAGCGGAACGGCCGGAAGCCTGCCAGAATTTCCGGCCGTTCTTTTTTGCAGGCGGCAAAACCAACCCAGCCCCCGCGCCGCCGCAAAAAACGGCAAAAAACCTTGACCGTTCCCCTGCGCCGCCGCAAAAAAACGGCAAAAAACCCTTGACCGTTCCCCTGCGTCACCGTCTATAATAGCCTTGAAAAGGAGGCGGCGCTCTATGAAAATCAAAGAGGTATGCGAGAAAACCGGACTCACCCGCCGGGCGGTCCGCTTTTACGGGGAGAAGGGCCTGGTCAGCCCCCAGGTGCCCGAAGGGGCCGGGAACGACTACCGCGACTATTCCCAGGAGGACGTGCAGCGCCTGCTGCTGGTGGCCCGCCTGCGGGAATACCGCTTCTCTGTGGAGCAAATCCGGGAGCTGCTGGAACACCCGGAACGGATGAAAGAAATCGTTTCCGGCCAGCGGTCCCTTCTGGAAACGGAGCGGGAGGAGCTGGACTCCCTGCTGGAGGCCATGGAAAAGCTTCCCCTTTCCCAAATTTCTTCCCTGACCGGGCTTTCCGCCGCCCTGGAGGGGGCGGGGGCCGGGCCGGGCCGCCCCCTGCGGGACCAGTCGCCGGACTACAGCCGTCTGGAAGAGCTGACGGCGGAGGAACGGCGGCAAACCTCCCGCACGGTGAGGGAAACCATGGAAAGGCTGGAAAGGCGCAAAAGACGGCGGCTTCTGGCCGCGGCCGCCGGCGTTCTGGCCGCCGTCCTTCTGGCGGCGGGGCTGGCAAAGCTTCGCCTTTGGTGGGACGAACCCCTGGGCCTTCAAGTTACCTACGGCATCACGGCGACGGTTACCGCCGCCGAGTACAGCGACACGTACCAGGTCACAATGCTGCAAATGGAACTGGACGCCGACCCGGCAACCGGGGAGAAAACGCCCGTTGTCCGCAGCATGCCCCTGGACGGGGGCCCGGAGGGCACCGCCACCGAAAACGCCATGGTGCTCCACTACCCCTACGCCGGGCTGAGCCTGTTTGTGGAGATCCCCCGGAACGAGGCCCGGGACCTGGGCCTTCTCACCCCGGAGGGGAATCTGGATCAGGAAAAGGCAGCCGCCCTGGTATGGTCCAACGCCATTATGGCAAAGAAGTACGCCCGGATTTTTTACCTCTTCCATTGACATTCGCAGCCCACGGCATACAGGAAACATCGCCTGCACGGCACAGCCCCCGCCAGCAAAGCTGGCGGGGGCTGTGCCGTTCTATATATGTTCGGGCTGTTTACAGGGGAGCCTGTTCTGCGGGCAATTACAGCAGCTCAATCCCCGCTTTTTCACAGGCCTCCACCGTGGCGGCGTCCCACACGGAAGCCTGCACCTCGCCGATGTGGGCCTTGCCCAGCAGCAGCATGCACAGGCGCGACTGGCCGATGCCGCCGCCGATGGTGAGGGGCAGCTTCCCCTCCAGCAGCATTTTGTGAAAGGTCAGGCTGCGGCGGGCGTCGCAGCCCGCCTCTGTGAGCTGGCGGTCCATGGCGGCCGGGTCCACCCGGATGCCCATGGAGGAAATCTCCAGCGCGCGGCCCAGCACATCGTCCCAGAACAGCAGGTCGCCGTTCATGGTCCAGTCGTCATAGTCCGGCGCGCGGCCGTCGTGGCGCAGCCCAGAGCGCAGCTTACCGCCAATCTGCATGAGGAACACCGTGCGGTGCTCCCGCAGAAGGGCGTCCTCCCGCTCCTTGGGGGTAAGGTTGGGGTACCGATCCTCCAGCTCCTGGGTGGTAAGGAAGCAGATCTCCCGGTCCAGCTCTACGGGAAGATCCTGGAAATGGTACTTCAGCTCCTCCAGCGTATTGCAGATGACGCCGGTGATCCGGCGCACCGTATCCTTCAGGTATTCCATGTTCCGCTGCTCCGGCAGAATCACCTTCTCCCAGTCCCACTGATCCACATAGACAGAGTGCAGGTTGTCCAGCTCTTCGTCCCGCCGGATGGCGTTCATGTCGGTGAGCAGGCCGTTGCCCGGGTGGAAGTCGTAGCGGTACAGGGCCATGCGCTTCCACTTGGCCAGGGAATGCACCACCTGGGCTTCCCCGCCGCCCACGGCGGGAATGTCGAAGGAAACCGGGCGCTCCACGCCGTTCAGGTCGTCGTTCAGCCCGCTGGAGGGCTCCACAAACAGGGGGGCGGTCACCCGCTTCAGGTGCAGGGCCAGGCACAGCTTCTGCTGGAAAATATTCTTTATCATGCCAATGGCCTTCTGGGTGTCGTACAGCCCCAGGCAAGAGCGGTACCCCTCGGGAATCCAAACACTGTTCATTTTTCTTCTCTCCCTTCGCCCGCCGCTGGCGCCCCGGGCACAATTTAATCGCTTTTCTATTTTACCGCGCCGAATCGCCCCTGTCAATTCCCATCCCCGGCGCCCCAGTTCTGGTTCTGCGCCATTTCCAGGTACTGCTGGTAGGTAATGAGCACCTGGCGGGGCTTGCTGCCCTCGTGGGGGCCTACCACGCCCATCTGCTCCAGCTCGTCAATGAGGCGGCCGGCCCGGGCGTACCCCAGCCGCAGCCTGCGCTGCAGCAGCGAGGTGGAGGCCTGCCCCGCCTCGGCCACGCAGCGCACCGCCTCGGGGATCATGGGGTCGCCTTCCGTCTCGCCGCCGCCGGTTTCCTCCCGCTCGGCGGCAAGCCCCTTCTCAATCTCTTCCATAATCTTTTCATCGTACTCCGCCTTGGCGGCCTGCTTCACGTAGCCGGTGACGGCTTCAATTTCCCCGTCGCTCACAAAGCAGCCCTGCACCCGCATGGGCTTCTGCACCCCCAGGGGGGAATAAAGCATGTCGCCCCGGCCCAGCAGCTTTTCCGCGCCGCCGGCGTCCAGAATGGTGCGGGAATCCACCTGGGAGGACACGGCAAAGGCGATGCGGCTGGGGATGTTGGCCTTGATAATGCCGGTGATTACGTCCACCGAGGGCCGCTGGGTGGCGATGACCAGGTGCATCCCGGCCGCGCGGGCCATCTGGGCCAGGCGGCAGATGGAATCCTCCACCTCGTTGGGGGCGGCCATCATCAGGTCGGCCAGCTCGTCGATGATAATCACAATCCGGGGCATGTGGGCCATGCGGCAGCCCTTTTCGTCCAGGTAGCCGCGGGACTGTGCCAGCTTGTTGTAAGAGGCCAGGTCCCGCACGTTGTTTTCTGCAAACTGCTGGTACCGGCGCAGCATCTCTGTCACTGCCCAGCCCAGCGCGCCCGCCGCCTTGCGGGGGTCGGTCACCACCGGCACCATCAGGTGGGGAATGCCGTTGTACACCCCCAGTTCCACCACCTTCGGGTCCACCATCAGGAAGCGCACCTCGTCGGGCGTGGCTTTGTACAGAAGGCTCACGATCATAGAGTTGACGCACACCGATTTTCCCGAACCGGTAGAACCGGCGATGAGCAGATGGGGCATTTTGGCCAGATCCGCCAGCACCAGCTCGCCGGCAATGTCCCGGCCAAGGGCCACGGTGAGGGGGCTTTCCGCCCGGCGGAAGGCGGCGGATTCCAGCAGCTCCCGCATGCGCACCACGCTCACCTTCCGGTTGGGCACCTCAATGCCCACCGCCGCCTTGCCGGGGATGGGCGCCTCGATGCGCACCCCGGAGGCCGCCAGGTTCAGGGCGATGTCGTCAGCCAGATTTGTAATTTTGCTGATTTTCACCCCCGCCGCGGGCTGCAGCTCGTACCGGGTGACGGCGGGGCCCCGGCAGGCCTCCAGCATAGCGGCCCGCACCCCAAAGCTCTGCAGCGTTTCAATCAGCTTTTCCCCGTTGGCGTTCAGTTCCTCCTCCACCGACTCCGCATCCGGCTCCGGGCTGTACTCCAGCAGGGATTCCGGCGGGAAGCGGTAGGGCTCGGCCGGTTTTTCCTCCCTGGGCAGGGCTTCCGCCGCAGGGGCGGGTTCCTCCTTCGGGAACAGGGGCTGTTCCGCTTCCGTCATGCCGCCGGGCTGGCCTGCGGCTTCCTCCCCCGGCAGGGCCTCCGCCGCGGGGGCTGGCTCCTCCTCCGGGAACAGGGGCTGTTCCGCTTCCGGAAGGTCGCCGGGCTGGTAGGGAACCAGCTCCTCCTGCTCCGGCGCTTCCCCCGCCTCCTGGGGAAAATGCTCCATATCCCAATTGGTGAAGAAATCCGCCTCGTCCCAGTCGTCCTCCTCCGGTGCGGAAAAGCGGCGGGCGGGCGCTTCCTCCCCCTGCGGCTGGGCCAAAGGCTCCGGCCGGGCTTCCTCCTCGGGGGGAAGGGCCGGTTCCGGGGCGGCTACGGGCGCTGGGGAAGTAATCTCCTCCCCAGGTTCCTGCGGAGCAGCCGGGGGCTCCGCTTCCTCCGCCGCGCCGGGGACGGCGGCCTGCCAGTTTCCCTTCGCCAGGGGGGCGGGCCGGTTGGGATCCGCCGGGGGAGTCATGCGGTCCAGAAGCTCCCAGATGGTCAGCACCGGTTCCTCCCGCCGGGGGCTTTCCGGGGGAAGGGCCTCCCCGGCCAGGGAACCTGCCGAGGGGGCCGGCTCCTCCTTTTCGGGCTCCGGCTGCGGGGGTTCCTCCTGGGGCGGGGCCGGTTCCGCCTGGGCGGGCGGGGCCTCCTCCTCCCGGGCAGGGGGCGGCGGGGCGGGGATGCTTGCCCCTCCCTCCAGGGAAAGGTACGCGTCCTCCCCCTGCGGGGGCGGGCCGTAGCACACCGCTTCCTCCGGGGAAGGCCCGCCGGAGGAAGCGCTCTCCGCCGCCTCCGGCGCGGGGCCGGCCTGGGGCAGGGGTTCCCTCTCCTGCTCTGCCGGGGCTTCCTCCTGCTTCAGGGGGACGGCCACCGGGTAATAGGGCTTTTTGGGCAGGGAAGCGTAGTAGCTGCGGTACGGCTCGGGGATGCTCTCCCGCTTCGGAACGGAGGGGCGGGCGGCGGCCTTGGGCTGGGGAACGGGCCGCCCTGCCGCAGGCCGCTGCGGGGCCGCGGGGCGGGCAGGCGGCTCCTGCCGTTTGGGGGCGGCCGGTTTTTCTGCCGGGCCCAGAGAAATGTCAATGTTAAAGGGACGGCGGTTCCCGGTGACAGGGCCGGACTCCCGCAGAATCCTGCGGCGTTCCTCTATGGGATCCCGTTCCGGCGCTTTCTCCCGCGGGCGGGGCCGGGGCTGTTCCCGTCTGCCCCCGCCGAACAAAGCCGAGAACAGGCCTTCCTTTTTCTGTCTGCTGCGTCCGCCAGCCACTGCCGTTCACCTGACCTTTCAAAAAGGCAGCCTGCCTTTTCCCGGCGGGCTGCGTTTGCTTACATACTTTTTTATTATACGGTCTTTCTGCGGCCTTTGTCAAATTTGCGGAAGGGCAATGCGCGGAGGGCGCAGAACCAGGGCCCGCCTCCCATCTTTCACAGAATCAGCCCTCGCTTTTGGAGTACACCGTCATGCCCACCCCGTCGTCCCGCACCAGAATATCCTTCGGCATGGACGCGAATTTCACGGTCACAAAGGCGTCGCCGGCCGCCCCGGCCACGTTGGCCACCTGCAAAAAATAAACGACCCAAAACCAATCCTGCGGAACCACCAGATTGACGGCGGCAAGCACAAGCAGAAAGACGGCGACCGGCGCCAACGCAATGGCAATGTAGCTCTTTTTGCCGTAATAGTCGTCGCTGGCCGCAAAAGCGTACAGGCCCGTAAACCCGTATTTTACTTTCTTCGTCCCGCACGCCTTCATCGCAATGCCGTGAACCAGCTCATGCAGGCATAAATAGGCAAACAGGGAAGCCACCAGAACAAGGGGCTTGAGAAAATAGTCCAGCAGGCCTTTTTCCCCTTGGAACTGCGACGAAACAGGGACAAAAAAGTTCATGACAACCACCATAACCGCGGCGATCAGCAGGGCCAAGCCGTTGATGAGCAGGGCCGTCTTTTTCTCTTTTTGCAGGTTCACAGAGCCGATCTCCCTGTAACCCTCGGGCAAGCTTTGCATCGCTTTCATAAAAACTACCTCTCAACCATATTTTTTCTGTCCGCGCTGTTTTCTGTTCCCCCGGTCATCCGGCAGACCGGCGGGCAAAAAAAGTACGCCCCGAAGGGCGTACCGAAAATCTGAAATAAGATTTATCTTCTGGCCGCAAAGCAGTCGCTGCAGTAAACCGGCCGATCCTCCCTGGGCTGGAAGGGAACCTTGCAGGGCTTCCCGCACTCAGCGCAGACAGCGTCAAACATCTCGCGGGTACCGCCGGCTTCGCCTCTGGCGCTCTTGCGGGCGGCGCGGCAGGCCTTGCATCTCTGGGGCTCGTTGGTGAAGCCCTTCTCGGCGTAGAACTCCTGCTCACCAGCAGTGAAAACAAATTCAGCGCCACACTCTTTGCAGATTAAAGTCTTGTCCTCGTACATTGGATGATATACCTCGTTTACTTTATAGAATACATGCCGGACAGATTCATCTGGCACTATGCTTACTATACGCTATCTTTTCAGTTTTGTCAATAGGTTCCAAAAAATAAAC
>DVMK01000114.1 GCA_018715025.1 Candidatus Caccousia avistercoris
CCGGTGACGATGGAGGAATTGCTGGAGAAGGAGACGGTCATGCCGCCCTTCCCGGTGGTGACGGCGTCTGAAAGCTCCAGATTCCAGCCGGTGAGCTGGCTGATTTGGGAGATGAGAGTCTCGGGGGTGAGCTGCCCTGTGTAAGAGGCGGGGTACTGGGTGAAGCTGCCGTTCATGCCGATGTACAGCACGGCGGAGGATGCCCCGCTTTCCGCCCCTGCGCTGCCCGAGGCCCCTTCCGCCTGGGAGGAAGCCGCCCCCTGGCTTTCCGGCTGGGAGGCGGGCGCCTCCTGGGAAGCCGCTTCGCCGCCGGAAGCCGGGGCTTCGCTGGAAACCGGGGCTTCGCTGGAAACCGGGGCTTCGCTGGAAGCCGGAACGCCGCTGGAAACGGCGGAGGATTCGCCCGCGTCTGAGGAAACCGCGGTTTCCCTCTCGCCGCAGGCGCAGAACAGAAGAACAAGGCCCGCGGCCAGCGCTGCCGCAGCCATCTTTTTTCGCATTTTCATAGAAAACCTCCTTGCACGGCCCTCCTTGTCTCTCTGCAGGCCGGGCCGCCTGGCCTGCAGCTTCATCATACTATACTTCCGGGGGCTGCTCAAGATATTTTTTGTGAACAAAGGCCCCGTTCGGGAAATATGCCCGGCTTTGCTGGCTGCATGGCCTTGGGGACAAGTTTCCATAGTCTGCCATCACAATGCGACAAAATTTCGATCCGCCCCTCTCTATAATAAAAGCACAGAATTCAAAAAGATGCGGTATTCTGAGTGATCCCGCAGGATGGGGTGGTATTGTGAACATGACAAAAGAGAGGAAGCTGCCAAGGCTGGGGGGTTCCATGGAAAAATGGGCGGGCTTCGCCCTGCCGGGGATGAAGGAGCTTTCCCGGCATGGGGCGGCGTTCGCCTTCGGCCTGCTGTACGCCAGGGGGATTGTCTTTTCCCGGTGCGCGCCCTTCGGCGTGGCGGCGGCAGCGGCCTGCCCGTACCATTACCTGCCGGCGGCTGTGCTGGGGGCTGTGCTGGGCTACCTGCTGCCGGGGCCGGCCCAGTCCCCGGCCCGGTACCTGGCGGCGGTGCTGGCCGCCGCCGCCATACGGTGGACGCTGAGCGACCTGATCAAGCTGCGATCCCACCCGGTTTTCGCCCCGGTGGCGGCCCTGCTTCCCCTGGTTTCCACCGGCCTTGCCATGGCGTTTGTAAACGGTTCCCCCACCTCTACCATAGTGACCTATGTGGCAGAGTCCCTGCTGGGCGCTGGCGGCGCGTATTTCGCGGCCCAGTCCCTGGGGGCGGCCCGGCGGCTGAAGGCGGGCAAGCCCATTGCCGGGCAGGAGGCCGCCAGCCTCACCCTGGCGCTGGGGCTTTTGCTGCTGCCCCTTTCCGCCCTTACCATCGGGGGCCTTTCCCTGGGGCGCATGCTGGCCAGCCTGCTGGTGCTGTACGCGGCGCGGTACGCCGGTGCGCCCGGCGGCGCGGTGGCGGGGATCACCGCCGGGGTGCTGTTCGGCCTTTCCACCACCGGGCTCAGCTACCTTTCCGGGGCTTACGCCCTGGGCGGGCTGATGGCCGGCCTGTTCTCCCCGCTGGGGCGGCTGGCCTCGGCGGCGGTGTACGCGGTGGGCAGCGGGGTAGCCTCGCTTCAGGTGGGGAACCAGGCCGCCGTGATGAACGGCCTGTACGAAACGGCCATTGCCACGGTGCTGTACGTGGCGCTGCCCGCCAGGCTGGGCAGCTCCCTGGCCGGGCTGCTGGTGCGGAAGGAGGACATTCCCAAAAACGACGCCCTGCGCCGCTCCGTCATCATGAAGCTGGACTATGCGGCCAAGGCGTTGGGGGACGTGTCCGGCTCGGTGGAAGAGGTTTCCAAAAAGCTGGCGTTCACCTGCGCCCCCGACATCAACGGCGTGTACAAGCGCCTGTGCGAACAGGTCTGCGTGGGCTGCAGCCTGAATATGTACTGCTGGGGCCAGCATTACCACGACAGCATGGACGCCCTCAACTCCCTCACCGAGAAGTTCCGCCGGAGGGGCAGGGTGGACAAGCTGGATTTCCCGGAGCAGTTTGCCTCCCACTGCGCCAGGCTGAACGAGGTGACAGGCACGCTGAACCGGAATTATGAGGAGTTCACCCTGCGGGAAGCCGCCGAGCAGCGCGTGGCGCAGATCCGCAGCCTGGTGGCGGGGCAGTTCAGCACCGTGAGCCGCATGCTGGAGGACATGGCCGGGGAGCTGGAGCTGTTTGAGCGCTTCGATTTTGCCGCCGCCCAGCAGGTGACGGAGCTTCTGCGGGGAGAGGGCCTTCTTCCCCTGGACGTGAGCTGCCGGGTGGACCGGTTCGGCCGCATGACGGTGGAGGCCGAGGTGGTGCGGGGAGAAAAAAGCCGCCTGAGCCGCAGCGTCCTTGCCAGGGAGGTTTCCCGGGCCTGCGGCCGCCCCTTTGAGCTGCCCTGCGTCAGCACCGCCAAGGGCAAGTGCCGCATCCAGATGAGCGAACGGCCTCTGTACCGGGTGCGCACAGGCTTTGCCCAGCACGTCTGCGGAAACGGCAGCCTCTGCGGCGACAGCTTCTCCTGCTTTGCCGACGGCAGCGGCAGGCAGGTGGCCCTGCTCAGCGACGGCATGGGCTCCGGCGGAAGGGCCGCGGTGGACGGGGCCATGGCCAGCGGCATTATGTCGCGCCTTCTGCAGGCCGGCATTGGGCCGGAAGCAGCCCTGCAGATTGTGAACTCCGCCCTCATTGCCAAATCCGGGGACGAATCCCTGGCTACCATGGACGTGGCTATGGTGGATCTGTTCAGCGGCGCCGTGAACCTGTACAAGGCGGGGGCGGCCGCTTCCATCCTGCGGAAGAAGGGCCGGGCTGTCCCGGTGGACGCGCCCTCCCTTCCCATTGGCATTTTGAACGACTCCTCCTTTGCCAGGAAGGACGACGCCATGGAGGACGGGGACCTGCTGGTGCTTATGAGCGACGGGGCCGCCTTTGCCGGCGAGGACTGGCTGCTGCGGGCGGTGGAGGGCTTTTCCGGCGGGCTCCCGCAGGAGCTGGCGGAGGCCCTGGTGTCAGAGGCCATCGCCCGGCGGAAGGATGGCCACGACGATGACGTGACCGTCATGGTGCTGGAGCTGAAAGCGCTGGAACGGCCGCGGGAGGAAGAGCTGGACGAGGCGGGCTGAGCCGCCGAGAAAAACGCGCCTGGAAGGGGAGCGCCCCCGGTTCCAGGCGCGTTTTCCGCTTTACAAAGGCGCTTCCCTGCGCTACAATAATCCTGTCGGGCAGGGGGCGGCGCGCCGCCCCAGGCGTACCGCGGGAAAGGAAGGGGAAGGCAGGATGAAAAAACCAATCATTGGAATTACGCCCTCTATGGATGGGGAGGGCAGCGCCTTGAAGCTGCGGAGGAACTACGCCGACGCTGTCCTGGAGGCGGGGGGCGTTCCCATGCTGCTGCCCCTTTCCTCCCGGCCGGAGGTGCTGGAGGAGGCCGCGCGGGTCTGCGGCGGCTTCCTCTTTTCCGGCGGGGACGACATCCATCCCCGCTATTTCGGGGAGGATATGCTGCAGTGCTGCGGGGCGGTGGAGCTTCCCCGGGACGAAATGGAGCTGGCCCTGCTGCGCATTGCCCTGCGGGACGACAAGCCCGTGCTGGGCATCTGCCGGGGAATTCAGACCCTGAACGTGGGCCTGGGGGGCGCCCTGTACCAGGATTTGCGGGAACAGACGGGCACCAGGCTCTGCCACCAGCAAAAGCCCCCTTACAGCTTCGGGGTGCACAAGGTTGTTTTGGAGGAGGACTCCCTTCTGTACCGGATTGTGGGAAAGCGGGAGCTGCAGGTGAACAGCATGCACCATCAGGCAGTGCGTGACCTGGCCCCCTCCCTGCGGGCGGCCGCCGTCTCTGCCGACGGCCTGGTAGAGTGCCTGTGGCGGCCGGAAAGCCGGTTCTTCCTGGGGGTTCAGTGGCACCCGGAGTACCTGCGCCCCGCCGACGAGGACGCGGCGGCCCTCTTCCGCGCCTTTGTACAGGCCGCCGGGCAGGATATTTCGCAACCGGAGGACGAGGAACATGCACACATCGGCTGAATTAAAAAATATATTGCTGCGGATTGACCGGAAAGGGTACCCGGCTTACAAGGATACGAAGGGGATTTATCAATTCCCCGGATACGCGCTCTCCATTGACCATGTGCAGGGGGATCCCTTTGCGGCCCCCTCCAGCCTGAGCATCCGCGTCAGCGGCAGGGCGGCCGGCTTCCCCCGGCAGCTGTACCGCCTGCCCTGCCAGCGGGCCGCCCTGCAGGACGGGCTGACCCGGCTGTTCGGGCGGCAGGCGGCCCAGTTCTCGTTTCAGGCGAAGGGCTCGGGGCAGAGCGGCCTCATCTCGGTGAGCCGGTGCGGCCAGCAGGTGCTGGAGCGCACCGCCTGCCGCCTGGACCCGGAAACGGGGGAGATCCTGCTGCGCCTGGAGGTGGGGTTCCCCGCCAACGGGCGGACGGTCAACGCCAAAGAGATGGAAAAGATCCTGTTCGATTTCCTGCCCCGGTGCGTGAAGAATTCCCTGTTCTTTGCCAATCTGGACGCCGCCCGCCTGCAGGCCGCGGCCGATCTGGCGGAGGCTCAGGAGTACATCCGCCAGTCGCTGCCCAGGCTGGGCCTGTGCGCCTTTGTGGCCGACGGCAGCATCCTTCCCCGGGAATCCGGCGTCTCTGACCGGCCCATGAAGGGCGGCGTGCCCTTCCAGTCGCCAAAGGAGATGCGGGTCGCTCTGGAGCTTCCCCGCCGGGGGCGGGTGACCGGCATGGGGATTCCCCGGGGCGTCACCCTGATTGTGGGCGGCGGCTACCATGGCAAGTCCACCCTGCTGAAGGCGCTGGAGCTTGGGGTTTACAACCACATTGCCGGGGACGGCCGGGAGTACGTGATCACCGACCGCTCCGCGGTGAAAATCCGCGCCGAGGACGGCCGCAGCATCCGGGGGACGGACATTTCCATGTTTATCAACGGCCTGCCCAACGGGAAAGACACCGTTTCCTTTGTCACGGAGGACGCCAGCGGCAGCACCTCTCAGGCGGCCAACGTGGTGGAAGCCATGGAAGCGGGGGCGTCCCTGCTTCTCATCGACGAGGACACCAGCGCCACCAATTTTATGGTGCGGGACGAGCTGATGCAGCGGGTGATCCACCGGGATATGGAGCCCATCACCCCCTTCCTGGACCGCGTGCGGGAGCTGTACAGCGGGTACGGCGTTTCCACCATCCTGGTGGCGGGCAGCTCCGGCGCTTATTTCCATGCGGCAGACCATATCATCCAGATGGACCGGTACACGCCCCGGGACATCACCGCCCTGGCCAAGAGGGAGGCGGCCGCCTTCCCGCTGTCCGGCCCGCAGGCAGAGCCTGCCGCAAGGCCAACCTTTGACCGCAGGCCCAAAGCCTTGCCGGAATTCCGGGAGGACGGGCGGCTGAAAATCAAGGCCCAGGGCTGCGGCAGCGTGTCGGTGAACCGGGAAACCGTTGACCTGCGGTACGTGGAGCAGCTTGTGGACGCGGAGCAGGCCGCCGCCCTGGGGTACTGCCTGGCCTACGCCGGGAAATGCCTGCTGGACGGCAGGCATACGCTGCGCCAGGCGGCAGAGCAGCTGGAAGAGCTGCTGGAACGCCAGGGGCTGGAGGCCCTGTGCGGGGGCCGTTCCGGCATGCCGGCCCTGGCGAGGCCCAGGCGGCAGGAGATCCTTGCCTGCCTGAACCGGTACCGAGGCCTGCGGCTGTAACAGGCTTTTTGCCGGAAGCGCGGCCAGAGCGATTTTTTACCGGAGGTGCTGTTTTATGGAAGAAACGGGAAAAAGCAGGCTGGAACAGCAGCTTGCCTTCCTGATGGAAATTGACAAGATGAAAAGCGTTTCCCGACGCACCATGCTGACGGATCTTTCCCGCCGGGAAACGGACGCGGAGCATTCCTGGCACATTGCCCTTATGGCCCTGCTGCTGGCAGAGTACGCGGGGCCCGAGGTGGACGTGAACCGGGTGATCCGCATGGCTCTGGTGCATGACCTGGTGGAAATTTACGCCGGGGACACCTTCGCCTACGACAGCCAGGGCAAGGAAACCCAGCGCAGCCGGGAGGAGGAGGCGGCCGGCCGGCTGTTCGCCCTGCTGCCCGGCGGCCAGGGGGACGAGCTGCGCGCCTTGTGGGAGGAGTTCGACGCCAGAGAAACGGCCGACGCCCAGTTCGCCGCCGCCGTGGACAGGCTGCAGCCCTTCCTGAACAACTGCGTGACCGGCGGCTTTACCTGGAAGGAGGGCGGCGTGCGCAGCCCCCAGGTGTACGAACGGCTGGACCTGGTGCGCCAGGCGGCGCCCCAGGTCTGGCCCGCGGTAGAACGCAGAATCCAGGCGTGCCTGGAAAAGGGCGAGCTGGAAAAATAAAGGGGGCGAGATCATGGTTCTTTTGCTTGCCGGGGCGTCCCATGCGGGAAAAACGGCCTTTGCCCAGCGGCTGCTGGAAACGTACGGCTACCCGTATTTGTCCATCGACCACCTGAAGGTGGGGCTGATCCGCAGCGGAAACACCGCTTTGACGCCGGAGGACGACGAAGAGCTGACAGAGTACCTGTGGCCCATTGTGCGGGAGATTGTGAAAACCGCCGTGGAAAACCGCCAGAACCTGATTGTGGAGGGGGTGTATATCCCCTTCCGCTGGAAGGAGGATTTTTCCCCCGAGTACCTTCCGCACATCCGGTACCGCTGCCTCATCCTGTCAGAGGGGTATATCCGGGCCCATTTCGGCGACATCAAAAAATATGCCAGCGTCATAGAGGATCGGCAGGACGACTCCTGCTGCACCATGGACGCTGTGCTGGAGGACAACGCGTACCATTTGAAGATGTGCCAAACGTACGGATGCGAGTATATTTTGATTGAGGATGCGTACCAGCTTCCTCTTTCGCTGGAATAAAAGGCAAAAAATCCCCTCCGGCCGCGCAGGCTTCCCTGCCGGGCCGAAGGGGATTCTCTTTTGCTTTGTGTTTCCCCGCTTCCCGGGGCGGCGCGGTCACGCCAGAATCAGGCGGATTTGATGCTCCTCCAGAAAGGCCATGGCCTCGGGGGGAGGGGGAGCGTCGGTGACAAGGCCGTGAATCTGCTCCAGGCGGCAGTAGGTGGTGAGGGCCGCAGAGCCGTACTTGGCGGAATCTGCCAGAAGGAACACCTGCTGGCTCCGCTCCACAGCCGTGCGCTTGATGTCGGATTCCAGCGGGGAAGAATTGGTAACGCCGCTGGCCAGGGAATACCCGGTGGTGGCCATGAAGGCCTTGCGGATGTTGTACTGCTGCAGGGCCTGCACCGAGCTGGGCCCTGTGAGCGAGAGCGTCTTGCGGTTCAGCGTGCCGGAAAGGGCGATGACCGTCAGATTTTCCATGGGGATGGCCCGCAGAAGCGCGTCCACGTTGTTGGTCACAATGGTGACTCCCGTTCTGGCGGCCAGAAATTCCACCATGTGAAGGGTGGTGGTGCCGGAATCCAGGAAAATCACGTCGCCGTCCTCCACCAGGGCGGCGGCGGTCTCTGCAATGCGCTGCTTTTCTTCCAGGCGGGCGATGTTCCGTTCCCCAAACGAGATAAGCTCCTTGTAATCCTCCACCGTTACGCCGCCGTAAATCTTTTTGAACCTTCGGTTCTCCAGCAGAACCTCCAAATCCCGGCGCACCGTGTTTTTGGAAACCTGGAATTCCTCGCAGAGCTCGTCGAGCGTTACCGTCCGGCGCTCCAAAATGTACGCTTCCATCTTTTCAATCCGTTGGGAACGCATGAGACCTCCCTGCCTTCTGTTCAAAAATACCGGCGCAGCCTGCCGCAGCCGGGGGTCCCCCCCGCTGGCCTGCCGCCGGTTCCATTTTATTATATCAAACTTACCCATTTTTTGCAATTGTTTTGTGTATTTGAAGGGTAAATTTCTTTGTAAGTTTATCATAATTATTCAAAGAAAGCAGCCGCCCGGGCCGGGGGCGCAGGGGCTGCTGCTGCGGGCGGCGCAGGAGCTGTACTACCTGGCCAGCCGCGGCTACGGCATGAAGCAGGCCTCCGCCTTCATTGGGGATCACTACCTTCTCTCGCAGCGCCAGCGCATGGCGCTGGTGCGGGTGGTTTCCCCCGGCGCCTGCCGGTGGGGGCGGAACAGGGGAACGGCGCGCAGTAAGTCTTTCCGCCAGAACGCAAAAGCCCCCCGCAGGCGACGCCTGCGGGGGGCTCCTTATGGCTGGTTAAATCTCAGGGATTTTGATCTCAATCTCGCGGCCCAGCTCAGCAGAGGTCTGAATGCCGGAGATGATGGCCTGGTTGTACAGGATCTGGCTGGAGGGAACGGGGGCCTTGCCGCCGTTCTTCACCGCATCCAGGAAGGAGCGGATCTTCTTGTAGAACAGGCCGCCGAAGGAGTCGCCCTCCGGGCACAGGGGAATGACCGTCTCGGTCTGCTGGCCCGCCACGTCCTTGTACAGGATCATGGGGCCGCCCACGGTGCCGTTCCAGCACTCGGTGGAGGGGATGCGCAGCGCGCCCTCGGTGCCCATGATGATGGTGTCGCCGGGAGTGTCCACATGCATGGCCCATGCAATGCGGAAGTCCAGAATAATGTCGCCTTCCAGGCGGATGAAGGCGGCGGCGAAGTCGTCCACGTTGAAGCGGGCGGCGTCAGCCGGGTTGTTGTACTTGGGGTTGGTGCCGAAGAAGGCGGAGGTGTAGCCGGTGACGGTGAGGGGCTTCGGGTAGCCGATGGCGTTCAGCACCATGTCGAGGGAATAGCAGCCGATGTCGCCCAAAGCGCCGATCCCGGCAGTCTCCTTCTCAATGAAGGTGCTGTTGGGAATGCCGCGGCGGCGGCCGCCGCCGGTCTGGATGTAGTAAATCTTGCCCAGCTCGCCGGATTCCACAATCTTCTTAATCATCTGCATGTTGTCGTCCATGCGGGGCTGGAAGCCGATGGAAAGCAGCTTGCCGCTCTCTTTTTCCGCCTTCAGAATGGCCTCGGCCTCTTCCATGGTAACGCACATGGGCTTCTCCAGCAGGACGTTTACCCCCTTCTGCAGGGCGTAAATGGTGCACTCCGCATGGGTGGCGTTGTAGGTGCACACGCTCACCGCGTCCAGGTTCCCGGCCTCTGCGTCCAGCATGGACTTGTGGTCAGGGTACAGGCGGACGCCCTCCACGCCGTAGCGCTTGAAGAATTTTTCCGCCTTGCCGGGAATCAGGTCGGCGGCGGCTACAATCTCCACGTCGGGCATCTGCTTGTAGCTTTCTATGTGGGACTCGGCGATCCAGCCGGTGCCGATGATGCCCACCTTCAGCTTGCGGGAGGTGTCGATGGCCTCCTCCTCAGAAGGGGGAGCGAATTGGTTCAGTACTGCGTCAGACATAATCCTTCTCCTTTTTATTAAATAAATTGCCAGCTGGGGTTACTTCAAAAGGCCCTTCAGGTACTGGATGCTGATTTCCGCGCACTCCATGGGGGTCTTGCCCATGCTGGGGCTGTCCTGCTCCACCACAACCCACTGGGCGCCGGCTTCCTCAGAGGCCTTCAGAATCTCTTCAAAGTCCTGCAGGCCCTTGCCAAGGGGACGGAACTCGAAGGTGCTCTTTTCCTCTTCCTTTTCCTCAGACTCAATGCCGATGAGCTCGTACATCTTGTCGGGCTTTTTGCCGGAAAGGTAGAAGTCCTTCAAATGCACCACCGGGGCGCGGCCCGCGTACTTCCGCAGGTAGGCGGAGGGGTTCTCGCCCGCCACGTTCACCCAGCAGGTGTCCAGCTCGGTTTGGAGCAGCTCGGCCGGGACGGTGTCGTACAGAATATCCAGGGCGTACTTGCCGTCCAGCTTGGTGAATTCAAAATCGTGGTTGTGGTACAGCAGCTGCATCCCCAGCTGCCTGGCCTTTTCGCCCAGCAGGCGCGCGCCGTCAATGGTTTTCTGGAAACCCTCGGTGCCGGGGCGGTACTCCTCCGTCAGGTAGGGAATAGCCACATAGCGGCAGCCGATTTCCGCGTACTCGCCCAGCACCTTCTCCGGGTCGGCCATCATGTCTACAAAGGGAACATGGGCGGAAATGGGGTTCAGGCCGTACTTTTCGCACAGGGCCTTCACCTCGGCGGCGCTCTTGCCGTACAGGCCGGCAAACTCTACGCCGTCGTACCCAAGCTCCTTTACCTTCTTCAGCGTGCCCTCAAAGTCCTGCTCCAAATCGTCGCGGACAGAATAGAGCTGAAGGGCGATGGGGAATTTTTTCATGACAAAACAACTCCTTTGCAAGTAAGGTTATCAAAGCAACCGCGCCTGCGGCGCTGAGGAATGTTTTTTATACGTGCAGGGAAACGGACGCGCCCTTTTCCGCCGAGGCGAACACCGCGTCGATGACCCGCATGACCCGCAGGGCCTGCTCGGGGGTGACGGCCAGCGGGGCCTTGCCCTCGTCTGCGTCGCGGAAGTTGCGGTAGTAGTCCCTGGCGTCGCTTTCCATGGGGGGCAGGGGCAGCTCTTCAATGGTCTCTTTGGGCCGGGGGGCCATGGTGCGGGTGGGGCCGGCCACCGTGTAGACAATGCCCTGCTCCCAGCGCATTTCCTCGGTGCGGGCCTTCACGATCTTCCCCGTGCAGGAGAAGTCGTCCACCTGGACGGTGCCCGCGTCGCCGGAAACGTGCCAGCGGGGCAGGCTGATGAAGGTGTAGGTGTCCACCTCTACCAGGGCGGAAAGGCCGTTGCGGAACCGCATAAGCAGCTTGAAGTTGTCGTCCACCCCGGGGAATTTGACAGAGAGCAGGTGGGCGTACACCTCTACCACAGGGCTGTCTACCAGGTACATAAGCTGGTCAATCAGGTGAACGCCCCAGTCCAGCAGCATGCCGCCGCCGGCCTCTTTCACGCAGCGCCAGTCGCCGGGGATCCCCTTGCTGCCCTGCACCCGGGACTCTATGTAGAAGGGCTTGCCGATGGTGCCGTCCTCTATGATTTTCTTCACAATCAGGAAGTCCTTGTCCCACCGGCGGTTCTGGTGCACAGAAAACTGGCGGCCCGTCTCCCTGGCGACGGCCATAACCTCCTCCAGCTCGGCGGCGTTCAGCATCACCGGCTTTTCGCAGATTACGTTTTTCCCCGCCTGCATGGCCTGGATGGACAGGGGCTTGTGGAAATTGTTGGGCACCGCCAGAATCACCGTGCGGATTTCCGGGTCGGCCAGAAGCTCTTCCAGGCTGCGGTAGCCGTGGATCCCCTCCTTTTCCGCCGCGTCAATCCGTTCCGGGTTAATGTCGTACACGCCGGCCAGGCGGAATTCCTCCGGCAGAGAGAGAAGCTGCTTGGCGTGCCAGCCCCCCATACCGCCGTAGCCAACAATCGCTATGGTATACATGGTTCAGTCGCTCCCTTCCGCTGGGTCAGGCCCAGTACATGCCGCCTTCGCGCTTTTCAAAAATAATGGTGCGCTTCAGCACTTCAATGGCCTTTTCCAGGCCCTCGCGGGTGGTCATGAGGCCGTCCTCGTGCTCAATGGAGATAACGCCGTCGTAGCCGGTCTGGCGCAGCTCGCTGAAGATGGCCCGCCACACGTCCTCGCCGTGGCCGTAGCCGATGGTGCGGAAATTCCAGGAGCGCTCGGGGATGCGGTCGAAGGGGGTGGTGTCCAGCACGCCGTTCACCGCGCAGTTCAGGTGGTCGATGGCGGTGTCCTTGGCGTGGAAGTGGTAAATGGCGCCCTTCAGGGCACGAATGGCGGCCACCGGGTCAATGCCCTGCCAGAACAGGTGGGAGGGGTCAAAGTTGGCGCCGATGACGGGGCCCACCGCTTCGCGCAGGCGCAGCAGGGTGCCGGGGTTGTACACGCAGAAGCCGGGGTGCATTTCAAAAGCGATTTGATGCACGTTGTGCTCTTCGGCGAACTTGGCTTCCTTCTTCCAGTAGGGGATGAGCTTCTCGTTCCACTGCCATTCCTTGATTTTCTGGAAGTCGTCGGGCCAGGTGGCCACCACCCAGTTGGGGTACTGGGAATTGTCGCAGTCGCCCGGGCAGCCAGAGAAGCCCACCACGGTTTTCACGCCGATTTTTTCCGCCAGGCAGATGGCCGCCTCAAACTGCTCGTGGTAAGAGCGGGCGATTTCTTTGTTGGGATGCACCGGGTTGCCGTGGCAGGAAAGGGCCGCCACGCCGATGCCGTACTTGTCGATGGTTTCCATAAACTGGTCGATGAGCTCAGGATGCTCCATGAACTTCACCGCGTCCGCATGGGCCGTGCCGGGGGTGCCGCCGCAGCCGATCTCCACCTCCTGAACGCCCAGGGATTTCAGGTATTTCAGGGTCTCATCCAGAGAAAGATCGCCCAGAAGCACAGTCATTACGCCTAATTTCATGTGAATCGCTCCTTTGCATGGAAAATAATGGGAAATCCGAATGCTTCACCGGGAGGTGAAAGATCCCGGACTTTCTTTGCAGCGAAAGGTTGACTTACCATTCACCTGCATTATAATAGAGAAAAAGGATTTTGTCATGCCATAGAAGTAAGTTTTTGTGACAAAAATTGCTGTCAGCACAGTTTCCCCGGCCAGGCCGGGAGGAAAGGGGAGAGGAAGATGGAAGGATATTACGAGCACAGCCGGGACATTGAAATCTATCCCTCCTGTTGGTACTCAATTGACAATGCCTGCTTCCCGCATTTCCACAGTAGCATGGAAATTGTCTATGTATTGGAGGGGGAAATTGAATATACGCTCAACGGCCATGGGGGCACGGCGGGCCCCTTTCAGGTGATTACGGCCACCAGCTACACCGTTCACTACTACGCCACGCCGGTGAGTTCAAAGTCAATTGTTTTAACGGTGCCCCTGGATTACGTGCCCTCTTTCCGGAAGCTTCTCTCCCGCCAGACGCTGGTCCGCACGCTTTGGCAGGAGCCGGAAGGGGAGCGGGAGCTGCTCCGCAGCCTGGACAAGCTCGCCCAAATCTGCGACGTTCACGGAAAAAAGCCGCCGGAGCTGCTGGCCAAGGGCTACCTGTACACCGTGCTGGGCATTTTGGCTGAAAATTTGGGCTTCGCCGAGCGGAAGGAAGGGGGGGACGCCTTCCTTGCCAAGGATATTCTGCAGTTTCTGGACCGGAACTACCGCTTTGACATGACGCTGGAAACGCTGGCAGCCAAATTCGGCTACAGCAAAAGCCGGTTTTCCCACCTGTTTCACTCTTATTTCGGCTGCGGCATTCCAGAGTACGTGAATACCCTGCGGTGCAGGAACGCGGCGCTTCTTCTCACTCAGGAGGAAGCCTCCATGACAAGCGCGGCCATGAATTCCGGCTTTGAAAGCATGCGCACCTTTTACCGCAGCTTCAAGCGGGCCTTCGGCATTTCGCCCAGCGAGTACCTGCGGGCCGCCAGGGAGGGAGAAAGCCTGCCCGCCGGGCCCCGGGGCTTCATCTCTGCCGCCCAGCAGGCCGACTGGCAGGAACGGGGCCGCCCCCCGGCCGGGAACAGGGAAGATTCCGTTTTGTAAAACAAAAGCGCCCCCTTTCCGGTGAACCATGAAAAACATGGAACGCGGGAAAGGGAGCGTTTTCTTTTCTTCAGCAGAACGGTATGCTGCCCCTGGCAGGCGCCTTCGCCCCGGCGGGGCGCTTTCTGCAGGTTACCCGGCCAGGCCGGTGAGAAGATGGACGATCCACCCCATGAGAATGCCGAACAGGGCGCCGCTCATCACCTCGGCCGGGCGGTGGCCCAGGTTTTCAGCCAGATCGTCCTCGTCGTGGTCGCCCAGCTGCTTGCGGATTTCGTTGATCTCCCGGGCGTGCTCCCCTGCGGCGTGGCGGATTCCCATGGCGTCGTACATGACCACGGTAGCCAGAACGACCGCCACCGCAAAGGTGGAGGAGCCAAAGCCGTCGCGGAAGGCGATGGCGGAAGCCAGCGCGCAGACCGTAGCGGAATGGGAACTGGGCATGCCGCCCGTTTCCCAAAAGCGCTTCAGGCAAAGCTCGCCCGCGCGGACAGAATCCAGTACGGTTTTGATCACCTGGGCGAAAAACCAGGCCAGAATAGCGGCGGAAAGGATCGGGTTAATGCTCAATAAGCGAAGAATTGGAGTCGCCTCCCTTCTCGTTCTTTTTCCGGGAATGGTACCGGTAAACCAGCAGGCCCGCCAGGCTGAGCACGGCGGTGACGGCGAACACAATCACAGCCGTCCGGTAATCCTGCGTGCCGAGGGCGTTGCCGCCCAGGGTGGAGGAGATAATGGAAGGAATACGGGCGATGGACGAAAGCAGCAGGAAGGTGCGCAGCCGCATGGGCGTCAGCCCCACAAAGTAGGTGAGCACATCCTTCGGCGTGCCGGGAATGAGGAAAATCAGAAAAACAATGAATTCCAGGCGGGACTCGTTCTGCAGAAATTTCATGGAGTACAGCTTTTCCCGCGAAATGAAGGCCTCCACCATCTTCACCCCCAGCAGCTTGGTGAAGAGGAAAATAACGGCGGTTCCCAGGGCCATGCCCACCAGGCACAGGAGAAGTCCCTCCCAGGCGCCGAAGGCGTACCCGGCGCCGATTTCCATAGGCTCGCCGGGAATGACGGCCACAATGACCTGCAGCATCATCATGCCCACAAAGGCCAGCCTTCCCCAAATGGAATGGCTGTCCACCCATTGGCGGAACTTTTCCGGGTCGGCAATCATGTCCAGCAGGGGCTTCCCCACGGCGACGGCAACCACCGCGAAAAACAGGATGAGCACCAGCAGCGAGGCGATGCTGACAATTTTCCGGCGGCGGCGGTAGTCGCGCTCGTCGTCAGTCAGGGCTTCTTTTCTCTCTTTGTCCTTTTTCATAATCCTATTAACTCCTAAAACTCACCGGGGCGCGGCCCCGTGTTTTTCTATTATAATATAAATCACTGTGGAACACAAATGAAATCCATCAAAAAATCAGGGAAATTTTTCCTTTTGCGGCCATCCCTCCCGGCCGGGCTGCTGCCCCGCCGGCGGGCCGGGAACAGCCCGCGTGGAAAAGCGCGCCAGAACCCGCGCGCCGCCCTGGGGCCTGTTTTCCAGAGAGATCCATCCCCCGTGGCGTTCGCACAGGGTTTGGCAGATGTTCAGCCCCAGGCCGAAATGGGCGCTGTTCTCATGGTTCTTGTCCTTGTAAAAGGCCTTGGTGGCCTGCACCAGCTCTTCCGGGGTAAAACCGCGTCCGTCGTCCTCCACTGTGAGGAGAAGGAACCTGCCGTCGGCGCCCAGGGTGAGCATCACCTGGTTTTTGGCGTACCCCAGGGCGTTGGAAACCAGGTTTTCCGCCACCCGCATGAAAAGGGCGGCATCTACCCGCAGGGGCTCGTCCCGCAGGTCAGAGCGGACCGACACGGCAATGCCCTCCGTCTCGCCCAGAAGGGAAAGGCCCTCGTGCAGCATGTCTGCCAGGGCCAGGCCGGAAACCTGCCTGGGCTTGGCGGAAATATCGTCCAGCCGCTGGGCCTCGTTCATGGTGGCCACGTACTGCTCCAGCCTGGTAATGTGGTGCGACATGGTGGAAAGGGTGGAAAGCAGCTTTTCCTCCGTAATTTTCCCCTGGGGAACATAGCGGCCCAGAAAATCCACGTACCCCCGCAGAACGGTGAGGGGGGTGCGCAGGTCGTGGGCGAAGGCGGCGTTCAGCCGCTTGCGTTCTTCAATGGCCCGCCAAAGCTCCCGGTGGTTCTGCTCCAGCTGGGCGCGGGTGCGCTCGAAGGTGCGGCACAGGTCGCCCATTTCATCCTGAAAGCCATAGTACAGGGTGAAGTCCAGGTTGTTTTCCGCCATGCGGGCCGCCGCATCCTTCAGCAGGCGCAGGGGAACCTTCAGCTTCAGGTTGTAAAACACAATGGTTTCCAGGAAAATGGCCACCAGCGCCAGAAAATAGGTGCAGAACACCCGGAAGCCCTCAAGGGTTCGCAGCCTTTGGTACAGCTCCTCAGGCAGCTGGGAGGTGTAGTAGCCGTCGGCCAGGTATTGGTAAATTTCTGTCATCTGCCCCTCGGTGAGGGACATGGCCAGCAGCAGGGCGGCAATGTAGGCCAGCACGGCCAGCACCGTCAGGGCGAACAGGCATTTGCAGATGGAGGTGTTTTTCAGCCAAAGCAGAAACCGCCCCGGCACCGCCGCCGCCGCCTTCCACACCCGGCGGGCTGCGCCGGGGCGGCGCGGGGCGGGCCGCCACCCGGAGGGGAAGGGGGGAGGCGGCGGCAGGGCCTTCAGGTTCAGTTTACCCATTTGTAGCCTACTCCCCACACGGTTTCAATGTGGTTCTGCCGGCAGGCGGCCCCCAGCTTGGCCCGTATGCGGCGGATGTGCTCGGCCACCACGCTGCTGTCCCCCATGCTGTCGTAGCCCCACACCCGCTCGTAAATCCGCTCTTTGTCGAACACCTGGCCCGCATTCATGGACAAAAACTCCACAATGTCAAACTCCTTCTTGGCCAGGGGCACCGGTTCCCCCTGGCAGGTGACGCAGCGCTGGGCGTAGTCAATGGCCAGGTCGCCTGAAAATTTGGCGCTTGTCTTTTGCCGGGAACGCTCTTCCCGGCGCAGGTGGGCGGCCACCCGGGCGCCCAGCACGTCTATGCTGAAGGGCTTCACAATGTAGTCGTCCCCGCCGGCGCGGAAGCCGTGAATTCGGTCTGCGTCCTCCACCCTGGCGGTGAGGAAGAGAATCGGGCAGGACACATGCCCCCGGATGCGGGTGCAGATGGAGAAGCCGTCGATGTCCGGCATGTTGACGTCCAGCAGGATAATATCCGGCCCGCGTTCTGCCTGGCGGAGGGTTTCGGCCCCGTTGTGAGCCGTCAGAACCTCGTAGCCGTTGATCTCAAAATAATCCTGCAGCAGGCGGACAATATCGTTCTCGTCGTCGGCAATCAGAATTTTTTCCGGCATAGTACCACCCCTTTGTCTGTTACTAGGATAACAGAAATCCTTCA
>DVMK01000115.1 GCA_018715025.1 Candidatus Caccousia avistercoris
AATTTATGCTACGATATGCCACGGACAAGAGGAAATAAAGAAGCAAGGAAAGTACCGATAAATCAAGGAAATACAGTATTTTCAAGGAGTTTTAGATAGATGATTAGAATACTTTTTGTTTGCCACGGCAACATTTGCCGGTCGCCGATGGCGGAGTTTGTGATGAAGGATATGGCGCGTCAGGCCGGGCTGGGGGACCAGCTGGAGATTGCTTCGGCGGCCACCAGTACGGAAGAAATTGGGAACCCGGTGCACAGGGGAACCCAGCGGATTCTGGCCCGGCACGGCATATCCTGTGCGGGAAAATATGCCAGACAGATGACCCGGCAGGACTACAGGGACTATGACCTTCTCATTGGAATGGACGACTGGAACCTGCGCAACATGAGGCGCATCACCGGCGGAGACCCGGAAGGGAAGCTGTTCCGCCTGCTGGACTTCTCCCCCGCCCCGCGGGAGATTGCCGACCCCTGGTACACCGGAGATTTTGAAACTACCTACCGGGATGTGAAGGAGGGCTGCAGCGCCCTGCTGGACTGCCTGCGGCAAAAGGGCCTGCTGACATTCCCAAAAAAGTAAAAGCGGAGAAACCGCCCTGCTGATTGCCGTTCAGCAGGGCGGTTTCTCCGTGTTGCATTCCTGTACCTGTTCCAGAAAGGCTTCGTAGCTCAGCATGGAATTCAGAACGGGAATCATGGCGTTCACCGAAAGGTGTTCCGGAAGGCCGAGGGATTTCAGAAAGGCCTGCCGCCGGGCGGCGCTGTCCTCCCGGCCGGAAAGGCCCGCCTCAAACAGGTCCAGCTTGGTGATGCGCATGGCCGCCTCCTCCGGCGGTTCCTCTTCCCCGCACTGAACCCCCGCCCGCAAAATGGCGGCCTTCAGCGTTTCCAGCGGCAGGCCCTCCACCCCCAGCTTTCCTTCCCCAGAGGGCTTCGGCTTCCGCTTTTCCTTTCCCAGCACGTCGGGAACATAGGCATGCTTAATTTTGGCCGGATCAATAGAGCCGGAAAGGTAGTGGCGGATTTGGAAACCGGCGGCGTCGCTGTCTGTGAGGATCAGCAGGCCGCGGGTGTCGGCCAGCCTGCGAAGGAAGGCAAGCTGCTTTTTATTTTTGAAAATCTGGAATCCGCGGGTTTCTATAATAATTCCGTCAATCAGGGAAGAAAGCTTGATTTTATCGTACTTTCCTTCCACAACGACCGCTTCTTTAATCTTGATCAAGAGAGCTTCTCCTTCTGCGCAATCAGCAAAAGACGCGCAATCAGTTTTTCCATCTGGATGCGCCGGCTTCCCCTGGCGCTTTTCAGGGCTATGTCCGTTTCCAGAAGGGCGCTGAGGCTTTCCCGCAGCATAGCGGTGGAAAGATTTTTCCCATCCCGCTCTGCATTCCGCAGGCGGAACTCTTTCCCTTTATAGTCAAAATAACCGGCAGGCTCCTGGGCGGTAAAGCCGCTCTGAATGGCCGCCCTCACCCGGTACATGTCCAGATATACCGTAGAAAGGACGGCAAGCACGTTGACCGGCTCTTCATTCTGCGAAAAGAGAAGATCCAGCACCGAATAGGCTTTGTCGTAATTCCCGGCCACAATGGCTTTCCCCAGCATAAACACCGTGGTTTCCAAATTCTTGGTCACCAGCTGCTCAATGGCCTGGGCGGTAATCTCTTTTCCTGCCGAAAAAGCGCACAGCTTGTCCAGCTCCTGCAGAAGGGTCTGCAGATCGTTCCCCGCATAGCGGACCATGAGGGCGGCGTTTGCCCGGGAAAGGGCGCAGGAGCGCTTGGCCGACGCGGCGCAGAGGAGCTTTTCCAGGTCGGCCCCGGTACGGCGCTCCATGGGCACCGACACCCCCGCCTTGTTGACGGCGGCGATCCATTTTTTCCATTTGGCCGACTTTTTGCCGTCCACCTCAACCCCCGGGCAATAAAACAGCAGGGTTGCGGAAGAGGGCAGGTTTTCCAGCAGCTCGTACAATTTCCCCAAATCAGAAGCGCTTCGGGATTCCACGTCCAGGTCGCTGACGGTGACGAATTTTCGCTCTGCCAGGAAGGGCAGCGCCTCCGCCGCGTCGGCAATGTCGTCCACCGAAGCCTCACGCCCGTCAAAGCGCTGCAGGTTGAAGTCCGGGAACGGGGGGTTCGCCTTTCGCAGAAGGCGGTCGGTGTACTGCTGAATCAGGTATGTCTCCGGCCCATAGAAGAAGTACAGGCTGGAAAATTGGCACGCGTCAATCTGCTTTTTCAATTCTGACTCGGTCATCTGCGGCATTCAGTATTCCCTCCTTACTTGTATTTCCCGGCCCTCCGCCAGGCGGAACTCCAGCTTTCCATCCGCTGTTGCCAGCGGGAGAAAAGGGTAATCGGCGCGCCAAATCTTCCGCACAGATTCCTCCTCCATACAGAAAACGCCATATTCCGCCTGCAGCTTTTCCCACCCCTGGGGCAGGCTGCTCATCAGGGCGGCCGTGCAGCGTTCCCACCCGGCGGGCAAATCCTCCGGGCGGCCCTCTTTCGGCCAAAGAAGAAGAGCCTGCCCCTGGCACAGGATGCGGACAAAGCCGTTTTTCTGTTCCAAACGCACAGCGCCGTCCCACAGCTCTGCCGAAAAGCCCTGGGAGTAATGGCACACCCGCCCTGCCGAGGGGAGGGCGTTCTGCAGCCTTCCGTTGGAGAGGGCTTCCTCCCTGCACACCAGAAGGGAGGAAGGGAACCGCTCCAGAATTTCCCCTGCGCGGGAGCATTCGTCATAGGTTTCTTCCAGCATTTGCAGGTAGTCAAGGGAGCGGATATTCTGCGCTTCCAGCTCCCGCAGAACGGCCGAGGCCGAGTACCCGCCGCAGCCCACCACCGCCGCCCTGCCGTTCCGGGAAAGCACCAGGGCCACGCCGTCCCCAGAGGGGACCGCCACCGCCCTGGTCACATTCCGCAGGGAGATCTGCCCTGCCAGCAGGCTGGTGAGAAACAAAATCACGCAAAGCCAGCCAACCGTGCGCCAGCGGGGCTTCCCCCTCTTGACAAGCAGCACAGCCAGGCCCGCCAGAAACAGGCAGCAAGCCAGCCAGAGCAGGGCCGGCCTGCCGGAAAAGGAGAAGGAGGCGAAAGGCAGGGAAGCCAGGAACCCGGCGCATTCCCGCAAATACCAGCACAGCAGCGAGGAAGCCCACGCCAGCGGCCCGGCCAGCGCCGGAAAAACAGCCCCCAGAACCAGCGCGCCCGCCGAAAGCTGCAGCAGCAGAGTGCTGGGCAGAAGGAGCAGGATATTGGAAAGAAGCGCCGCCGGGGAAAGGGAACCGAACAGGGGGAGGATAATGGGCAGGGTGAACAGAACAGCCCCCACCGAGGTGGAAACGGCGCTGTTCACCGGCCCCAGCGCCCGGCGGATCCAGCGGGTTTCCGGCTGGCGGGCCAGAAGCCATTGCTCCGTTTTGGCGGAAAGGAGCAGCATGCCGGCGGTGGCCGCCGCAGAAAGCAGAAGGCCGATGTCCGCGGCGGCATAGGGGTTGGCCAGGCAGAGCAAAAGCACAGCGAAGCCCAGGGAATTCATGGAATCCGCCCTGCGGGAAAGGCCCTCTCCCAGCAGGAGTACCAGGTACATGATGCCGCTGCGGGCCACGGAGGGGGCGAAGCCGGTAAGGGCCATGAAGGCGGCAATGCAGAGCGCCGGGCCAAGAGGGCGCAGCTTCCGCGGCAGGGGCGCCGCCCGGAACAGAAGCGTGAACAGCTGGGACATGACCGCCATGTGCATGCCGGAAACCGCCAGCAGATGCGACACTCCCGCCGTGCGGAAGTCCTCTTCCAGGCCGGGATCCAGGCCGTGCTTGTCCCCAAAAAGGAGGGCCTTCACCAAAGCGGCGTCCTCCCGGCTGAAAATTTCCTCCGCCACGCCGTACAGCGACTCTTTCCAGGAAAGGAGCCAGCTTCGCCAGGAAAAATCCCCCTCCTGCCGCGTTACGGCTCCTTCGTCCACCGGGAAGGCATACAGCAGGATCCCCTTTGCCCGGTAAGAATTGCGCATGCTGAGGCCGTCCTCTGTGCCGGAGGGAACCGCCAGCCGCATTTCCCCGCAGATGCGGCTTCCCGGCCCGTCTGCCACAGGCTCTTTGGCGCAAACCATAATTTTTCCGCCCTGCGGAAAAGGGGACTCCCCCACGTATTCCGGCTCCAGCAGGTAATAAAAGCGGCCCTCCTCTGTGTAGGGCAAATCCGCCACCACACCGGCTGCCATAGCGTTTGCGCCGTCAAGTCCCTCCACCGGGGCAAGCCGCCGCGCTTCCGCGGCAAAAGAGCCGAAGGCCAGCGCCGCAGCCAGCAGAGAAGCCGGAATGGACATGCCCCGCTGCAGCTTGGGGAAAAAGAGGGCCGCGGTAAAGAAAGCCAGCATAAGGCACCCGAGAAAAAGTGAGCTTTGTTCACCAAAGAAAAGAGCGGCCAACAGCGCCAGCAGGTACGAAAAACCTACCAGCGCCAACGGCCGCTTCATTTACGGTGCCAGCCTCCCCTCCGCCCTTGCAGCAGGGTTCCTCTCTGAAAATCTGCCTTTGCACGGCGGAAGATCAGCAAAAACCGTTTCCCCCGCCTTACGCCTGCGCTTCGTTCTTGAACAGCAGCGGAAGGGGCTCCAGGAAAATAATATCCTTCCGGTCCATAGCGTCGCCCTCTGCCAGGACGCAGGCCCGGCCTACGATATTCCCCCCAAACTGGGACACGAGGCTTTCTATGGCAGCCAAAGATTCCCCTGTGCTGATCACGTCGTCCACAATCAGGACGCGCTTTCCGTCCAGATCCTTATAATCATCCTCCGCCAGGTACAGCTTCTGCACATGGTCGGTGGTGATGGATTTTACCTCCACGTGAATCGGGTTGCGCATGTACGCCTTTACGCTCTTGCGGGCCACCACATATTTCCGGCAGCCCTGGCGGGCCATCTCATAGGCAAGGGGAATGCCCTTTGTCTCGGCGGTAATAATCACGTCGTGGGGCGGGCACTTCTTCAGCAGCGCTGCCGCAGTGTGTTCGGTAATCTCCACGTCGCCCAGCATGACAAAGCCGGCAATGTCCATCTCGTCGCTGATGGGGCAAATAGGCAGCTCCCGGCTGCAGCCGGCAATGTCTATGTGGTAATATCTTTGTTCAGAGTCGCTCATGTAATTTCTCCTCTTTCCTTGTGTGGATAACCGGCGGCAGAATCAGCCGGGAGGCCATTTCATGGAACGGCCCCCAAGCAGATGGAAATGCAGGTGGGGCACCGTCTGGCCGCCGTCCTTCCCGGTATTGGCCACCACGCGGAAGCCGTCCTCCAGGCCGTTGACCTTAGCCAGCTTCGCCGCCACTTCAAAGATATGCGCCACAACCGCGGAATTTTCCACTGTAATTTCGGCAACCGATCCAATATGCTCCTTGGGAATGATCAGAATATGCACCGGGGCCTGGGGATCCAAATCGTAAAAGGCCAGCACCTGGTCATCCTCGTACACCTTCTTGCTGGGGATTTCGCCCGCTGCAATTTTGCAAAACACACAGTCGCTCATATACGTTCACCTTCTTTTCCTTTTGCAGAACATGCGCCTCCGGCGGAAAAATTCCGCCCGCGGCCCGCGTTTTTCGATTGGCTCTGCACGGTTTTCTGGCCGCCCCGCGTGGCCTGCGGAGAAACTGGCGTTTCCCTCCCGGCAGAGGGAGCTTTCTCCCCCGCCTCTGCCCGCGCGGCGTCCTTCTTTGGTCATTATATCATAAAAGAAAGGGAAATGCCAATTATTTTGCCAGCATGCCGGACACAATAGACTCTGCCGCGGCCAGGGCTTCCTCCAGCTTGGAAAGGTCCTTGGCGCCGGCCATGGCGAAGTCCGGCTTGCCGCCGCCGTTGCCGCCGGTGAGCTGGGCCACAGCCTTGACAATTTTCCCCGCGTTCAGGCCCATTGCCTGCGCATCCTTGCCCAGGGCGGCGGCAATGTTCCCCTTTCCGCCGCTGGAGCAGGCCAGCACGGCCGCCGCATTGGGGGCCTTGTCGCGGATACGGTCGCACATGGCGCGCAGGGCAGCCGCATCGGCGCCCGGCACCAGAGCCGTAATCACCTGCACGCCGCCTACCTCTTTGGCGTTCTGGAACAGGCCTTCCAGCTGCATGCCGGCGATCCGTCCGCTCAGGGACTCAATGACGGAATCCTTTTCTTTCAGCTCCGCCGTCATCTGGGCTGCGCGGGAAGCCAGATCCGACACATTGTTCAGCTTCATTGCCGCGGCGGCGCTGTGGATGAGGCGGTCGTTTTCCGCCAGCAGCCCCAGCACGCCGGCGCCGGTAACGCCCTCGATGCGGCGCACGCCGGAAGCCACCGAGGACTCGGAGACAATCTTGAACAGGCCCAGCTTGGCCGTGTTGTCAATATGCGTGCCGCCGCAGAATTCCCGGGAGAAATCATCCACAGAAACGACCCGCACAATATCGCCGTACTTTTCCCCAAACAGCGCCATGGCGCCCAGCTTGCGGGCCTCGTCAATGGGCATTTCACGGCAGGAAACCGCAATGCCCTTCAGGATTTCCTGGTTCACCAGGGACTCGGTCCGGCTCAGCTCCTCGGCGGTCAGGGCCGAGAAGTGGGTAAAGTCAAAGCGCACATGGGCCTCGTTCACCAGCTGGCCGGCCTGCTCCACATGGTCGCCCAGCACCTGGCGCAGGGCCGCCTGCAGCAAGTGGGCCGCCGTGTGGTTGCGCATAATGGCGAGACGGCGCTCTTCGTCCACCTGGAGGGAAACCTCCTCCCCCACCGAGACGGAACCGGCGGAAACGGTAATTTGGTGCAGGTAATTCTTGGCGTGGTTCTTGGTGGTGTTTGTGACGGTGAACATGGCGTCGGCCGACTCGCCGGAGCCGGTGTCGCCCACCTGGCCGCCGCTTTCCCCGTAAAACACGGTGCGGTCAAACACCAGAACGGCCTCGTCCCCTGCGGTGGCGGATTCCACCCGCTGGCCGTCCTTCACAATGGCCAGCACTCTGGCCCGGCACGCCATGGACTCGTAGCCCAGGAATTCCGTCTCCGGCACGCCGTCCAGCAGGCTGCTTTCGCCCAGCCAGGCGTCGGCCCCGGCGTTCTTGCGGGCGTTGCGGGCGCGCACCTTCTGCTCCTGCATTTTCTCCTGGAAGCCTTCCTCATCCACCTTGAAGCCCCGCTCTGCCGCAATCTCCTTGGTCAGGTCCAGCGGGAAGCCGTAGGTGTCGTTCAGGCGGAAGGCGTCCTCGCCGGTAACCACCTTGGCGTCCAGCTTGTCCAGAATGCCGTTCAGCATGGCCATGCCCTGGTCAATGGTCTTGGCAAAGCTCTCTTCCTCCACCCGGATGAGCTTCTGGATCATGGCCCGCTTCTCGTTCAGCTCGGGATAAGCGCTCAGATTTTCGTGGATCACGGTTTCGGCCACCTCAGAGAGGAAGGGCCGCTGGATCCCCAGCAGGCGGCCGTGGCGGGCGGCCCGGCGCAGCAGGCGGCGCAGCACGTAGCCCCTGCCCTCGTTGCTGGGCATAACCCCGTCGCCGATCATGAAGGTGGTGGAGCGAATATGGTCGGTGATGACGCGCAGGGAAATATCCTTCTTTTCGTCCTCGCCGTAGGCCACCCCGGCAATGCGGCAGATATGCTTCATAATGTTCTGCACCGTGTCCACCAGGAACAGGTTGTCCACCCCCTGCATAATGCAGGCCAGACGCTCCAGGCCCATGCCGGTGTCGATGTTGGGGTGCTCCATGGGCGGGTAGTTGCCCTTGCCGTCGCTGTCAAACTGGGAGAACACCACGTTCCAGAACTCCACGTACCGGTCGCAGTCGCAGCCCACGCCGCAGGTGGGTTTGCCGCAGCTGTACTGCTCGCCCCGGTCAAAATAAATTTCCGAGCAGGGGCCGCAGGGGCCGGAGCCGTGCTCCCAGAAATTATCCTCCTTGCCAAGGCG
Source organism: Candidatus Caccousia avistercoris (assembly GCA_018715025.1). Taxonomy (GTDB): domain Bacteria; phylum Bacillota; class Clostridia; order Oscillospirales; family Acutalibacteraceae; genus Caccousia; species Caccousia avistercoris. Next base: position 7,934 of record DVMK01000115.1, read on the forward strand.
CACAATGCGGCCCGGGTCAATGCCAACCTCCTTGGTCCAAATATCAAATGCCTCGTCGTCATCCTGATAAATGGTAATCCACAGGCGGTCTACCGGCATTTCCAGCACCTTGGTGCAGAACTCCCAGGCCCAGGCGGTGGCCTCGTGCTTGAAGTAATCCCCGAAGGAGAAATTGCCCAGCATCTCAAAATAGGTGCCGTGGCGGGCTGTTTTGCCCACGTTCTCAATGTCGCCGGTGCGGATGCACTTCTGGCAGGTGGTGACCCGCTTCCGGGGCGGAGTGACCTCGCCGGTGAAATACTTCTTCATAGGCGCCATGCCCGAGTTGATGAGCAGAAGGCTGTTGTCATCCTTGGGGATGAGCGAGAAGCTGGGCAGCCTTAAATGGCCCTTGCTCTCAAAAAACTCCAGAAATTTTTCCCGCAATTCGTTTAATCCCGTCCACTGCATAGTCCTTACTCCTATCTCACATGAATTCTGCGGCGCCCGCCCTCAGGCGGAAAAAAGAAAGGGTTCCCCCCGCCCTGTATGGGACGGAGGAAACCCGTGGTACCACCCAAATTGCGCCGAAGCGCCGCTCTGCTTCCTTAACGCGGAAAACACGCTGTGCTCGTCGCACAGGGCTCGGGGACGGCTGCCTGCTGGCCAGAACGCCCGCAATCCCCTCTCAGCGCCTGCGGAACCTCTTTCCGAAAGCGGGGATCTCTCTTTTGCGGCTGTTCCAGAGGCTCTTCCCTTCTTCGCCTTTGGATATTCTCAAGATACGATCATTATATCCGCATTTTTTTTCCTTGTCAACTGCCATTTCCCACAGAACAGAGGCCCGGCGGCGCGGCTTTTTTCGGCACAGCGGCCCGCCCGCGCTCAGAACACCCCCAGCTGCCGGCAGATTTCGTCTGCAATTTCCTGGAACACAGGGCCGCAGGTGGGGCCGCCGCCCGTGCCCTCCTCAGAAAAGACCGTGATCACATACTGGGGATCCTCGTAGGGGTAAAAGCCCGCGAACCAGGACTGCACCTCCTCCACGCCGTTTTCATCCAGCCGCCCGGTCTGGGCTGTCGCCGTCTTGGCCCCGGCCCCTCCGTGAGCCGGGCTGTACCTTCGGCTGGTGCCGGATTCCACCGAAGCCTTCATAAAGTTCTGCAGAAGGGCCGCCGTGTAGGGGCTCAGCACGCGCCGGGGCTCCTTCTCCTCTTCGCGGGAGGTGAACTGCAGGGAAGCGTCCACCGTTCCCTCTACCAGAGCGGGCTCGGTGTACTCGCCGCCGGAGGCAATCGCATTGATCATGGCGGTAATCTGCAGGGGCGTGGCCGTCAGCTCCCCCTGGCCGAAGGAGAAATTCGCCAGGGCCTTCGGTACCTGGAGAAGGCTTTCTGAGGGAAGGGCGCCCGCCGCGGAAAAATAGCCGGGGGCCAGCTCTGTCCCGCTGCCGAAGCCCAGGCGTTCTGCCATGTCCAAAAACAGAGAGGGCTGCACCTGCTGCATGAGGTTCACAAAATAGGTGTTACAGGAATTGGCCACTGCGGCGCTCATATCCTCCACCCCGTGGACCTCCGAGTTATAGCAGTGAAAGGCATCCCCGGAAACCAGAATCTCACCGGTGCACTCGTACTCTGTCTCGGGGGGAAGGCCGGCTTCCAGCGCCGCGGCGGCGGAAACCAGCTTGAACACAGACCCCACATTGTAAGCCGCCAGGGCCCGGTTCATCAGCGGGGAATCCGGCGCGTCCAGCACCTGGGCCACCTGGCTGGGGGAAAAGGACGGCAGGCTCACCATAGCCCGGATTTTGCAGCTGGGGATCTCCGCCACCACCACCGCAGCGGAGGAAAGGCTTTTCTCCGCTGCCTCCTCCGCAATCCGCTGAATCCGCTTGTCAATGGTCAGCACCACCCCTGACTTTCCCAGGTAAGAGGTGTCTGACACCGACGCCTTTTCCCCGGCCAGCGCCCGGTTCAGGGCGTCCACCTGGTAAGAGACGGAGATTTCCCCCTGCTGGGAGGAGAGCACGCCGTCGTAAGCCTTTTCGATTCCCGAAACCCCATGGCCGGAGCCGTCCAGGTAGCCCACCACATGGGCGGCCAGCTGTTTTTCCTGGTAGCGCTGCTTCACCGAAAAGGTGAGGATCCCCTCCCCCGACACGTTGGAGGGAAGGGCCAGGGCGAAGGGCCGCCCCGCCTGCAGCAGGGGGGCCAGCTCCTGGATCTCTTCCTCCCCCAGCACCCGGTTCAGCGAGGCCGCCGTGCTGGCCGCGGGGGCCACCGCGGCCACGTACTCCTCCGACTCCCCTGTGAGGGGCAGCAGGCTGCAGTCGTAGACGGTTCCTCTTGTCTCTGCCACCGTAAGGCGGTAGCTGCTTTGGCGCTGGGCGGTTTCCGCCAGCACATCGCCCTCAGAAATGGTATAGATGCTTAAAATGCACAGGAACATGGCCAGAATGGTAAGCGCAAAAAAGGAAACGACGCGGCGCTCCATGGAACTCCCCCTTTTCCCGGCTGGGCAAAAAAAGGGGAACGCGCTCTGGCGTTCCCCCTCTGCCCGGCCGCCTTTTGGGGCAGTATTCCCGGGAAGGTTCCAAATTATTCACGGCTTGTCCTCCTGCGCAGAATCGCCCCCGGCTGTATGGGGGCCTGGGTTTCCCACAGCACCCGCATGGTGGCGTGGGGCGCGGCCTGGATGGGCTCCCCCGTTTCGTCAAAGATAGCATCCAGCCGCACGGTGTAGGGCTTTTTCCCCGGCTCCAGCACGTCGGCCTCGTCCCCCTGGAAAAAGCGGTTCCGCTGGCTGAGAAGAACCCGGCCGTCCTGCCGCCCCTCGCAGAGGGCAATCACCTCATAATCCCTCACATAACCGCCCTGCACCGTCTCCTGGCCAGGCTCGGCCCCCAGGTAAAAGCCCGGGCTGTACGGCCTGTGGCTGATTTTTTCGGTTTCCTCCACAATCCAGGAGGGGACAGGCTCGCCCGGATGCCCGGCGCACCAGTCCACCGCCTGGCGGTAGGCGTTGGTCACCACAGACACATAGTAAGCCGACTTGGCCCGGCCCTCAATTTTCAGGCTGGTCACCCCGGCTTCCATCAGCGCGGGAATGTGGGAGATCATGCACATATCCCTGGAATTCAGAATATAAGAGCCCTCGCCCTCCGTTTCCACAGGCATATACTGCCCGGGGCGCTTTTCCTCCACCAGGGCGTACCGCCAGCGGCAGGGCTGGGCGCAGTCGCCCCGGTTGGCGTCCCTGCCTGTCATGTAGTTGGAAAGCAGGCACCGGCCGGAAAAGCTCATGCACATGGCCCCGTGGACGAAGGCCTCCAGCTCAAGCTCTGGGGGCGTATGGGCGCGTATTTCCGCCACCTCTGCCAGAGAAAGCTCACGGGCCAGCACCACACGGGAAGCCCCCAGCCGGTAAAAAGCGTTGGCCGCCGCGTAGTTGGCCACCCCCGCCTGGGTGGAAATGTGAATTTCCACCTGGGGGGCGTATTCCTTCGCCAGCTCCATCACGCCCAAATCTGTCAGAATAAACGCGTCCACGCCGGCCTCCTGGGCTTCTGCCAGGAAGCGGGGCAGGCGGGGCAGTTCGCTGCAGCGGGGAATGGTGTTGCAGGTCAGGTACACCTTCGCCCCCTGCCGGTGGGCGGCTTCCGCCGCAAGGCGCAGTTCTTCCGTGCTGAAATTGGAGGGGGCGGTGCGCATGCCGAATTCCTTCCCCGCCAGGTACACGGCGTCGGCCCCGAACCGCAGGGCCGCCTCCAGCCGTTCCATGTCCCCCGCAGGGGCCAATACTTCTGGTTTTTTTCTCACCGCAGGCCAGCCTCCACCAGATTCTGCTGATGCTGGGCCGCCGTCTGGGCGTAATAGGCCATGCCCTCTGCATCGTGGCAGAAATAATAGAAATTCGTCTCGGCCGGGTGCAGGGCCGCGTCGATGGCGTCCAGGCCCGGGTTGCAGATGGGCCCGGGCGGCAGCCCCTGGATGCTGTAGGTGTTGTAGGAGCTCACAAAGGTTTCCCGCTGGTCCTCCGGAATCTGATCCTGGGTTTTGTAGGGATAATACCGGGTGGAGTCGCAGTCCAGGGTGTAAATGTCGTACTGGGCGCCGTCCCGCAGGCGGTTCTGCAGCACGGAGGAAACCATGTACATGTCGTCTTTGTTGGCGGCCTCTGCCTGGATGATGGAGGCCAGGGTCAGCACCTCGTCGATGGTGCGGCCGGAATCCGTAATTTCCTGACGGATTTCCTCGGAAAGGCGCTTGCCGCAGTTGTTCACCAGCTTCATCACCACAGAGGTCACATCGTCGTTTTTATAAAACTCGTAGGTGTCCGGGAACAGGTAGCCCTCCAGATGATAATAGCGGTTCCCCTCGTCCGGCATCTGGGTCAGCACGTCGTAGCTCTCGTCCAGCTCCCTGGTGTTGCACTCCTCCAGGAAGTCCGCGGCAGAGCACACGCCGTTTTCCTCCAGCAGCTCGGCCAGTTCCACCACGCTGGTGCCCTCGGGAATCATGACCGTCACCGTGTCAAGCCGGTTGGCCGTGCGCTGCAGGTTGTTGATGATGGCCTCATAGTCCATGGAGGTGTCCAGCTGGAAGGTGCCGTTGCTGTAATACTCGCTGGAATTGGTAATGCTGGCGTAAAGGATGAAAAAGGATTTTTCCTGAATAATCCCTTTTTCCTCCAGAATGTCCGCCACCTCCTCGGTGGTGGGGTCCACCGGGATGTCAACCGTCACCGCGACGGCTTGACGGCCCACGGCCAGCATGTCGTTGATGCCGTCCACCCCATATTGGCCGATGACCAGGGAGACGAGCACCACCATGACCAGCCAGACGACGCGGAAAAACCGCCGGTTGCCCTTGCGCTTCTGCTTGTTCCGGGCCTTGTGGGCCCGGGCGGCGCGCTTTTTCGCCTGCTTTTCGTTCCGCGTGGCCTGGGCGCTCTGCCGCTGGGCCACGGAAGGGTCGCTGTAGCTGTTGATGGCGGGGGGTTCCTGGTACTGGGAGCTTTCCAGGTCCTCCTCCGCTATGTTAAGGGAAAAATTGCTGACCCGCTTTTCATGCAGGCGGCGGCTCAGCTCTTCTTCCTCCTGCCTTCCGTTCTTGTTGTATTCGTCCATCTCTCTTTCCCCTCCTTTTTCCTTGGGGCAGGTTGCTTTTGGGGTATGTTCCGGATATACCGTTCCGTCACGAGTACGTCCACCGGGCGGTCAAAGTAACCGTGGGGCAGCAGGCGGCACACGCAGCCCTGGTAGCAGGCCCCCACGGTGCAGCCTCGAAAACGGGAAAGAAACCGGTCGTAATAGCCCTTCCCATACCCCAGGCGGTAGCCCTCGCTGTCGAAGCTGAAGCCGGGCACCACGCAAAGCCCCCGTACGCCCTCCCCCACCAGGCGGGAAGGCTCCGGCTCCGGTTCCAGCACGCCGAAGGCCCCGGGCTTCAGCTCGCGCTCTGAGCGGATTTCATAGAATTCCATTTCCCGGGTGCCGGGCACGCAGCGGGGAACCGCCACCCGTTTCCCGTCCGCCAGAGCCTTCCGGATGAAAGCGAAAGTGTCCACCTCGATGGGCTTGCTCACATACGTAAAAACCCATTCCGCCCGAAGGTATTCCCGCAGGGATACCAGGCGGCGGAAAATAGCCTGATCCGCCCGTTCCTTCCGCCGGGGATCCATCGTCTCGCGGAAGGAACGGCTGCGAAGGCGCAGGGAATTTTTCAGTTCCTTGATATTCCTGGTATACATGGGGACACCGTCCTTGCGGATAAAATAGTTACATGCCGGGAACGCACATGGCGCTTCCAATGGCCTGCGCGGCCTCTTTCCCCTTCAGGGCCTCCGCCAGGGCAAGGGCGAACGCCATAGCGGCCCCCGCCCCGCGCCCGGTGATGATGTTCCCGCTGACGGTTACCGGGGCGCCGGTAAAGACAGCGCCGTGAAGCTCCTGTTCAAAGCCGGGGAAGCAGGTTGCCTCGCGGCCCTTCAGAAGGCCGTAATGGCCCAGCACAGAGGGGGCGGCGCAGATGGCGGCCACCCAGGCGCCCGCCTCGGCCGCGGCTTCCACCGCCGCGCGGACAATGGGGGACTTTTCCAGGTTCAGGGTGCCGGGCATGCCGCCCGGCAGCACCACCATCTCAATTTCGTCCGTCTCCACGTCCTTTTCCTCCAAATCCGCACGGACGGTGACCCCGTGAGAGCCTGTCACCTCAAGGCCGCCCACGCCCACCGTTTTCACCTGGCAGCCCGCCCGGCGCAGCACGTCCACGGGGGTGAGGGCTTCCACCTCTTCAAATCCGTTGGCCAAAAAAACATATATCATTCCGGTTTCCTCCTTTATCTTGTAAAATCATCAGCAGGCCGCCCTGCGGCGGCGCGCGGGTTAGTCCAGAGACAGCCCCAGGTACGGCGGAGCCGCCGGGGAAGCCTCGGGCAGCACGGCGCCGCCCAGGGGCTTTATCATGCCGAACACAGCCCCCTCTGCCGGGTGCCCCGGCAGGACAAGCGGGCTTCCCTCCGGCAGGCGGAAGCGGTAGGTTTTGGCGGGCAGTTCACGCAGAAGCAGGCCCAGAAGCTCCCTGCGGGCTGCAGGGGCCGCCGTCCACTCGGTTACGGTGCAGGCCCCGCCCTCCGCCGAAGCCATGGCGTAAGAGAGATCCCGCCCCCAGCCGGCCGCCAGCAGCTTTCCCCCGTAAAGGCGGCTGCTGCCCGCCGCGTAAAAGAAGGCAGCCGCGTCCCACAGCACAGAGCCGGGCCGCCCGGCCAGGGAACGGTCCCTGGCAAGGCACAGCGCGGGGAACCCGGCCAGCCGGCGCCCCCGGGCGGCCGGGGCAGCCTCCCCCCGCAGAAGATCGGCAGGGATTTCCTGCACGCTGAGCCGGAAATAAGGCTGGTACCCGGCCTTTTCGTAAAGGGAGTACAGCCCCGGTTCGGCAGGAAGCACCGCAGAGTACCGCTGCCCCCTGCCCGCGCCGTACAGGGCGGCGTAGGCCAGCAGGGAGGCCATGAAGCCGTGGCCCCGGTACTCCGGCAGGGTGGCCGCCGCGTAAATATAGTGGGCGGGGGCGGGCCCTTCCTCTGTGAGAATGCGGCAGGGCAGCAGGTGCACCGCCGAAACCAGCTTTCCGCCGTGCAGGTACACCAGGCAGTTTTCCGGCCGGTACGCGTTGCGCAGGTAGAAGTCCACCGGCCGGTCCGGCTCATGGAAGCAGGCCTGCCACAGCCGCTTCAGGCCGCGCTCCATGCCGGGGCGCGCCGGGCCCATCATACCGTTTCCCCCTTGAGAACGGCGGTAAATTTTTCCACCAGAAAAGCCGGGTAGTACGAAAGCTTCGCCTTCCGCAGGCCCTCCAGGCCCATGTCCTCCTCCCGGTTGATATATTCATACCGGGAGAGCTCCCGGGCGGCGAATTCCTGGTTGATGGCCGGGTACAGGCCGTCGTAGCCCTCCAGCGCCTTTTCAAAGTGAACCACAAAGCATCTGCTGTTGATCTCTTCCCCCAGGGTAAAGGCGGCGGGCTTTCCCTCTACCCGGATGAGGCCGCCCTTCATGCCCAGGGGGCCCAGGTGGTCCAGCGCATCGGCAATGGCGCAGTTTTCCGCGCTGTGGCCGTTTTGGCCGCACATGCCGTTTTTCCGGCACCATTCCCTGGCAATGGCCAGACACTCCCCGGCGTTCTCCGGCCCTACCGCCTCATACGTCCACTGGTAGGTGCGGCGGAAGCGGGCGATATGGTTCCGCTTGCTGTGGAACTTCCGCCCGGCCAGGGAAATCAAATCCTCCGAGCGGTATATATAGTCCGCATCGTCCCGCTGGGGCAGGTAATCGAACCGGCCGGGGAAATAGCCTTCCATCTCTTCCCGGTTGTCCTCCGTCACGCCCCACATGCGGAAGGGAACGCCCCGCTCCCTGGCATCCTCCATCAAAACAGAGATGGCTTCCCGCCTGTCGCCCACGCCCTCCGGCACCACATAGGAGCGGTAATCCTCCCCAAAGGCGGAAAGCAGGAAATCCTTGTACCGGCAGATGCGCCGGTGGTAGGTCCCCCGCCAGACGTACATGGTGCCAAAGGCGTACTCGCTGCCCAGCCCGCCCGCAGAGGACAGAATGGGCTGCACCCACTCGCGATCTTTCAATTCAGGATAACGAAATTCCAGCATAAAAACGGCCTACGGCCCACATCCTTCCTTTATTTTTCCCCTGCGCCGCCCCTTTGCCGGAGGCTTTCCTCCAGGCAGCCCAGGATTTCTCTATGGATTTCTTCCACTGTTTTAGGATTGTTCCCTTCGGAACAGGAAATCATGCGCCAGCCAAGCCGCCGGGCCGCATAATAGGCGCTTTCCCGGCAAACGCGCAGGTAGGCTTCGTCCCGTTCGTGAATATCCTTTTTCCCCTCGTCCCCCTGGTAGCGTTTTTCCAGCAGCTTTTCCGAAAGCTCCGGCGGCATATCCAGGTACAGCGTCAGGTCCGGCGCAGGCAGCCCCAGCTTTCCGTACTCGAAGTCTTCTACCCAGGTGAGGAAGGCGTCCCATTCCTGCCGGGGCAGCTTGCTGAGCTGGTACACCATGTTGGAGGTGGTGTACCGGTCGGCCAGCACCACCTCGCCGGAATCCAGCGCCGGTTTCCAGTACTTCCGGTAACTGGCGTACCGGTCCACCGCGAAAAAGGCGGAGGCCGCGTAGGCGTTCACGTCCCCCGGCTCCCGGCCGAACTCCCCGTTCAGGTACATTTTCACCAGCGCGGAGGACGGGTGGCTGTAGTCGGGGAAGGAAACCTGCCGCACCGGGACGCCCCTGCCCGCCAGGGCCTGGCGCAGCAGCCCGGCCTGGGTGCCCTTGCCGCTGCCGTCCAGCCCTTCCAGGGTTACAAGAAGCCCTCTCACGGCGTTACTCCAAAACGCCTGCGCACCTCTGCCGCCTTGCCGCAGGACATCTTCCCCTCAGGGCAGCCGCCCCGCAGGCAGGGCGGGCCCGCTTTTTCGAAAATATGCGGGGCCGCTTCCTTCACCAGCGCCAGCATCTGGCAGGCCACGTCCCGAATTTCCCACTGAGCCCGGTTGCAGCACCGGTGAGAGAAGAAATTCAGCAGGGAACGGGCGTTGAAGGTGCACACCAGCTTGGTGGCGCAGGCGTTGGGCAGCACGAAGCGGGCGTCCTCAATGGCCTGCTTCTGGGCGGCGCGCTCCGCTTCCTTTTCCGGCTTCCCCTCCTGCAGCAGCCTGGCCTTGTGCTTTTCCTGCAGCAGGGCCGTCAGGCGCTCATAATGGCGCTGATCCTCCTCCATTGCCGCCAGGAATTCCTCCCTGGCCTGGGGGATGGCCTCAATTTCAGGGGGAACCACATACTCGAAGCTGTGCTCGGCCACGTAGCGCTGGCTCTGCACGCTGTAGGAAGCGATGCGGTGGCGGGTAATCTGGGCCAGAAGCGAACGGGAGACCCCCTCGAGCCCAAAGGTGAAGCTGGCATGCTCGATGGGGCTCTCGTGCCCAATTTCTGCCAGCATGTGCACGAAGGAGGAGGTTTTTTCCTCCGTCAGCCCTTCCATCACCGTGTCGATGGAGGAGGGGGAGTAGCACAGCTTTGCCGCCGCCGCCACCGTTTTTTCCGGCTCCGGCGTGTAGGCCAGAAGCGTAACCTTTGCCATGGAAATCAAACCTTTCTCTTTGCCCGCCCCCCGCCGCCCGGCGGAAAAGCCGCCGCAGACCGGCCCGCTGGAACATGCTGGAAGCAAGCAATATTCGGATATAGTATAACAAAAGATCCCCGCTTATTCAAGTAAAAACGACGGAGTTCCCCTCTGCCCCGCCCGGGAGCAGCGGAAAAAGCGCCGGGCCGGCCCCGTTTGCCGGGGAAGGAAAACAGGGAACGCCGGGCAGGAAGGCCCCAGGCGCCGGCGCGGAAAGCGCCCCCCCAAAATCGGGGCTTGCGCCGCGCCACAAGATGTGGTACCCTCAAAGCAGTACAACTGGCTTTTGCAACGCAGGGAGGAAAACCGTATGGAACAATCCGTGAGGGAGCGGCTGGAACAGCTGGCGGAACCGGCCTACCGGGAATTCAGCGCCGGGCTGCTGCCCGGCACAGGCAACATTCTGGGCGTCCGCCTGCCACGGCTTCGGGCCCTGGCCAAAGAGCTTGCCAGGGGGGACTGGCGCGCCGCCCTGGAGCAGGAGGACGTATTTTTTGAGGAAACCATGCTGCGGGGCATGGTGATCGGCGCGGCGCGCCTGCCCCCGGAGGAACGGCTTTCTCTGGCGGCCGGGTTTGTGCCGCGCATTCAAAACTGGTCGGTGTGCGACAGCTTCTGCGCCGGGCTGAAGGACGCAAAAAAATTCCCGGCGCTTTACCGGGAATTTCTGGCGCCCTACCTTTCCTCCCAGGAGGAATTCCCCGCCCGCTTCGGGGCGGTGATGGTGCTGGACTATTTTCTTCTGCCAGAGCGCCTTTCCTGGGCGCTGCCCGCCCTGCTGGCTGTGCCGGCAAAGGGATATTACGCCCAGATGGGCGTGGCCTGGGCCCTTTCCCTCTGCCTTGTGAAATTCCCCCGGGAAACGCTGCCCGCCCTGGAAAGCCTGCCGGAGGGCTTCGTCCGCTCCAAGGCCATTCAAAAGGCGCTGGAATCCCGCCGGACGGCGCCCCAGCTGCGGGAAACGCTGCGGCAGCTGCGCGGTCAGCGCTGAAAACGGCTTCGCAGAAGGGCGATCTCCGCCTGGTAGCCGGGCAGCTCGTTGGGGGTTTCCAGGCAGAAGGGAAGGCCCTGCAGAAGCGGGTGGCTGACGATGCGCACCGCCGCCTCCAGCCCCAGGGAGCCCTGGCCGATCTTTTCGTGCCGGTCCTTATGGCTGCCCATAGGGTTCTTGCTGTCGTTCAAATGAACGGCGCGCAGCCGGTCAAGGCCCACCACCCGGTCAAATTCCCGCAGGACGCCGTCCAGGTCGTTCACAATGTCGTAGCCGGCATCGTACACATGGCAGGTGTCCAGGCACACCCCCATTTTGTCCTTCAGTTCCACCTGTTCTAGAATGGCCCGCAGCTCCTCAAAGCTGCGCCCCACCTCCGAGCCCTTTCCCGCCATGGTTTCCAGCAGCACGGTGGTGTGCTGGCCGGGCTGGAGGATCTGATTCAGGGCCGCGGCAATCTGCCGGATCCCCTCCTCCGCCCCCTGGCCCACGTGGCTGCCCGGGTGGAAATTGTACAGGTTCCCCGGCAGGTATTCCAGCCGGGCCAAATCGTCCGTCATGGTTTCCAGGGCAAATTCCCTGGTCTGCTGGTTGGCGGAGCAGGCGTTCAGCGTGTAGGGGGCGTGGGCCACAAAGGCGGAAAAGCCATGCTCCTCCATAAACCGGCGCAGCGCCGCCGCGTCCTGCTCATCCATGGCCTTCGCCCTGCTCCCCCTGGGGTTCCGGGTGAAAAACTGAAAGGTATTGGCCCCAATGGAGAGGGCTTCCTCCCCCATGTGAAGGAACCCCTTCGTGGAGGAGAGGTGACATCCAAGATACAGCATAGCATTCCTTTCCGGCCTCCTCCCTGCCCGGCAGGGAGGGGGCTCTTTTTCATTTCCCGCCTATTTTTTCTTTCAGGAAGGCGATCCTGCTCTCATGGGCGATGACGGCGTTCCGGACGCGCTCCTGCACATCCTTCGGCTCGGTTTCCTTCCCCTCTTCATAGGCTGTTTTCAGCCGCTCCAGGCGCGTCTCGTATTCCTCCAGCTCCACCTCCAGGGGAACCGGGTTCCCCAGGGCGTCGCCGTAGATGGCCATCAGGTTCTTTTTCGCCTCCGGGTAGGAAACGGTGTCGTTGTCCTTCAGGGCCATGCTTTCCACCGCCTTCAGCAGCAGCCGTTCCACCGGCTCGCCGCTTTGCAGGCCCTTCATCACTTCCGCCTGCAGCTGGTTGGCCCGGGCCAGTTCGCTCTTCCTCTCTTCTGTCAATTCTGCCGCCATGGGGCATTCCTCCTTTTTTCTTTTCCCCTTATTCCCGCGCGCCTGTGCCGCGCCGGTCATGGCCGGCGGCGGAGTAATAGGCCCGCTTCGCCTGGTACATTTTCCGCTCCGCCTGCTTCACCAGAGTCTCCACCGGAACGGGCTCCTCCGCCCACTGAACGCCTGCCGAGATGTGGATCCCCTCCCGGGCCAGAGCCTCCTCCATGCTGCGGGTCATGGCGGCCACCTCTTCCTCCGTTATATCGGAAGCGAAGGCAAGAAATTCGTCGCCGCCAATACGGTAGGAGCAGCCGCCGCCAAAGGTCTGCCGCAGGAGGCGGGCCGTCGCCTGAATCATTTTGTCCCCAGCCTCATGTCCCTGGGTGTTGTTTCGCTCATGCAGGCCGTTCATGTCCACGTAAACACAGGCCAGGCTTCCCTGGCTGCGCTTCCCGTAAAGGGATAAATCTGTCTGGAAGCGGTTCCGGTTGTACAGGCCGGAAAGTGCGTCCCTTTCGCCGTATTCCCGCATGGCGCTGTAGGACTGAATATTGCGCTGGAACAGGCTGAAGCTGAACCCTGCGTTTTTCAGAAGAGCCAGATCGATGTCCTGCTTTTTCTTCCGGATATTGCTCACCACAAGCACGCCCCGCAGATCTCCGCCCGCGTCCTCCACCGGAAGGGCCACCATGTTCCGCACCCAGACAAAACTCCCGCGGGGAAGCACCTGGCGCAGCTTCTCCTGGGTGTACGCCTCAAAAATCTCTTCCCCCGACTGAAAACGGTCCATCAGCCGGAAAATCACCTTCCTCCGGTCGTTTTCCTCTTTAGGGGAGGAAACAGGCCGGCCCTCCCAGCGGTAAGAGGCCTCCTCCCAGGGAAGCCCCACCATCCAAAAACCGGCAGTTTCCGCCATGACGATGCCGGCGGTTTTCTCCAGGGCAGCCAGCACGTTTTCCTTGCTTTCGTGGGCGTTGAACAGCAGCTTTTCCACGTCGTACAGCAGCCTGACCACATCCAGTTGGCGCTGCTTCTCTCTCGTTTCCCCCCGCACATACCACAGCATCCACAGCAGGTACGCCACAAAGCAGAGGGCTTCGAATACCAGAAAAAGGTTCAGCCCTGTGCGCAGGGTGTCGGCGCGGGCAAACACGGTGGTTTCCGGCACGGAAAGCGCCACACGCCATTGATTGATGGTCATGGGCGTATAGTAAAAATACAGGTATTCCCCCACCGTGCGGGAGACGAACACCACATAGTTGCTCTCCCCCGTTTTCAGCCCTTCCTGAAGCTGCTGGTGGTCGTAGCCGGGGGCCATGGGGCGCTCCCCCAGAGCCCAGATATTCCCGCCCACGTCCTCATGCCAGGTGTCCATCAGGAAGTCTCCAGTGGCGCCGTCAATAATATACAGGGCGGCCCCCTGCATAATCCAGCTGTTTTCCAGCTCCTGAGGCAGGGTGTTCAGTTCCACCACACCGCAGAGCATGCCGGTGATTTGTCCGTCCCGGCGGATGGGGACATAGTTGCGCAGAATGTAGCCGCCGCTGCCGGCCACGTCTGTCACCCGGTCGGTAATGTGGGTTCCCCGGGCGGCGGCTTCCTCAAAGGAAAGCTGGCCGGAAACGTCCAGCCGCCGGCCGTCCGCCGTGAGAAGCACGTCCCCCGGCAGCAGAATCTCCAGCCGGGAAAGCAGGCCTACCTGGGGAACGCTTTTCAGCACACCCCAAAGCTCTGGGGATGAAAGATCCTCATAGCCGCCCGCAATCGCGGCCAGCAGTTCCAACTCCTCCGTGTCGTTCGCCGCACGCTCTTCTATGGTGTGGGCCAGTTCCTGGGCGCCGCCGCTCAGCTGCTCAAAGCAGTAGGCCTCCTCCTCCTGGTTAATCCAGTGAATCAGAACCATGGAGCTTCCAATGGCCAGCAAAAGAAGCGCCAAGGTAGCTGCAATGGGCCGCGGCCAATGCAACCGTTCGCTTTTCACCAATACACCTCCATCCCGGATCTTTTCTTTATTTCTTATCATAGCGGAAAGAAAGGGCAATTGCAAGAAGCGCGGCCCTGAAAAATAAAAATCGGAATTTTTACTATTTTTTGCTGATTTTCCAAATTCCCCTTACACAGAGCGTATTTCTTTTACAACAAACCCTCCGTTTCGCTGACGGGCAGCAGGGAAACGAAACAGAGAGGGCCGGGACGTTCTGCTGAGGCGGGCGCTGCCAGTGCGGAGCAAAACACGCCGTCTGCCCGCGGCAGGCAGTTCTCTGGCCCGGAAGCGCCTGCCGGCTTCCGTGTATAAAAATATTTTCTTTTGTTCATACTCATGACATAAAATCAGGTTAGGATAGTAACCACCATCCGGGAAGGGGCTTCTCTTCCTGCAAAGAAATGAGGGAATCACAAATGAAACACGTGAAAAAGATTGCGGCTGTGCTGCTGGCCTGTTCTATGCTGCTGGCCATGGCCGCCTGTGGAAATAACGAAAGCGAAACCTCCAGCTCCGCATCCTCCGCCGCTTCCTCCAGCGTGAGCAGCGCTTCCTCTGGGGAAGAAACCTCCAGCGGGGAGGAAGGGGACGCTTCCAGCGCGGCGGACGCTTCCTCTGCCGCCGCCAGCGAGGCTGCCAGCCAGGCGGCTTCCGCAGCGGAGTCCACCGCTTCCACAGAGCCCAAGCCTCTGGAACACATGGTGAAGGGCACCGTGGAGGACGCCGCCATGAACTCCTTTGTGGTGAAGGTGGACGGCAAGTCCATCACCTTCCCCATCAGCGGCGAAACCGATCTTTCCAACCTTTCGGAAGGTCTGAAAATCGGCGACCAGGTTTCCGTTATTTACACAGGGAACATTGAAAACGACACAGACGGCAGCAACACCACAGTGGTGCGTGTAAACCCTGTGAAGAACTGACCCACGGCAAGAATGAGGGGCCGCATCCATAGTGCCTATGGATGCGGCCCCCTTGTTTTTTCTTTCTGCCGGCGGCCCTGTTTACCGGGAGCAGCCAGAGTACCCCATGCTCCCCTGGCAGGAACTGGAGGAACTGGTGCTGCAGGAGCTGGTGCTGCAGGAACTGCCGCCGCAGGAGCCGGAGCTGCAGGTGCTGCAGGAGCAGCTGGGGCAGCTGTTGCTGCAGATGGCCTCGCCGCTGGCCTTCGGGGGAAAGAACTCGCTGGTGGGAAATTCGATGCGGCTGAACATTTCGCAGGGATTGTCGGTGGAAGCGCAGGCGCACTCCTTTTCCGGAATGCAAAAATCGTAGGTGGGAATGAGCATCTGCACGTTTCTCACAATCTGCACAATGGTAAACAGCCCCAGAGTAATATAGACGCCGCGGGTGCAGGAGGCGTCGAAGGGGCCGCCGTACCGCTGGGTAAGCCCTTCGGGAATGCGGAAGCACACGTCGCAGGGCATGCAGCAGTCTTTCAGGCAGGCCGCCAGGCCGATGGGCTGGGCCACCTGCACGCTGGCCCTGGGCAGCACCTTGTTGCAGGATGCGTCAAAGGTTTCGCAGATGTTGTCAGAGCTGAAGGATTTTACATTCCCCTCACCGCCGTACAGGATGACCTTCTTGTTGAAAATGGAAACCCCGCTCACCACCACAGAGGCGGAAACGGGCGCTGAGAATATGTCCAGGCTGACGTCAAAGAAAAACGTCATATCCACCGAGTAGAAGCCCTTGTTGAAGGGGACAGGCTCCAGGTCAAGGTACACGGTGATAACGTCTACGCTGCGCAGGCGGACATTGGTGGCGTTGGCAATGAGATCGGTTTTGTCCTGGGTAAAGTAAACGCGCAGATCTTCCAGACAGTCTTTATCAGGGCAACGGTCGCCTTATCGCTCCTCCTCCCCTCCGTACCGGGCCGCCAGCCGGCCGGCGGCTTCCAAAAGCTCTTCCAGCCGCCGGCTGTTTTCCTCCTGGGAAATTTCCGGGAACCGGAGCAGCACCAGCGGCCCGCCCGCCTCCCATTCGTCCAGAGCGATTTCGTCCGCCTGCGCGCCGGGCGGGAACAGCTCTGGGTACAGGCTGTGCAAATCCATCAGGACTCCCTCCTTTTCTCTTTTGTTTCCATATATATTGCCGTTTTTTTCATCCATTCCCTTTGCTGTAACAATCCCGCCCCCTGCCCGGTGTTATGGCTGGGAAAGGAAAATTTCCCCAGCCCTTCTCATAATTATCTAGCAGATGCTCCGCTGCAAATCTGGATAAGGGGGAAGGAAGCGTGGAAACCTGTATGTACCTGCGGAAATCACGGGCAGAGGCCCTGGAGGACAACGCCGGCGCCACCCTGCGGCGGCACAGGGAAATTCTGCTGGAAAACGCCCGGCAGAGGGGGCTTGTCATTTCAGAAATTTACGAGGAAGTGGTGAGCGGCGAAAACCTGTACGCCAGGCCGGAAATGCTTCGCCTGCTGGCGGACGCGGAAGCCGGGAAATTCGGTGCGGTGCTGTGCATGGACATCGACCGGCTGGGCCGCGGCTCTATGAGCCAGCAGGGCGTGATTCTGGAAACCCTCAAGGCCGCCGGGGTGCGGATTATCACCCCGCAGAAGGTGTACGACCTGAACGACGAGGCGGACGAGGATTACACAGAGCTGCAGACCTTCTTCGCCCGGAAAGAGCTGAAGCTCATCAAAAAACGGATGCGCCGGGGAATGGTGAAAACGGCGGAGGAGGGCGGCTACCTGGCGAACGCGCCCTACGGCTACCGAAAATCCCGGGCCGGGCGGCTGCCCTCTCTGGCCATTGACCAGGAGGAGGCCCGCTATGTGCGCCTGATGTTCCAGCTGTACGCCCAGGGGGAAGGCTGCACCGCCATTGCCGGTTTCCTGAACAGCAGCGGCGCAAGGCCCAGGCGCGGCGGCGCTTTTTCCCGCACCACCGTGATGGCGATTTTGAAAAATCCCGTTTACATGGGGAAAATCCTCTGGAACCGCAGCAAATTTCTGCGCCAAGGGGGCGGGGCGTGCCGCAAGGTGGAAAACGACCGGGCCGACTGGGTGGTGGCCGAGGGCGTTCACCCTGCCATTGTGCCGGAAGCCCTCTTCTGCCAGGTGCAGCAGGCCATGCAGCACAGGAGCCGCCCCTCCTGCCGGCAGGGCGGGGTGGTTAACCCCTTCGCCGGGCTTTTCCGCTGCGCCCACTGCGGGCAGGTGATGCAGCTGCGCAATTACCCTTCGCGGGGCGCCGGTTACCTGCTCTGCACCAATAAGGGCTGCATGCCCGCCGCCCGTTTCCCCCTGCTGCAGGCGGCGGTGCTTCGGGCCCTCGCCCCCAGGCTGGAAGCCCTTCACGCGGCGGAAGGCCAGGCGGGCAGGTCGCTTTTGGAACGCCAGCTTGTCCTTCTGCAGCGGGAGGGCCAAAGGCTGCAGCAGCAAAGGGCCAGGCTGTGCGACCTGCTGGAGCAGGGCGTCTACACCGGGGAAACCTTTCGGGAACGCTCCCTCAGCCTTGACCGGCGGCAGGAAGCGCTGACCGCCCAGCAGGAGCGCCTTCGCGCCGGGAACGGCGCGCCCCGGGCCGGGGCTTCCCTGGCGCAGGTGCTGGCCGGCCTTCCGCCGGAAGGGCAGAACCGGCTTTGGAAGCTCCTTTTCTCCTCTGCCCGGTGCCGCAGGGAAAAGGGCTGGCCCCCCGGCCGCTTCGTGCTGGAGCTTCAGCTGAGGCTGCGCCTGTGAAACAAGGCGGCAGGCGTCCTTCACTGCAACTGTCATACACACGCATGGCGTCGATGCAGACCGCTTCTTTGAAGCAGTTGGACGCGGACGAGACGAAAGTATTTTCATCCATACTGAATCCTCCTAGCATTACACGATTAACCAATAATAAAGTATTGCCGGAATCCCCTGCCGGGAAGCCTGAAAATCGCCTGTGGCACGTCCCGGGAACGTACAGCAGGGATGCCTTCCGAAGAAAAACAGACTGCCGGGAAATTCCGCCGTACTCTAATACCAATGTATTTCAGACCCGGGAATTATGTTCCAAAAACCTTTTGCTTTCCTCCCTTCTTTTCTCCGCCCCTGCAGAGGAAAGAAGGGGCGGGAAGGCGGAGGGATGTTATTTTCCAAATACCCGCGCATAATAAAGGCGGGCGGACTCTCAACAAAAAGAAAGGTAAGATGCATCATGATGAAACAAAAGATAATTGCGGCGCTTCTTTTCTGCGCCATGACTGCTTCCCTGTTCAGCGCCTGCGCAGGGGGCGGCTCCTCCTCCGCGCCCTCTTCCCAGCCTTCCTCCTCCCAGTCGGAGGAAAGCGCGGGCGGCAGCCAGCAGCAGACCTCTTCTCAGGAGGAAGCACCCGCGGGGGACGGCGGCAGCTCGGAATCCGCAGCGGAAAGCGCCGCGCTTAACAGTGTGGTAGAGGCGGTGAAGGAGGCCTACGGGGACTCGTACCTGCCCTCTATGCAGCTGACCCAGCAGGACATTGCCGACCGGTACGGCCTGAACGCGGAGGATTACACCGCCGCCGTGGCCGAGGTGGCCATGATCAGCACCCAGGTGGACACCTTCGTGGCCGTGGAGGCCAAGGAGGGAAAGGCAGAAACGGTGAAAGCCGCCCTGGAAAGCTACCGTGACAGCCTGGTGAACGACAGCATGCAGTACCCCATGAACGTGCCCAAGGTAAACGCCTCGCAGGTGTACCAGAACGGCAATTACGTCTTTTTCCTCATGCTGGGCGACTTTGCGCCGGACGACATGTCTGACGACGAGGAAGCCTCTTTGAAATTTTACCAGGAGCAGAATCAAATCGCCGTAAAGGCCATTGACGAAGCCCTGGCTGGCTAAGGCGGCCCAGGCCGCGGAAACGGGGCCGCTGCATGCGCCTTGCGCAGCGGCCTCGCTCCATTTTATTCTAACATTACGCAGAGGGTGAGGGAATTCTTTGGTTTTCAGCAGCCTGTTGTTTCTTTTCCAGTTCTTTCCGGTTGTGCTTCTTCTCTATTTCATCATCCCCCGGCGGTTCCTGGGCGCCCGGAACCTGGTGCTGCTGGTTTCCAGCCTTGTTTTTTACGCCTGGGGCGAGCCTGTCACCATAAGCCTGATGGTGTTCTCCATCCTGATGAACTACCTTTTGGGGTGGATGGTGCAGAAATACTGCGACAAAGGGCAGCGGGGCCGCGCCAGGGGCTTTGTGGTGAGCGCCGTGGTGCTGAACCTGCTGCTGCTGGGCGTTTTCAAATACGCAGACTTTTTCCTGGAAAACGCCGCCGCCCTGCTGGGGCGGGACATTCCTCTGCTGCACCTGGCCCTTCCCATCGGCATCTCCTTTTACACCTTCCAGTCCCTTTCCTACCCTGTGGATAT
>DVMK01000116.1 GCA_018715025.1 Candidatus Caccousia avistercoris
CTCCAGGAGAGAAGCCCGGTTGTGGTGGTTATGGGCCATGTTGACCACGGAAAGACCAGCCTTCTCGACGCTATCCGTCATTCTGATGTCACCGCCACCGAGGCCGGCGGTATCACCCAGCACATCGGTGCTTATCGGGTGAAGATTAACGATAAATACATTACCTTCCTGGATACCCCCGGCCATGAGGCGTTTACCTCTATGCGCGCCCGCGGCGCCCAGGTTACCGATATTGCCATCCTGGTGGTAGCCGCTGATGACGGCATCATGCCCCAGACGGTGGAGGCCATCAACCATGCCAAGGCCGCCAACGTGAGTATCATCGTGGCCATTAACAAGATGGATAAGCCCGGCGCCAACCCGGACCATGTGCTGCAGCAGCTCACCGAGCACGAGCTTGTGCCGGAAGCCTGGGGCGGCGACACGCCCTGCATCCCGGTTTCCGCCCTCACCGGCGAAGGCATTGAGGATCTGCTGGAGATGGTGATCCTGGTGGCCGACATGAAAGAGCTGAAGGCCAACCCGGACCGCGCCGCCAAGGGCACCGTGGTAGAGGCCCGGCTGGACAAGGGCCGCGGGCCGGTGGCCACCGTGCTGGTGCAGAACGGCACCCTGCACACCGGCGACATTGTGGTGGCGGGCACCACCGTGGGCCGCGTGCGGGCCATGACGGACGAAAACGGCCGCCGTATTCAGGAGGCCGGCCCCAGCGTGCCGGTGGAGGTCACCGGCCTGGACGACGTCCCCGTGGGCGGCGACACCTTCAACGCCGTTTCGGACGAGCGCCTGGCCAGGGAACTGGTGGAGCAGCGCCGGAACGAGCAGAAGGAGGAAATGTTCAATTCCCGCACTAAAGTCACCCTGGATAACCTGTTCGACCAGATGCAGCAGGGCGAGATGAAGGAGCTGCGGGTCATTGTCAAGGCGGACGTGCAGGGCTCGGTGGAGGCCGTGCGCCAGTCGCTGGAAAAGCTTTCCAACGAAGAGGTGCGGGTGGCGGTCATCCACGGCGGCGTGGGCGCCATCAACGAATCCGACGTTATGCTGGCCGACGCCTCCAACGCCATCATTGTGGGCTTCAACGTGCGGCCCGACCCGGTGGCAGAGGCCAACGCCAAGCGGGACAAGGTGGACGTGCGCCTGTATCGGATCATCTACGACTGCATCGAAGAGATCGAATCCGCCATGAAGGGCATGCTGGCGCCCAAGTACCGGGAGGTGGCCCTGGGCCGCGCCGAGGTGCGCGAAGTTTACAAGATCAGCAGCGTGGGCACCATCGCCGGTTCCCACGTCATCAACGGGAAAATCACCCGTTCCGCGCAGATCCGCGTGGTGCGCGACGGCATTGTCATTACCGAGGACAAAATCGCCTCCCTGCGCCGTTTCAAGGACGACGTGAAAGAGGTGGCCGACGGCTACGACTGCGGCATCGGCCTGGAACGCTTCAACGACATTAAAGAGGGCGACATCCTCGAAGCCTTCGTCATGGAGGAATACCGCGAGGCATGAGCCCTGGAATAGGAGAACCAGATGCCAAGCTATAAATTGGATCGCATCACCGAGGACGTCCGCCGGGAGCTTTCGGCGCTGTTCCGCGAGCTGAAGGACCCGCGCACCCAGGGCATGCTTCTGAGCATTGTCCGGGTGGAGGTGACGAACGACCTGTCATACTGCACCGTGTACGTAAGCGCCATGGAAGGGCTGGAACGGGCCGGAACCGCCGTTAAGGGGCTTCGCTCCGCCTCTGGCTTTCTGCGGCGCGAGCTGGGCCGCAGGCTTTCCCTGCGCCATGTGCCGGAGCTGATTTTCAAGGCCACCGATTCCATTGAATACGGTGCAAACATCAGCCGCATCCTCCATGATTTGGAGGAAGAGCGGGCCGAAGCGCCTCAAGAGCCGGAGGGCGGCGAGGGCTGACCCGGGCGGAGAAGAGGGGAACGCGCATGATCACGCTGGAACAGGCGGCAGAATTCCTGAGGGGGGCGGACCGGGTGCTTGTCTTGTGCCACCAGTACCCGGACGGCTGCACCCTGCGCCGCCCCAAGGGGGAAAATCCCCTGGCGCGGGCCACCGCGCTGGCGGTGACCGCCGTGGAGGAGTCCCTGCGCCGCAGCGGCCTTCTGCGCGGCATGAGGAAAGGGGAATGCTGTGATGAGCAAAGCGGGCTGGAACCCGGAGCAGTACCTGAAATTTGAACGGCAGAGGACGCAGCCGGCCGTCGACCTGGCCAACCGGCTGCGGGGCCGCGCCTTCCGCCGCATGGCGGATCTGGGCTGCGGGCCCGGCAACAGCACCCAGGCGCTCCGCTCCGTATTCCCGGAGGGGGAGCTGGTGGGGATTGACCAGTCCCCGGAGATGCTGGAAAAGGCCAGGAAGAAGCACCCGCAGCTCTCGTTCCGTCTGGGCGACGTGTGCGGGCTGGAGGGCGGCTGGGACCTGCTGTTTTCCAACGCCTGCCTGCAGTGGGTGCCGGACCATGAAGCCCTGCTGCCCCAGCTGATGGGGAAGCTGAACGAGGGCGGCGCCCTGGCGGTTCAGATCCCGAGAAACGGCGGCGAGCCCTTCTTCCAAATCATCGATCAGGTGGCCGCCGGCCCCCAGTGGGGGTTCGACAGGGAATCCCTGGAAAAGAACGGGGCGCTGTCCCCCCAGGAATACTACAACATTCTTTCCCGCTGTTCCCGGGACTTTGACCTGTGGGAAACCGTCTACTGCCACAGCATGCCTTCCCGGCAGGCTATGCTGGAATGGGTGCGGAGCACCCGCCTGCGGCCGTACCTGGCCGCGCTGGACGAAGAGCGGGCCGCGGCCTTCCAGCGGGAAATTCTGGAAAGGGCCGCCCAGGCGTACCCGGCCATGGAGGACGGCAGCGTCCTCTTCCGGTTCCGCCGCCTGTTCTTTGTAGCGTATCGATAACAAGAAGGAGGCTCCCATGACAGGGGTATTTGTATTGGACAAGCCCGCGGGCTTTACCTCGTTTGACGCGGTGGCCGTGGCCCGCCGCCTGTTCGGGGAGCGGAAAATCGGCCACACCGGCACGCTGGACCCCATGGCCACCGGGGTGCTGCCCCTTCTGCTGGGCAGGGCCGCCAAGGCGGAATCCCTTCTGCCCGACACCGGCAAGGAATACCGGGCCGGCTTCCGCCTGGGCTTTTCCACCGACACAGAGGATGTGACCGGCCGGGTGCTGGCCCGCACAGAGGCCCGCGTCTCCGCCCAGGCCCTGGCCGCCGGGCTCGCCCCCTTCCGGGGGGAGATCTGGCAGACGCCGCCCATGTATTCCGCCGTTCAGAAGGACGGCAAGCGGCTGTATGAGCTGGCCCGGAAGGGCCTTGTGGTAGAGCGGGAGCCCCGCCGGGTGACAATTTCCCGGCTGGAGCTGCTCTCCTTCGAGGAGGAAAGCCAGCAGGGCGAGCTGCTGGTTTCCTGCTCCAAGGGGACGTACATCCGCACCCTGTGCGCCGACCTGGCGGCCAGCCTGGGCACCCTGGGGGTCATGAGCAGCCTGCGCCGCACCAGGGCCTGCGGCTTTTCCCTGGAGGACGCCCTCCCCCTGGAGGAGGCCCGCCGCCTGGCCGGGGCCGGGGAGCTGGCCCAGCGGGTGCGCCCGGTGGACGTGCTGTTCGCCGGGCTGCCCGCGGTGACGGTGACCCAGCCCCAGGCGCTGCGGTTCTGCAACGGCGGGGCCCTGGCGGGGGAGCGCACCTCCCTGCGGGGGGACCCCCCGGCGGAGGGAAGCCGCCTGCGCCTTTACGGCCCCGGGGGCGTTTTCCTGGGCCTGGCCGGGTACCGCTCCGGCGAGCTGGCCCCCCTGAAGATTTTTGCGGCGGGCTGAGCCTGTGCGCCCGCCGGTGACTCCCATTGAGACAAAAAGGGGAATGCTATGCAATTGTTCCATGATTTAACCCCCGCCGGGGAACCCACGGCCGTGGCCCTGGGGGGCTTCGACGGGCTGCACGCCGGCCATAGAAGGGTCATCTCCTCCGCGTTTGCCGGGGGGCTGGCCCCCGCGGTGTTCACCTTCCAGACGGATCTTCTGCAGGAGGGGAAGGGCGCCCGCTCCCTGATGTCCCAAACCTGGAAGGTGCAGCTTCTGCAGCAGATGGGCGTGCGGTACTGCTGGATGCTCCCCTTCGGGGAAATCCGCGGCATGACGGCGGAGGAGTTTGTGGAAAAGGTGCTGGCCGGGGTGTGCCGGGCCAGGCGGGTGTGCTGCGGCTTCAATTTCCGCTTTGGAAAGGGGGGCGCGGGCACCGCGGAGGATTTGGCCCGCTTCTGCGCCGCCAGGGGCATCGAGGCCGTGGTGCAGCCCCCGGTGGAGGAGGACAGCCGCCCGGTGAGCTCCACCCGGATCCGCGCGCTGGTGGAGGAGGGGCGCATGGAGGAGGCCTGTTCCCTGCTGGGGCACCCCTTCGCCTTCGACTTCCCGGTGGTGCACGGCCGCCAGCTGGGCCGCACCCTGGGCTTCCCCACCATAAACCAGCCCATTCCGCCCGGCTTTGTGCTGCCCCGGTTTGGGGTGTACGCCTCGCTGGTAGACGTGGGGGGCGACCGGTACTACGGCGTCACCAACGTGGGGGTAAAGCCCACGGTGGGCTCTGACGGCCCCCTGGCCGAAACCTGGATGCCCGACTACCACGGCCGGGAACTGTACGGGGAAACGGTGCGCACCGAGCTGCACGGCTTTATCCGGCCGGAACGGAAATTCCCCGGCCTGTACGAGCTGCGGGAGCAGATTTTCCGGGACAGGGAAACAGCGAAGAAAATTATTTACAAGCTGTAAAAAGTGTGATATACTATAGCAACGGATTTTTCCGGCACTCCATGCCGCGGATGAGGGGGAAAGCCCCGCACGGGGACATTCACCGGCCCTTTTCTGCGCTTTTGGAGAATTTACAGAAAAGGTGGAATATTCCATGCTGAAGGAAGAAAAGACTTCCATTATCCAACAGTACGCAACCCACGAGGGCGACACCGGCTCCCCCGAGGTTCAGATCGCCGTCCTCACCAAGAGGATCAACGACCTGACCGAGCACCTGAAGACCCACCAGAAAGACCACCACAGCCGGCGCGGCCTGCTGAAAATGGTTGGCAAGAGAAGAAACCTTCTCAACTACCTCATGCGGGTTGACATTGCCCGGTACCGCTCCATCATCGAGAAGCTGGGCATTCGCAAATAAGAAAAAACCTATGGGCAGGCGGATTTTTGTTCGCCTGCCTTTGTGGCGTTTGGGCGGGCGCGCCCCAGCAGCGCGCCGCCGGCCCGGCCGCCGCATACCGGTCAAAAAAAGGGCGGTCCTGTTTTAGCAGTGAAATGCGCGCCCCGGCGGAAGGCGGGGGTGGATTTTATTGCTAAGCCGGGAGCCTGCCTGTACAAAAAGGAGGATTTCCCATTGTTTGAACATTTCAGGACCTTTGAAACGGATTTTGCGGGCCGCCCCCTGATCATTGAAACGGGGAAAATGGCCGGCCTGGCCAACGGGGCCTGCCTGGTGCGCTACGGCGACACCGCGGTGCACGTGGCCGTCACCGCTTCCGCCAAGCCCCGGGAGGGCGTGGATTTCTTCCCCCTTTCGGTGGATTTTGAGGAAAAGCTGTACTCCGTGGGCAAAATCCCCGGCTCCTTCCTGAAGCGGGAGGGCCGCCCCAGCGACAAGGCCGTCATCACCAGCCGGGTGATTGACCGGCCCATCCGGCCCCTGTTCCCCAAGGACATGCGCAACGACGTGACGGTGGTGTGCACCGTCATGAGCGTGGACCACGACTGCTCCCCTGAAATTGCCGCCATGGTGGGGGCCAGCATCGCCCTCTCCATCTCCGACATTCCCTGGCACGGGCCCATCTCTGCCGTTTCCGTGGGCCTCATCGACGGGGAATATGTGATCAACCCCACCTCCGCCCAGCGGGAGGAAAGCCGCATGGCCGTCACCGTGGCCTCCACCGACTCCCGCATCGCCATGATTGAGGCGGGGGCCAAGATCGTCACCGACGAGGAGATGTACAACGGGATTATGGCGGGCCACGAGGCCAACCAGAAGATCATCGCCTTTATCAAGGACATTCAGGCGCAGATTGGCAAGCCCAAGTTTGAGTACCCCGCCGTGCATGCCAGCGACGAAATGCAGGAGGCTGTGCGGGAGTTTGCCCTGGAGGACATCAAGGCCGCCCTGGACACCGACGACAAGAACGTGCGCGACGCCCGCCTGAAGCCGGTGTACGAAAAGGTGCACGAGCACTTTGCCGAGCAGTACCCCGACCAGGAGGAGCAGCTGGACGAGTGCCTGTACAAGACCCAGAAATACGTGGTGCGCCGCTGGCTGCTGGACGAGCAGAAGCGGGTGGACGGCCGCGGCATGGACGACATGCGCCCCCTGGCCGCCGAGGTGGACCTTCTGCCCCGGGTACACGGCTCCGGCATGTTTACCAGAGGCCAGACCCAGGTGCTGACCGTGGCCACCCTGGGCCCGGTGAGCGACCAGCAGCTGCTGGACGGCATTGACCAGGAAGAGTTCAAGCGGTACATGCATCAGTATAACTTCCCCTCCTACTCGGTGGGCGAGACGAAGCCCAGCCGCGGCCCCGGCCGCCGGGAAATCGGCCACGGCGCTTTGGCAGAGCGGGCCCTGCTGCCCGTCATCCCCTCGGTGGATGAATTCCCCTACGCCTACCGCCTGGTGTCTGAGGTGCTCAGCTCCAACGGCTCCACCTCCCAGGCGTCCGTGTGCGGCTCTACCCTGGCCCTCATGGCGGCGGGCGTGCCCATCAAGGCCCCGGTGGCCGGCATCTCCTGCGGCCTCATCACCGAGGGCAGCCGCTGGATGACCATGGTGGACATTCAGGGCCTGGAGGACTTCTTCGGCGACATGGACTTTAAGGTGGCCGGCACCAAGGAGGGCATCACCGCCATCCAGATGGACCTGAAGATCGACGGCCTTCTGCCGGAAATGGTGAAGGAAGCCCTGGAAAAGACCCACAAGGCCCGCAACTATATCATCGACGAGGTCATCCTGAAGGCGATTCCCGAGCCCCGGAAGGAGCTTTCCAAGTATGCGCCCAAGATGATGAGCACCCTCATCCCGGTGGACAAGATCCGCGAGGTAATCGGCACCGGCGGCAAGGTGATTCAGAAGATCTGCGCCGAGTGCGACGTAAAGGTGGACGTGGAAGAGGACGGCCATGTGTTTATTTCCGGCCTGGACGCGGACAACTGCCGCCGCGCTCTGTCCATTGTGGACACCATCGTGAACGATCCGGAGCCCGGCGCCATCTACAAGGGCAAGGTCACGAGGCTGATGGACTTCGGCGCCTTTGTGGAAATTGCCCCGGGCAAGGAAGGGCTGGTGCATATCTCCCGCCTTGACGTGAAGCGCACCGAAAAAGTCACCGACGTGGTGAACGTGGGCGACGAGGTGATGGTGAAGGTGCTGGAGATTGACGACAAGGGCCGGCTGAACCTTTCCCGCCGGGACGCCCTCATTGAGGTGGAGGGCCTTGTGCCGGAAAATGAAATTTCCGACGCGCCCCGCCGCCCCCGCAGAGAGGGCCACGGCCGCAGGGAGGACCGCCCCAAGGCCAGCAACGGCTTTTACGCCAACACCAACAAGCCCCGCCCGAAGGAATAAACCGTCTGGGGATTTTTCCGTGATCTGCCATGGCCGCGAAGGCGTTCCGCCTGCCGCGGCCATGTTTTTTGCCTCCGTTTCCCCCGGGGGCTTTTTCCAATATCCCCTATACAAGGGCGGGGGAAAGGGAGTATAATAGGGAGGTAACGGCCTGCCCGAGCGGGCCGCAAGGAAGGACGAAGGGCAATGTCAGAAATTACACAGGCAAAACGGATTGTGGTGAAGGTGGGTACCTCCACCCTTACTTATGAAAACGGGAAGCTGAACCTGCGGCGGGTGGAAGCCCTGTGCCGGGTGCTCAGCGACCTGCAGAACGGCGGGCGCGAGGTGGTGCTGGTCACCTCGGGCGCCATTGGGGTGGGCATGGGCAAGCTTGGCCTGCGGGAGCGCCCCGCCGAGACGGAAAAGAAGCAGGCGCTGGCCGCGGTGGGCCAGTGCGAGCTCATGTTCATTTACGACAAGTTTTTCGGGGAATACAACCGCACGGTGGCCCAGGTGCTGCTCACCGGCGACGTGGTGGACGACCCCCGCAGCCGCCGGAACGTGGAAAACACCTTCCGTGAGCTCATCGCCATGGGGATCATCCCGGTGGTGAACGAGAACGACACGGTGGCCATCGACGAGCTGGTGGGCAGCCATATCGGCGACAACGACACCCTTTCCGCCATGGTGGCAGAGCTCATTGAGGCGGATCTGCTGATCCTGCTCACCGACATTGACGGCCTGTACTCCGCCAACCCGAAAACGGATCCGGAAGCCAGGCGGATCCCCTACGTGGCGGGCGTCACCGACGAGGTGCGCGCCCTGGCCGGGGGGGCGGGCACCAGCCGCGGCACCGGCGGCATGGCCACCAAGGTGAAGGCCGCCGCCATGGTAAACGAGCGGGGCATTCCCTGCTGCGTCATGAGCGGCGCCAACCCAGAAACCCTCTACCAGCTGTTCGACGGCTGCCAGATTGGCACCGTGTTCGGCATGAAACGGCCGAAACAGCCGTAAAACGGGGCGCAGTATTCAAAGTTTGGCAACGATTTTTGCGTGGGATTCCGGTATAATGGAAGAAACAGGATCCCGGCAGGCGGGCCTGCCGGACGAAGGGGAAAGGATGTTGCAGTTATGACCGAGCTTCAAAAAATGGGAGAAAGGGCCAAGGCGGCGGCAAGAAGCTTAGCCTGCGCCGGCCCCCGGAAGGACAAAGCCCTGCTGGCCATGGCCCAGGCCCTGGAGGACGGCATGGAGGGCATTCTGGAAGCGAACCGGCAGGACGTGGAGGCCGCCCGGGCCGGCGGCATGTCCGCCTCTCTGCTGGACCGCCTCTCCCTCAGCCAGGCCAGGGTTCAGGCCATGGCAGAGGGGGTGCGCCAGGTGGCCGCCCAGGCCGACCCCATCGGCAGCGTGGTGAAGGGCGGCCAGCGGCCCAACGGCATGAGCATCCGGCAAATCCGCGTGCCGCTGGGCGTGGTGGGCATTATTTACGAGGCCCGGCCCAACGTGACCGCCGACGCGGCGGCCCTGTGCCTGAAGGCGGGCAACGCGGTCATTCTGCGGGGCGGGAAGGAGGCCATCCGCAGCAACAGCGCCATTCTGGACTGCATGGCCGCCGCCGCCCAGGCCGCCGGCCTGCCGGAGGGTTCGCTGCAGCTTGTGCGCGACACCACCCGGGCCTCCTCCCTGGAGATGATGGGCCTCACCGGGTACCTGGACGTGCTCATCCCCCGGGGCGGGGCGGGGCTCATCCGCACGGTGGTGGAAAATTCCCGCGTGCCGGTCATTGAAACCGGCGTGGGCAACTGCCACCTGTTCCTGGACGAAACGGCAGAGCCGGACATGGCGGTGCGCATTGCGGTGAACGGCAAGACCTCGCGCCCCTCGGTGTGCAACGCCCTGGAAAAGCTGCTTGTCCACCAGAAGGCCGCGGCCGGACTGCTGCCCCTGGTGGGCCGGGCCCTGGCGGAAAAGGGCGTGCAGCTGCGGGCCTGCCCCAGGGCGCTGGCGATCCTCACCGGCGCGGGGGTGCCCGCCGTTCCCGCCGCGGAGGAGGATTGGGACAGGGAGTACCTGGACCTGGTGATGGCGGTGCGCGTGGTGGAGGATCTGGACCAGGCGCTGGCCCACATTGCCGCCTATTCCTCCGGCCACAGCGAGTGCATCGTAACAGAAAATTACGCCAACGCCCGGCGCTTCACCCAGGAGGTGGACGCCGCCGCGGTGTATGTGAACTGCTCTACCCGCTTTACCGACGGGGGAGAATTCGGGCTGGGGGCCGAGATTGGCATCTCTACCCAGAAGCTTCATGCCCGGGGCCCCATGGGGGTGAACGAGCTTACCTCCACCAAATTCGTCATAGAGGGCGACGGGCAGATTCGGTAAGGGGGGCCTCCCCCTTCGCCGGGCCCCTGCAGGCGGCCCGGCCGCAGATTTTTTACATTTGGGAAGTGAGACCTTGAGCCGCAAAAAAAGAACAGGAAAAAACAACGCCCAGGCCGTCCCCTCCTTCTCGGCCGACTACCGGGCCGAGGGGCCGTCCCCCGTGAAAACGGAGGAGGAAGCCCAGGATGTGGAGATCGACGATTTCCTCCCCCAGGGCGAGGATGAGGGGGAGGAGGAAGTCCTGACGAAGTGGGAGGGCCAGCTGGAGCCGGAGCCGGACCCCCAGCCGGAGGAGGAGCCCCTCCCGCCGCCGGCCGGGGCCCCTGAGGGCCGGGCCGCCCGGCACAGGGGAAAACGCCGGTACGGCATATTTTTAGGTTCCCTGGTGCTTTTGCTGGCCCTGGCGGGGGTAGTCTCCATCGCAGGGCTCATCGGCACCAACATTTACCGCACGGTAACGGATGATTCTGCCCTGCGTGCTTACGATTCCTTCCTGAGCACCATTGTCATGCAGGATCCCCAGCCCTTTGACTCCCCGGAGGAGGCGGATCCCCTCTTTGTGCAGAACGCGGCCCTCTGGGAGACGATCCTGAAGGAGCCCTCGGCCATTACCGGCTACGACGACGTGGGGCGGGCCATCATCTCTCTGGGCTCTGTGGCGGCCCAGGCGGAAAAGCTGTTTGGGCCGGACTGCCCCTTCAGCCCTTCCACCCCCTCAGAGGAAACCTTCTACACCTTCGACAGCAGCGACAACACCTACCACGTGTCCCTGTTCAGCTCAGACAGCGCCCTCACCCCTTACACAGAGAGCAGCCGCAGCTCCGGCGGCTCCACCTTCCTGCGGGTGGGCTATGTAGCGCCTACGGACGAGTGGCGCAACCAGGGGGCCGCTTCCTCAGAGGGGGCCGTTTCCTCCCCCAGCCCGGTGAAATATATGGAATATGAGATGCGCACCAACGAGGAAACCGGGGAGGAATACCTGTACGCCGTGCGGGAGCTGGAGGAGTAACCGCCGTTACAGCACCAGGTACATAAGGGCGAACAGCAGGGAGGGGTCGGTTTTTTCCTCCATCAGCAGCAGGATGAGGATCAGG
This sequence comes from Candidatus Caccousia avistercoris, assembly GCA_018715025.1. Classification (GTDB taxonomy): domain Bacteria; phylum Bacillota; class Clostridia; order Oscillospirales; family Acutalibacteraceae; genus Caccousia; species Caccousia avistercoris. The sequence goes on from DVMK01000116.1 coordinate 11,084, forward strand.
ATGAGCGTCCGGTCCTCGTCCTGAAACAGCCGCTGGAACAGGTCGGGCAGGCCGGCGGGCTGGCTTGGGCCGCCGGCCTGCTGGGGCTGCATGGCCCCGGTCCGGCTGGGCGGCTGGCCCCCCTGGCCGTTCTGCCCGCCGTTCCCCTGCCGCCCCGGCTGGCTGGAATTGGGCGGGGGAGACGGGGGGTGCTCCTGCCCGCCGCCGGGGGGCTCTGCCGGCTGGGGCGGGTGGGCGGCCATCTGCGCCCGGGACTGCATCTCCCGCACCCGCCGGATGGCCTCCTGCTGCAGGCGCTGCATGTCTTGCTCTGGCATGGTGAAATTCCTCCTTCCCGCCGTTTCAGGGGGGCGGCCGCCTCCCCTTCCCGGCGTTTTCCGGTTTCCCTAGAACAGGCCGCTGCTCTTCAAAAGAGGCAGCACCCGCATGAACTGCAGAAGCTTCAGGGCCTGGTCCAGCTTCTGGCGGCGCCGCTCTGACAGCATGGGCCGCAGGGCCCGCAGCAGCCGGGTGCTGTCGGTGTCCTGCTGAATGCCGCTGAGCAGCGGGGCGGCCTTGGCCAGCACCTGGGCAAGGCCGCCGTCCCCGGGCGGTTCTTCCCGGGGCTTCTGCCCGCCTTCCCCGTTCAGCAGGCCCGAAAGGGCGGAAAGGGGAGAGCCGCCCTGGCCCCCGGCCAGCCCCTGCAGCAGGCCGGCCAGGTCAGGCCCGCCGCCGGAGGACGCATCGCTGTGGGCCGGTTCCTCCTGCCCGCCGCCTTCCCCCTGCTTCCCCAGCATGGAGGCCAGCTTCTGCAGCTGGGCCATGGCGGCGGGATTCCCCAGGATTTCGTTGATTTTGTCAGACAGGCCGTCCATGCCATGCCTCCTTTCCTGCGCCCGCTATTTGCCGAACAGCTTGCGGAGCAGCTCCTGGGCCTGGGGGGTGCTCAGCATCTTTTTCTGGGCGTCCTTGTCGGCCAGGATTTGCTTCAGCTTCTGCTCGTCTGCCGGGCTCAGCTGTTCCATCAGGCTTTTCAGCAGCGCCTGGCGCTCGGCATCGCTTTGTAACGGTTTCATCTCTCTCACGCCTTTCCCTGCCCGCCCGGCGCGCAAGGGGCAGTGCGCCCTTGGCCCGCGGGGGCGTAATCGGTGGGTTTCACCTTTCTATCTTATGCGGAATATAAAATATTGATGATACCTGCGGGGCCGGTTTGCCCCAGCGTCAATGAATTTGGGAAGAGGGTTGTTTTTATGAGGATTTTAGTGGTGTCCGACACCCACCATGATGTCTTTTCCCTGCGCACCGCCATCCTCCGCCAGCCCAAGGCCGAGGTGGTTATCCATTTGGGGGACGGGGAGGAGGAAGCCGCCCAACTGAAGCCGCATTTCCCCGACAAGGCTTTCCTGCAGGTGCGGGGGAACTGCGACTGGGGCTCTGCCCTGCCCATTTTTGGGGAAATTACCCTGGAGGGGAAGAAGATCTTTTATACCCATGGTCATGTATATAATGTAAAATACGGAATGTATCAAATCGTCTGCGCCGCTCGGGAGCGGGGCGCGCAGGTGCTGCTGTTCGGCCACACCCACCAGGCGGTAACCGACTATGAGGACGGCCTGTACCTGATGAACCCGGGCAGCCTGCACGGCAGCGAGGGCACCTACGGGATTCTGGACATTACGCCCGCCGGGATTGTGACGAATATTGTGCGCCTGTAATGGCGCTGGCGGGGAATTCCTGCCGGAAAAAACCGAAAAATATTTTGGGAATTGACACCGGATTCAACCGGTGTTACTCTTATAGTAGAAGGCGGCCCGCCCTGCGGCGGACGGCCTTGGCTGGCCTTTTATCTTGTAAAGGAAAGGTATGTGAAGAGAATGACGGAATATGAGAGATGGCTTTCCCAGACGCTGGAGGATGCGGACCTGACGGAGGAGCTGCAGTCGATTCAGGGGAAGGCGGAGGAGATCAACGACAGGTTTTACCAGGACCTGGCCTTCGGCACCGCGGGCCTGCGGGGCGTCATTGGGGCCGGTACCAACCGGATGAACATTTATACGGTGCGCAAGGCTACCCAGGGCATTGCCAACTACCTGAACAAGCGGGGAAGCGGCGCCAGCGTGGCCATTGCCTACGACAGCCGCATCAAGTCTGAGCTGTTCGCCAGGGAAACGGCGGCGGTGTTTGCTGCCAACGGCATCCGCGCCCACATTTACCCCCGGCTTTCCCCCACGCCTACCCTTTCGTTCGCCGTGCGCTACCTGAAGTGCGACGCTGGCGTGTGCGTCACCGCCAGCCACAACCCTGCCAAGTACAACGGGTACAAGGCCTATGGCAGCGACGGCTGCCAGATTACCTCAGAGATGGCCAACGACGTTTCCGCGGAAATCGCCGCCATCGATATTTTCCAGGACATCCGCCACATCTCCTTTGAAGAGGGGATGAAGCGCGGTCTTATCACCTATATTCCAGACAAGGTGCTGGACGCCTTCCTGCAGGCGGTGAAGGCCGAAAGCGTGGTGCAGGAGCCCTGCGCCGGTTTGAAGGTGGTGTACACGCCCCTGAACGGCACCGGCCTCATCCCGGTTACCCGCATTCTGGACATGATCGGTGTGGAGGAAGTAACCGTAGTGCCGGAGCAGGAGCAGCCGGACGGCAACTTCACCACCTGCCCCTTCCCGAACCCGGAAATCCGCGAAGCCCTGCAGAAGGGCCTTGAGCTGTGCGAAAAGGTGAAGCCCGACCTGCTGCTGGCCACCGACCCCGACTGCGACCGGTGCGGCATCGCCGTGAACCAGGGGGGCCGGTACCAGCTGATGACCGGCAACGAGGTGGGCGTGCTGCTGCTGGACTTCATCGCCCGCATCCGCACCCAGCGGGGCGACATGCCCAAGGACCCCATCGCCGTCACCACCATTGTGAGCACCGACATGGCCACCCCGGTGGCAGAGCATTATGGGGTGCAGTGCGTGCGCATCCTCACCGGCTTCAAATACATCGGCGACCAGATTGCCCTGCTGGAGGAAAAAGGCCAGGAGGACCGGTTCCTGCTTGGCTTTGAAGAAAGCTACGGCTACCTTTCCGGCGGCTATGTGCGCGACAAGGACGCGGTGGACGCCAGCATGCTCATTTGCCAAATGGCCTGGTACTACAAGCAGAAGGGCATGACCCTGGTGGACGCCATGGAAGCCCTGTACCAGCAGTTCGGCTACTACAAGAACGACGTGGAAAACTTTGCCTTCGAGGGCGAGGACGGCATGAAGGCCATGGCGAAGATCATGGAAACCCTCCGGAAGGAAAGCCCCGGGCAGATAGCCGGGTTCCGGGTGGTGGGCTGGAGCGACTACCAGCGCTCGGTGCGCAGCGACGAAGGGGAAGAAAGCCCCATTTCCCTGCCCAAGTCCAACGTGCTGGAATACCGGCTGGAAAACGGCAGCAAGCTGATTGTGCGCCCCTCCGGCACAGAGCCGAAAATCAAGGTCTACCTTTCCGGCAAGGGGAAAACCCGCGGGGAAAGCGAGCATATCATCGATTTGCTGAAGGCGGAGGCGAAGCCTCTGCTGGGCATTCAATAAGCAAAAGCCGGAATACGGATCGGAAAAAGCCCCTTTGTCCTGCATGCTGCAAGGCAAAGGGGCTTTTGGCGTCTCAGGCGGTTTTGGTTTTGTAGCCGCCGGCGTTGAAAAAAACGCTCACTGCCAGAGTCGGCGCGGCTTTTCGTTCAAGCTTCATATCGGAGGGAACAACGTCGTACACATTCCCCCTGATGTTATCCGGGCATTTTTCGGACAAAAGCTGCCGAAGACGGGAAAAGTAGAGCCGGTTTTCGAACATCTCACCATAGAATACAATACGCTGAACATCCAGAAGCTGGATGGAAAAGGCTAAAACCGTTGCAAATTGCCGCAGCGTGTTTTCCATGACGGTACAGGCTCCGGGATCGCCGGCAGACACTGCCTTCATAAAAAGGGAAAACGTGACCTTTGAAAAGTCTCCGGCGCAAAATTCAAACAGAAACGGCGTATGCTCCGGGCTGAAACATTCCCGCAGGCTGTTCATCATGCCCTGCATGGAAGCCACCGTATCCAGGCAGCCCCGCTTGCCGCAGTGACAGGGACGGCTGTCCGGTTCCACGGTAACATGGGCGATGGCGGCAGAGCGGTTGCGATCCCCGTCATAAAACTGATCGTCCAGAATCAGCGCCGCGCCCATATTGGCCTCGTTGCGGATAAACAGCATGTTTTTCAGCGCCTGATCGCACAGCAGAAAGCTGTACGCATTCGCATAGCTTCGAACGTTGTTGGCCACAAAAACAGGGAAGGGGAACAATCTGCGCAGCATTTTCTCAATGGGGACGTCCCGTTCCTCCCAAATTCCGTCGCTGTCCAGAATGATGCCGTTTGCACAGTCAACGACACCGCAGATGGTAACGCCCGCGCCGACAATTGCATCGGTACAGTATTGCCGGGACGCCATCATCATGGAGTAAAGGCGGAATGCGGTGTCCACAAAGTACTGCGGCGTTGTGGTTTCCGGAAGCAAAGCAGCGTCTTCATAAACCAGATCGCCGCAAAGATTTGTGACGGTCAGGCGAACCTCTTCCTTTCGCAGGGCAAATCCAAGCGCGATATATTTGGAACGGCTGATATCCACCAGAATCTCCCGGCGCCCCGCTGTGCCGGTATTGGGAACAGTCGTCCCTTCTCCAAGAATAGCCTCCTGTATCAGATCGTTGATTATGACTGTGATGGAAGCGGGCGTCAGTTTCAGCCGGGCGGCTATCTGTTTGCACGACATTCCTCCCGACTCATGAAGCAGCCGTAACACAGCGCTGCGATTTGATATTTTTACATCTGCCATGTTTGTTCCACACAACATAATATCGTTCCTCTTTTACCGTGAATTCGATAAAATCTGCATATTTTCTGACGCACTTTTCTCACCGCGGCCTGCAGGAAGCCGAAACCGAGCCGGACAGCGCGGGAACAGCCGGCTTTGCGCATGCAGCCCGGCTTTCCGGGTCTTCGCGAATGTCCCGGCATTCGGTTTCCGTTCCATGAGAGAATATAAATTAAGTATACAGAAACATTCCAGGAATTGTCAATAGAACCCCGGCGAACACACAGCCGCGCGGTGCGGGCTGCTTTCACTGCTTGATTCCCTCTGAGGCAACGTGTTGCCGAACGACTGGAAAAAGGATTCATCCGCCAGAATCTCCATATAATTCTGTAAGCCGATAAACGTGCCGTCCTTCAGGCTTTTTTTGTCTGTCAGGCTGATGCCGATGTTGTTGAAAAATGCATAGAAATGGAAAACCCCCAAACCGGCAAACAGGG
>DVMK01000008.1 GCA_018715025.1 Candidatus Caccousia avistercoris
TAGTACCGTGTTCCCGAGAAATTTTTTGAATTCTGTGGAAATAACCGGAATTTTGTTGAAGTGGAAAATACAATACAGCAAAATATTGCGATTTCCCAGCCTTTTTATGGAAACAGGCAGAAAAATCCAAAACCGGCGTTTTCCAGGCGGCTGAACCTGCCCGGGAAACGCCGGTTTTGGCTGTACTGGCGGCATGCCTGCCGGAACGGAGCGGTTAAGGCTCCAGAACCTCAGAAATTTCCAGCATGGCTGCGGTTTCCTCCTGCGAGTAGGTGAGCCCGCTTTCCACCAGGTAAGAGCAGAAATCCCAAAAGGCTTCGGTTACGGTGGGCTCTGGAAAAGAGCAGAAGGAGATGCCGCCCTCCTCGCGGCCCTTTTGGTAAAAGAGAAGCCCGGTTTCCTGCACAATATTGACGTAAATATCCGGGGAGGGGAGCAGGGCGGAGGGCTTCAGGGCGAACAGGCGCAGCCTTCCGCTGCGGCAAAGCTGGCTGAGGCGGCGCAGAAGAAGCCGCCGCGCCGGGATGGAAAGAGGGCTGTAAAGCTGAGAGGGAATCTCGAAAATGCGTCCGGTAGCCAGAAAGGCCCGCAGGCCCTCTTCACAGAAAAAGCAGGTCAGGGGCAGGGCCTGCACCTCGCCCAGCCTGCGCTTGAACAGCTGGGCCTGCGCCGCACGGTCGGGGAGATCTTCGGCAAGGCAGTCGTCAATCATTCCGCCGTCCAGGCACAGAACCAGGGGCGGCTGGTGGTGAAGCCAGACGGTGGGGCGCTTTTCCTGGTCAAGCCGGCTGTTTTCCTCCAGAATGGCCTGGTAGTAAAAAAGGCTGCTTTGGTGCAGGAAGGGGGCGCTTTCCGCACGGAACAGATGCTCGAACTGGCGGCGGCAGCAGGCGACCAGCTCGGAGGAGCGAAGCAGGCAGGCGCTTTTTTCATCCTCTGAAATGGCGAACAGGCAGTCTGGGAAAATCAGGTATTGGGGGAAAAGCTCCCCGGGGGAAAGGCCGGCGGAATTTCCATAAAAATAGCGGAGCACATAATGCAGCCCCTCCTGAAATAGAAATGGAAAGGCGGTGGTGATGCGCCGCAGGTTTACGGCGGCGTCCTCATATTTGTCCGGCTGCTTCACCAGCTGGGAAAGGTGCCAAAGCGTTACGGCCGGGTGCGGCGTCCAGTGGATCAGGGCAGCCAGCAGCCGCAGCCACCGCCCGCCCAGATTGGGGGAAATCATCAGCGGCTGGCTCTGGGGCTTCGCCAGGTAAGAACGGGCCAGCGATTCAAATATCATCAAAATATTCTGCTGCCCCTGAAACATCTGCACCTGACCGCCGTCCGGCGGCAGCGCCGGGGAAGCTGCCAGGCGCTGCGCCGGCTGATCCTGCAGGGAATAGATGGTTTCCAGCAGGCTGTAAATGTGCTGGCGCTGGGCCATGCGGCCGCTTCCCACCCGGCTGAGAGAGAAAAGCTGCAGAAGCTCGCGGCGCTGGGCAGGGGAAGCCTTTAGTGCGGGCAGAAGCCGCTCCATGTTCTGCCGGGAAGGGAACCGCTGGCCCGAAAGGATTTTAGAGAGCGTGGGCCGGTCAATCCCGGCCCTCTGCGAGAGCCCTGAGATGGATTCGCCGCATTCCTTCATCAGCTGGCGGAGATACTCGTGTATTTTCATGAAACCCTTCCTCCTTGTGACATCATTAAAAATAATTTGCCACATCTTTTGCCACATCTTGTAGGAAAAGACAAAAACAGTATAATAAGAAACAGAAAAGCTGAGAAAATACGACAGATATCGGGAAGCTTTTCCTGGTAAGGCATACCCTTAGCGGACAGAGGGTATGCTTTCGCTGGAACGCACTCCAGGGCGGCGGAAGAAACCACAATACCATCGTAAAGCGGCGCGCGCGGAATGTCAAGAGGGATTGCGGCCCTCTGCAGAAATAGGGCGTGCTGTTCCAAACGGAGGGAGAACGGTAAATGATAGTCACTTTGTTTCAAGAGTCTGGCATCCAGTGCCTGGCCCTGCCGGAAAAGGCTTCCGGCAGGTATCCGCTGGAGGCGGAGGGGGGAAGCCTGGGCTGTGTGGAGGGGGTCGGCGGGGCCTGGCTGCTGAAGCTTGCCCCCGGCTTTCTGTGGAAAGGCGGGGAGGAAGGCGCCGCGCAGGAGGAGCTGAAGCCCCTGTGCTTTTATGTGATCCAGGGGAAGGACGGAACCCAGTATTCCCTGTTCACGGAAGAGGCCACCCGCGACCGGCAGGAGTACCTGAAATACTGCATCCGGGGCGAGGGCAGCCTGGAACTGGGCCGGGAAGAGGAAAACGGGGTGGTGCTGAGGAACCGGTTCGTGTCCGCCCGGCACGCCAGGCTTACCTACGGCCCCCAAGGCTGGTTTTTGGAGGATTTGGGCAGCCGCAACGGCACCTTTGTGAATGGGAAGCGGGTGCAGAGCTGCCCTCTCTGCTGCGGCGATCTGATTTATATTATGGGGTTCCGCATCGTGGTGGGGAAATTTTTCCTGGCCTTCAACCATCCTGACGACAGCCTGGAGGTGCGCAGCCCGCTGCTGTACCCTTTCCAGCCCCAGCAGCCGGAGGCCTCCCCCGCGCCGCGGCGGGAGGAAAAAGAAGCCCTTTTCTACTGCTCGCCCCATTTCCGGCGAAACCCGGCAGAGGCCAAGCTTTCGGTGGATTCCCCGCCCCAGCCCAACCTGCCGGAGCAGACGCCCCTGGCCCTTACGCTAGGCCCCGCCGTCACCATGGGCCTTTCCTCCCTGATGATGGCCTCGGTGGCGTATATCAATTACCTGAACGGCACGGCGGATTTGCTGAACACCGCCCCCACCATCGGCATGTCGGGGGCCATGCTATGCACCACCATTCTCTGGCCCCTCATCTCCCGCCGCAGCGACCGGAAGCGGGCGGAGCGGACGGAGGAGCGCCGCCGGCAGCAGTACCGGGCGTACCTGGACAAGATGCGGGAGAAAATCTTCGCCGTCAAGCAGGAGCAGGAAACCGCGCTGAAGGAAAACGTGCCGCCCTTTTCCGAGCTGGAGCGCCGTGTGATGGAGCGCCGCCGCGAGCTTTGGGAGCGGACGGAGGGGAAGGACGGCTTCCTCACCCTGTGCCTTGGCGTGGGCGACCTGCCCGCCATGCTGAAGCTGGAGGGGAACAGCCAGCGCTTTTCCGTGGAGGAGGACGTGCTGGAGCTGGACCTGGCCCGGCTGCTGGCAGAGCCGAAAATCCTCGCCGGCGTGCCCATTACCCAGTCGCTGGAGGAAGCCCCCGTGTGGGGCGTTACCGGCCCCCGGGCGGAGTCCTTCGCCTTTACCGCCCAGCTGGTGATGCAGCTGGCAGCCCTGCACGGCTACGACGAGGTGAAGCTGGCCTTCGTCACCCCCGGCGGCGGGGAATGGGAATTTGCCCGCTGGCTGCCCCATGCCTGGGACGGCCCCTCCCTGCGGATGACCGCCTCCACCGAGGAGGAGGTCAAGGCCCTTTCCTCCCATCTGGCCGGGGTGCTGGAGGAGCGCTCCACCCGGGAGGGGGCCGCGGCGGGCCCCTGGTATGTGCTGGTGGTGGCGGACAAAGGGCTGGCCGACCATTTGAGCGTGCTGCAGGCGCTTCTGCCCCAGGCGGGGAAGTGCCGCATGTCGGTGATTTGCGCAGACGAACAGCTGCAGAACCTGCCCAGGGAATGCGCCAAGGTCATAGAGCTCTCCGGCGGGAAGGGGATCCTGGCGGACAGCGCTTCCGGCGAACGGCTTGCCTTCGCGCCGGAGCCCATGCCGCAGGATCGTCCGCTGAGGCTGTCCAAGGCGCTGGCGAACATTCCTCTGGCCGGGCCGGAGGGGGGCGGAAGCCTGCCCGGCATGGTGTCTTTTCTGGAAACGTACCGGGTCGGCCGGTGCGAGCACCTGAACGCATCCTCCCGGTGGCGGGAAAACAACCCGGTGCACAGCCTGCGCGCCCCGGTGGGCGTGGGGGAGGGCGGCGAGCTGTTCTTCCTGGATCTGCACGAGAAGCTTCACGGCCCCCACGGCCTGGTGGCCGGCATGACCGGTTCGGGCAAATCGGAATTTATCATTACCTACATCCTTTCTCTGGCGGTGAACTTCAGCCCCGACGAGGTGGCCTTCATCCTCATCGACTACAAGGGCGGCGGGCTGGCCGGGGCCTTTGAAAACACAGCCACCGGCCTGCGGCTGCCGCACCTGGCGGGCACCATCACCAACCTGGACGGTTCCGCCATCCAGCGCTCTCTGGTGTCCATCCAAAGCGAGCTGCGCCGCCGCCAGGCTATTTTCAACGAGGCCCGCCAGATGACGGACGAGGGCACCATTGACATTTACAAATACCAGCGTATGTACCGGGGCGGCCAGGTGAAGGAGCCCCTGCCGCATCTCTTCGTCATTTCCGACGAGTTTGCAGAGCTGAAGGCCCAGCAGCCGGAATTTATGGAGCAGCTCATCAGTACGGCGCGGATTGGGCGCAGCCTGGGAATCCACCTGATTCTGGCCACCCAGAAGCCGGCCGGCGTGGTGAACGACCAGATTTGGAGCAACAGCCGCTTCCACGTGTGCCTGAAGGTGCAGGAAAAGGCCGACAGCATGGAAATGCTCCGCAGGCCGGACGCGGCCTCTCTCACCGAGACGGGACGCTTCTACCTGCAGGTGGGCTTCAACGAGCTGTTTTCCCTGGGGCAGTCCGCCTGGTCGGGCGCGCCCTATGCCCCGGCGGACCAGCCGGAGGAGCGCCGGGACGACAGCGTTCAGCTTCTGGACGGCCTTGGCCGCACCGTGGCAGAGGCCAAGCCGGGCGGCGGGCGGGCCGCCAGCGCCGCCACCCAGGTGGTGGCGGTGGTGCGCTACTTGGCCAAAACGGCGGAGGAGGAGGGGAAAGCGGCCAAGCCCCTGTGGCTGCCGCCCCTGCCCAACCTTCTCCCGCTGAAAGAGCTGGAGGCTTCCTACGGCTGGGCCATGCCCCAGGAGGAGCTCTGCCCTCTGGCGGGCGAATTCGACGACCCCGCCAACCAGCGCAAGGGCCTGCTCACCTTGCCCTTCCCCCAGTGCGGCAACGTGCTGGTGCTGGGCATGACGGGAAGCGGGAAAACCACCTTCCTGCAGACGGTTCTGGGGGGCGTTCTCCAGGCCAGGGGGGCGGATGCGCTTCATGTGTACCTGATGGATTTCGGCAACGAGTCCCTGCAGGCCTTTGGGGAGGCCCCCCAGGTGGGCGGCGTCCTTCTGGCAGAGGACGGAGACCGGGTGGGCACCCTGTTCCGCCTGCTCGCCAAAGAGCTAGAACGGCGGAAAAAGGCGTTTGCCCCCAGCGGCGGCACCCTTTCCTCCTACCGGAAGCAGGGCGGGCAGGAGCCGGAGATCCTGGTGGCGCTTCACAACTACGCCGCCTTCAGCGAGCAGTTTGAAGAGCAGGAGGAAGCCCTGTACCGCCTTACCCGCGACAGCGTGCGCTATGGCGTTTACTTCCTCATGACAGCCAATTCGCCCGGGGCGGTGCGCTACCGTCTGCTGCAGAACTTTGGAATGGTGCTGCCCCTGCAGCTGAACGACCGCACCGACTACGCCAACCTGTTCGGCAGCACCGGCGGCCTTTGCCCCGCGGCGGTTCCCGGCCGGGGGCTGGTACAGCTGGACGCCCTCTACGAATTCCAGACGGCGGCCGCCTTCCAGAATCCGGAGGAAATCCGTTCCTTCTGCGCCGCCCTGCGGGCAGAGGCGAAGAGCTTTGCCCCCCAGGTGCCCTACATGCCCGAAAAGGTGGACCGCACCGTGTTCCAGGGCGGCGGCTTCAGCCTGGAACGGTTCCCCTTCGGCATTTCCAGGCGGGAGCTTTCCCCGGTGTGCCTGAACCTGAAGCGCCGGGTGGCGACCAGGCTCATGGCCCAGGGCGAGGAGGAGCTGCGCCCCCTGGCAGAGGGCGCGGCAGAGCTGGCCGTCAGCTTCCTGCCCGGGGAAACCTTTGTGTGGGACGGCGCCCGCCTGTGGCAGGACGGACGGCTGCCCTCCGGGCTGGAATGCCTGCAGCAGTCCTTTGAGGAGCCGGTGCGCGCCCTGTTCCAGGAGATGGTGTACCGGAATAATACCTACAAGGAAGAGCCCCGGGAGTTCCCGCCAAGGCTGTACCTGCTCACCGGCCTTTCCGCCGTGTTCGAGGAGCTTTCTTCCGACGGGGCGGATAAGCTGAAGGTTCTGCTGGAGAAGGCGGAGCCTCACTACGGCATCTACTTCCTTCTGTGCGGCACTCCACGGGAGATGGGCGCGCTGGAGTCAGAGGCCTGGTACAAGCGCCAGGTAGACCAGGCCTGCGGCGTGTGGGCGGGCGGCGGCATCGCCGACCAGTACCAGCTGCAGCTGCCCTCCACCCGCACAGAGCTGTACGCCCAGCCGGAGCCCGGCTTCGGCTATGTGGTGCGGCGGGCCCGGCCTGTGCTGGCCAAGCTGCTGCAGGGGGAATTGTGGGGAGGCGAGGATGATGAATAAATACCTGATTGAAATTTACCTGCCCGCCTGCGGCAAAAGCTTCCAGCTGCGGGTGCCCAGGGACGTTCCGCTGGCCCAGTGGCTGCCCCTGGCGGCCCGCCTGCTGGAACGGCAGTCCGGCGGCCTGTTTGTCAGCGGGGCCTCCACCGTACTCTGCGACAGGCAGACAGGCGATATTTACGATATTAACAGAACCGCCCGGGAACTGGGCTTCCAGAACGGCTCGGCGGCCCTGTTGATATAAAAGCCCCCCGCGCCGGGGGAGCCTCCCCGCGGCTGCGGGCCGCGGGACAAAGAAAGGGGAAATTCAAGCAATGGCATCCAGAGGAAAAATTGTGGTAGACACCAGCAAGCTGGACAGCGCCGCAAGCAAAATCAAAAGCCTGGCCGGCGACTACGAGGCAGAGTACAAAAAGCTGTTCTCTGTCGTGCAGAAGATGAAAAGCTCCTGGGACGGCAAGGACAACGTGGCCTACACCACCCAGATCGAGGGCTTCCGCAACGATTTTGAGAAGATGAAATCGCTGATGGACGATTACGCCAATTTCCTGACCAAGAGCGCCAATACCTACCGGGAAACCCAGGAGAGTATTGCCAGCCGGGCCAAGACATTGTCGCAGGGAAGCTGAGGAGGGATGATTCATGCCGGATATTAAAATTACATTTCAAGAGGTAAAGGACGCGGCCAGCCAAATCCGCACCTGCAACAACACGCTGGACGAAAAGCTGCAGCAGATCAAGAGCACCATCAAGGATCTGGAATCCCAGTGGACTTCTGACACGTCGGACACCATCCGGGCCAAAATCGAGGGGATGCAGCCGGTATTCAAAACCTACAAGGAAGTCATTGAGACGTACGCCAAATTCCTCGACACCACGGTTGAGGAATACACAAAGACGGAGGCCAGCCTGAACACCAACGCCTCCGCGTTCAAGTAAAAAAGCGCAGGACCCTCTGCGGGGCCGTTTTTGCCCCGCAGAGGCTTTGCTTTGCCAACAGCGCGCCGCCGGGGGGCGGAACCGGCCCCTGGAAAGCGCGAGGAAATAGAACCATTTTGCTTGAGGAAACAGGGAGGCGGAACCATGAAAAAACGTATGTTAGCCCTGCTGCTGGCTCTTTCCGTGACACTGGGCCTGCTGGCCGGTTGCCGTCAGGAGGATGCGTCCAGCGGCGGGCCGGAGAGCGCCCCTGCGCAGGAGGAGCCTGCCGCGGCGGATGCGCCGGAGCCCAGCGTGACCAGGGCCCAGTGGATCGTGCTGCTGGGGCAGACCTTCGGCCTGGACTCCTACCAGGCGGAGGAGCCCTACTATGAGGATGTGGCGGCCGGGGAGGAGTCCTACGCCTATGTGCAGTCCGCCCGGGAATGGGGCGTTCTGCCGGAGGGGGAAACCCAGTTCCGGCCCGGCGACCTGGTCACCCGGGGCGAAACGGCCCTCATGGCGGTGCGCGCCGCCGGGTGGGACAGCCTGGGCGGCGGCGCGGAGGACACGGACGAGGCCGTGCTTGCCTTTGCCCGGGAGAAGGGCCTTCTGGCAGAGGGGGACGACCTGGAGGGCCCCATGACAGAGCCGGAATGCCGGGCGATCCTGTCCCTGGCCCAGGTGCTTTACCTGGGCATCCCGGTGGAGGAAAAGGCGGAGGTTTCTCTGACGGAGAATGTGGCGGACTACAGCGCCGCCTCCCCCGGCACGGTGACGGTGGAGGGAACCACCGTGACCCTGTCGCAGCCGGATGAAACCCTGCAGGCGGGCTCGGTCATCATCACCCCGCCCACCGCAGAGGCGCCCGCTGGTGTGGCCCGGAAAATCACCTCCATCACCGCCGGGCCTGACGGCGGCATGATCCTGGAAACGGAGGAGCCGGAGCTTTCTGACGTGCTGGAAAACCTGGACGCCTCCTTCACCGTGGCCCCCTCTGCAGACATGTTTACCGCTGGACCCGGCTTCACCCTCACCACAGGCCAGGCCAGCTCCACTGCCCCGGCGGCGGTGGAGCCCATGGCCCTGCGGGCCGGGGCGGAGCCCCAGGTGGAGGACATGTGGAATATGGATAAGCAGTTTGACGCGGATCCCCTCCACTTTGAGGCCGATTTCGGCAGCGGCAGCTTTGAAAAGAACTACACCAACAAGAAAAATGAGGCGCTGGGCGGCGGCGAAGGAGCCCAGGCCCTGGAAAAGAGCAATTTTGTCTACGACAAGACCCCCAGCGTGGAGGATTTCAAGGGCAGCACCGAGGGCTGGACGGAAAAGCTGGAGGTGCAGAACAGCTTTTCCGGCGGCTACCAGATCACCGGTTCGGTGGATGTGCAGAACATTTACGTGGCGGTGAAGGCGAAATACGAGTGGTTTGAGCTGAAGAATTTCAGCGTGGAGGTGAACGCAGACGTGGTTTCCACCCTGCAGGTTACAGGAGAGCTGCACGAGCGGCTCACCGTGGGCAGGGCGGCCATTCCCACCCCGGTGCCCGGCCTTACCGTAGACCTGGAGCTGCAGCTGTACGCCGACGCCAACGGCGAGCTGCAGCTGGAGTGGACGCTTTCCAACAACACCAAGGTGGAATATAGCGGCGGCAACCTGCGGAAAACCTGCAACGCAGACAGCCAGACCACCTTCCAGCTGGCCATTGAGCTGGGCCTGGGGGCGGACGCCTCCGTGGGCGTCTCCGTTTTCGGCATTGGCATTGTGGATGTAAACGCCTCTGTGGGGGCCGACCTGACCGCCGCCGCCCAGGTGCAGGGCACGGTGGAGGCCCAGGCCTCTGACGAGGGCGCGTCCCTCACTTACCGCGAGGCCATGACCCTGGAAGCGGACCTGTACTACCCCATCGTCTCTCTGGGCGTGGGCAACGGGGATAACCTGGCCAACAAGCTGGGCCTTTCCGGCAGCTGGGACCTGATCACCCGGGACAACGCAAAGCACATGGATCTGCTGGACTATGAGTGGGTTTTCTGGGAGGAAACGGTAGAGACGGATGGCAGCGCGAGCTCTTCCCCCGCTTCCAGCGAAGGGGAGCAGACGGAGGAGGAGGGGAACGCCCTTTCTCAGGAATTTACGCTGCAGGAGGCCTACGTGGTGCTGAGCGGCGGCGAAAGCCGGAAGCTCACCGTCCTCTCTTTGCCGGAGGGCGTCACGGAGGATCAGCTGACCTATGAATCGAAAAATACCGCTGTGGCCACTGTAAGCAGCGACGGCACCATCACCGCCGTGGGCGAGGGCAGCGCCCTCATCTACGCCTGGACCCCGGGCGGCGGCCTGCAGGTGTGCGCCGTCACCGTCATCGGTGAGCAGGAGAACGACTGGGTGTTCCTCTAATCTACGCCCGCCGCCCCGCAAGCCGTACCGGCTCTTTGTCTGCCGGGGAAAGCATAAGGAAGGATCGCGCATGAAAACAAAAATCATCAAACAAAAAAATCAGCAGTTCCTGTGCATGAAGCTGGGCAGGAAAGAGCAGTTTGACGTGAAGGAGCTGGAGCTTCTCTCGGTGCGGGCGGTGCCGGGCCTGCTGTGCCCGGTGGCGGTGCAGGGCCGCCAGAACAACCTCATCGAGTTCGACGTGTCCCTGTATACCTCCCTGCGCTTTTACCTCACCTGCATACAAAGCCCCCAGCAGTTTGCGGATCTGGCGAACCAGTGCGTGCAGATTTTCAAGCGGATGCGGGAGGTGTACCTGAAGCCGGAAAATCTGCTGGGGGATCTGGATCAGATTTACGTGATGCTCTCGGAAAAGCGGGTGGAATTCCTCTATGCCCCCCTCATGGGGTATACCGGCCCCTTTTCCATGGAGCGGTTTTTCCGTCAGCTGGCAGAGCAGGCGGTGTGCGGCACCTACGACTTTGTGCTGTTCAAGGAGCAGTATCTGAATTTTCTCTCCCGCCCTTCCACCTTCTCCCTGCGGGAATTTGAGGCCTTTCTTTCCTCCATTTCCAGCCAGCCCGGCGAGCGCTGGTGGGAGCCAAAGCCCCAGGAGCAGGGCAGGCCGGCCCCCTATGTGCCGCCTGCTGCCCCGCCGCCTGCGGTTCCCGCTGCTTCTGCCGGGCCGGGGCAGGCTGCGCCGCCCCCGGCCCGGCCGCAGACGGCGCCTCCTGTTCCGGTGGCGCAGCAGCCGGTTCCGCCGCCTGCGCCGCAGCCCGCTTCCCGGGGCACCGGCACCGCCGTGCTGGGGGACGTGAGCGGCCGCGCCGTGCTGGAACCGGCCCAGGGCGAGACGATGCCTCTGACGGCCGCCGCCCCGCTGCCCACCGGCTACCTGCTGTGGCAGAAGGGGAATTTGTCCGGCCGGGTGGGCGAGCAGCCCCTGCTGGTGGGCTCTTCCGCTGAACAGTGCGGCTTTCTGGTGCCGGGCAACCGCACCATCAGCAGGCGGCACGCCCTGCTCACGCGCCGGGGCCCCGCCTTCTTCGTGAAGGACTGCGGTTCCCGCAACGGCACCTTTCTGAATGGCCGCCAGCTGGAGCCGGAGAAGGAGGAGGAGCTGCGCGACGGCGACCGGCTCCGCCTTTCCGACGAGGATTTCCTGTTTCGGGTGGACGGGGGAACGGAGGAGCGGCGATGATTTTTTCCTTTTCCGCCAAGACCACAGCCGGTACGGTGCGCCCTGTAAATCAGGACAGCTGCGCCGTGTTCACCGCCCGGCTGCGGGGGCGGGGCGTGCTGCTGGCCGCTGTGTGCGACGGCCTGGGCGGCCTGCAGCTGGGGGAGGCCGCCAGCTCTGAGGTGATCCGCCGGCTGGACGACTGGTTTCACAACAGCCTGCCCCGCCTGGAGGACGGCCCCTCCTTCCTGGATGCGGTGCAGTTCCGTTTGAGCGCCCTTCTGCAAAGCTGCAGCCAGGGCTTCTTCCGTTACGGCCGGGCCCACGGGCTGCAGCTTGGCACCACCGCCGCCCTCCTGTTTTTATGGGAGGGCTCTTACCTTGCCCTGAACGTGGGGGATTCCCGCCTGTACCAGGTGGGGAAGGGCATCCGCCGCCTCACCCGGGATCAGTCCTTTGTGGCCAGGGAACTGGAGCGGGGCGCCATGACAGAGGAGGAAGCCCGCCGCCACCCCAAACGGAACCTGCTGCTTCAGTGCGTGGGCGGCCCGGGTGAGCTTTCCCCCGGCGTGAGCCTCGGCCGGGCCGAGGGGGAGGAAACGTACCTGCTCTGCTCCGACGGGCTGGTGCACGAGGTGTGGGAGGCGGAGATGGAGACGTTCCTGTCCCCCGCCAGGGCTTCCAGCCGGGAAGAGCTGGAGAGCGCCCTTGACACGCTGATCCAGCGGGCCATGGTGCGGGGCGAGCGGGACAACATCACCGGCGTGGCGGTGCGCACCGCCGTAGACCGTCCCCAGGGCGCGCCCACCCTGCGGCAGCGCCTGGGGAGGAAGCCCGACGGGGGCCTTGCCGGCGTGCCGGTGTTCCAGCCGGGGGATTCGCTCCGCCTTTTGGCGGAGCAGCGCATTCCCCAGGGCTGGGGCGAATATTTCTGATAAACGGGGGATACGATGGATCCGATTATTCTGCCTATTGGCGGGGATTACACCGATATTACGCCGCTGGACGAAGGCGGCATGGGGGTGCTGTACCGGGCCCGCAAGCAAAACCTTCAGGTGGACGTGGTCATCAAGAAGGTAAAAAGCCGTTACCGGGGCACCCTGAACCAGCGGAACGAGGCGGATATTCTGAAGCGCCTGAAGCATCGGTACCTGCCCCGCATTTACGATATTATCGACGGAAACGACGGGTATCTGTATACCGTTATGGATTACATCCCGGGCTGCGACCTGGAAAAATATGTGCGCCGCAATGGGGCGCTGGATCAGAAAAAGGCGCTGAAATGGACGATGCAGCTGTGCGAGGTGGCAGAGTACCTGCACAGCCAGAATCCGCCCATCATCCACAGCGACATTAAGCCGCAGAATGTGATGATTACGCCGGAGGGGGACGTGTGCGTCATCGACTTCAACGCCTCCCTGGTGTGCGAGGACGACAAGGCCAGGGCCATTGCCGCCAGCGAGGGGTACGCCGCCCCAGAGCAGTACAATGTGGACACCACCGCCATAGAACAGCAGGTGCGGCAGGCGCAGCAGGTGGAGGCGGGGCAGGGGACGCTGCCCCTTCACCCCCAGCCGGTGCAGATGCCGCCCATTGTGGCCCTGGCCGCCCGGGCCCGCCCCTACGGGCTTGTCACGCAGAGAACGGATCTGTACGCCATTGGAGCCACCGCCTACTTCATGCTCACCGGCTACCAGCCGGCCCTCTCTCTGGATCCGGTGGTACCCCTGACCCGGTACGACATCCGGCTGGGGGATGCGTTCCGCACGGTGCTGGAGTGCGCAATGGAAAAGGAACCGGCCAAACGGTTCCCCAGCGCCTCTGCCATGCTGCGGGCCCTGCGTGACCTAAAGCGCAGCGACGCCCAATACCGCCGCTACCGCCGCGCCTGCCAGGCGTCGGGGGCGGCGTTGGCCGTGGCTGCGGTGGTCTCCCTGTTCTGCATCTGGTTTGGCTGGCGGCAGCTGCAGGCAGAGGCCGGCGGCCAGTACCTGCAGCTGGTGGCGCAGGGCCAAAGCCTGCTGGAGGAACGGCAGTACGAGGAAGGGTACGGCGTTCTGCTGCAGGCCGTGCTGCAGCAGCCGGACCGGCGCGAGGCTTACGCCGCCCTGGCGCAGCTTCTGTACCAGCGGGGCGAATATGAGGAATGCGTGGATCTTTTGCAGGACGCCCCTCTGGAGCAGGGAACGGACGCCGCCCTGTACGGGAACCTGCGGTACATCCAGGCCTCCTGCTATTTTCAGCTGGGCCGGTATGAGGAAGCCCTGGCAGGCTACCAGGAGGCCGCCGCCCTCAGCCCGGAAACGGCGGATTATGTGCGGGATTTGGCGGTGTGCTACGCCAAGCTGGGCCAGTTTGACCTGGCCCAGGAAACGATGGAAGATTTGCAGAAGCTGGGCTCCGCCGGTGCGGACGCGCTTCTGATCGCCGGCGAGATCGCCGCCGCCTCCGGCGACGACGAGGCGGCGCTGGAACAGTTCCAGCAGGCGGCGGAACAGGCGGAGGACCCCGCCCTGCTCAGCCGGTGCATCCTTTCGCTGGCAGACTGCTGCGAGCGCCTGGGCCCGGCGTACCTGGAAACGGAAATTCAGTGGCTGCAGGAGGCCCAAAGCCGCCTGGACAGCTCTGCCAGCCTGGTGCATACCGAACGGCTGGCCGCCGCCTGGACCCGGCTGGCCAGCGAAGAGCCTGACCGCAGGCAGGAGTGCTACGAGAACGCCCTTGCCTGTTATGAGGATTTGGCCGCCCGGGGCGGCGCTTCCCTGACGGCGCGGCTGAACACGGCGGCGGTGCGGCAATATCTGGGCCGTTACCCAGAGGCAGAGCAGGAGCTTCTCGCCCTGGCGCAGGAATTTCCGGAGGATTACCGCCCCTTCCTGCGCCTGGCGCTGCTGTACGCCGGCTGGCAGTCGGAAAAGCCCCAGGAGGAGCGGGATTACGCCGCCTTCTGGGAAAATTACGAGACGGCCCTTTCCCTGTACGAAACGGCGGAAGCCGCAGGGGCCGCCGATGCGGAGATGCTCCGCCTGAACGATCTGGCCGCCCAGCTTGAGGCCGCCGGATGGGGAAGGGAGTGAATGAGAATGACGCTGGGAGCCGTTCTGTTTTACGGCGGGATTGCCGGTTTGGCGGCGACGGCGGTGCTGGCCGTGATTGCCGGGGTGGTTTTCCGCCGCTGGTCGAAGAAAATCCTGAACCGGCTGGATGAGGAGTACAAGGAGAAAAAGCTACCCTGATTTTTGGCGGCCGCTGCCGGAAGATGCGGCGCCGCAGGACTGCCTGCGGTACATGGAGTATCCGTTATGAAGATCGTTGCTATCGTCGCCGCCGCGCTGGCGGCCCTGCTTTCCGCCTATACGGCGGCGGCCCATTTTTCCATCCGGGGGGTGAACGCCTACCTGTTCGACACCACCTGGGGAGGCGTTTTCGCCGCCTCAAAGGGGTTCACCCTTTTGGCAGCCATCCTGTGCTGGCTGCTGGCCCTCCTGTTCCTGGCGCTGCTCCTCCGAAAGCGGCGGAGGCAGAAAAAAGAGGAGAAGCTTCCGGTGCAGAAAGAGATGGGGCAGGCGGAGGCGCCCGCCGGCAGGAAGGCCGGAAAAGAGAGGAAAAAGAGAGGAAAGAAGGGGGAGGAGGAGCCGCGGATTCCCCCTGCCGCCCCCACAGGGGAGTCCGGCACGGAGCCTCTGATTCCCCCTGCGGCCCCGCAGCGGGAAGAGCCCGCGGAGCCGGAGACGCAGCCGCTGGCCGGAACCGGCGGGGAGGAAAGCGGCACCCTGCCTCTGATTCCTCCGGCAGCCCCGCAGGAAGAAAATCCCGCGGAGCCGGAGACGCAGCCCCTGACCGGGACCGGCGAAGAGGAAAGCGGCACCCTGCCTCTGGTTCCCCCTGCGGCCCCGCAGGGAGAAAAGCCCGCGGATTCTGAGACGCAGCCCCTGACCGGAACCGGCGAAGAGGAAAGCGGCGCCCTGCCTCTGATTCCCCCTGCGGCCCCGCAGAGGGAAAAGCCCGCGGAGCCGGAGCCGCCGCTTCCCAAGGGGCCGGTTTGCCCCAGCTGCGGCAGGCCGGTGAAGGCTGGGCAGAATTTCTGCATGAAGTGTGGCGCAAAACTGAACGGAAAGGAAGGGTGAGAGTATGCTGCTGTATTCCATTTTGGTGCTGGCCGCCGGTGTTCTGCTGGCGGGCGGCACGGTGTTTCTCATCCTGCGGCGGGTAGGCAGGCGGGTGCTGCAGGCGGGCCTTTCCCTGACGGCCGTGGTCCTTCTGGCGGCAGGGGGGCTGCTGCTGGCCGGGGAGCTGGGCAGCCGGACGGAGGCCCGCCAGGAGCTGTACCTGGCCCTGCGCTACCTGGAGGACAGCCAGCCGGAGGCCGCCGCCGTCCATCTGGATCGGGTGTCCTCCTCCAATCCGAACCCCCATCAATATCTGGCGGCCCAAAGCCTTTTGGAAAGGGCCAGGGGCAACGGCACCATCGCCAAGCTGCGGCTGGACATTCTCACCGCCCAGGCGGGAGAAAGCTCTGAGCTGGTGCGCTATCTTTCCGCCGGAAGCCTTTCCGACGCCTCCCAGGTGAGCACCGCCGCCGCCCTGGTGCGGGACACAATGGGCGTTTCCGAGGGGGACAGAAACCGCTGGGATCTGGCCTACGGCGCAGAGGCGGGCTCTTTGGGGCTGAGCGTGTCCGAGACGGCCGACTGGGCGCAGTATGAGGAGGTGTTCGGGCAGGATGCGGCCCAGGTGCTGCAGATGAACCAATCCCTCAGCAGCGGTTCCTGGCAGAGCGCCCTGCAGCAGGCCGCCGCTTTGGTGCGGGAGAATCCCTCGGCGGAAAACCGGCTGCTGCTGGCAGAGGTGGTAGCAGAGTGTACCTTCGCCAACGTTTCTCTGGACGATTCCGCCTTCCGCTCCCCGGAGGATCCGGCCCAGGATGCCAACGCTTCCATCCGGCAGGAACGGGAGCGCCTGACCCAGCAGTATGAGGAACTGAACCGGCAGCTGAACCTGCTGCAGGTGGAGCTGGAAACCGCGCCGGAGGAAGAGCGGGAGCGCCTTTCCCAGGAACGGGAAGCCCTGTACCTGCAGGCGGAGGACGCCAAACGGAGGGCCGACTGCATTTACGCCTACCGGGCCCTGAATTCCATTGGGGATCTGAACAGCCTGGAGGCTCAGGTGGTGCGGGCCAGGCTGTACTTTGCCCTGCGGGACTACGACGCGGCCAAGGAATGCCTCACCCAGGCGGCAGCTTCGCCGCTGGCCCTGCTTTCCCGCGACAGCGCTGCGGTCAGCGCGCTGCAGAACGCCGCGGCGCTGGCTGAGGGCGGCGCTTCCGCCGGAAGCAACCCGGAAGAGCTGAGCAGCTCTCTGCAGGCCGTGCTGAGCACCGCGTTTCCCGACCTGATCAGCGTGCGCTTCACGCCCCTGACCCAGGACTTCGCCGCCCGCCTGATCAGCGACGGAAAATATCAGGATTACAGCATCTATGTGGGCGATGTGGACGCCAGCCAATACCCGCAGATCCGCGTGTCCATCTCCGGGCAGGAGGAAATCATTCAGCGGATCATCGCCAAGCAGGTGGTGGTAAAGGATACCCACACCACCGTCAGCGAATATACGGTGGAGATCCCCGAAACCTCCCTCAGTTCCATCTGCTGCGTGGTGGATGTGAGCGGCAGCATGGGCGGCCAGCCCATTGAGGACGCGAAGCAGGCGCTGCAGGAATTTGTCCAGAGCGCAGACGGGCAGAACCAGCTTTCTCTGGTCACCTTTGACGATACAGCCTCGCTTCGGGTGGCTTCCACCACCGACAAGGCTTCCCTGCTGGCCGCAGTGGATGCCCTGGGAGGAGGGGGCGGCACCAACATCACCTCGGGCATTGCGGCGGGCGCTCAGGCCCTGGCCGAAACGCCCGGCGCGCGGTACATGCTGCTGATGACAGACGGGCAGAGCAGCATTGACATGGCCGTGGTGGAACAGGCGGTGCAGGCGGGCATCACCATACACGCCATCGGCTTCGGCGACGTGAACGACGCGCTTCTGCAGCAGATTGCCGACGCCAGCGGCGGCCGGTATATCCGGGCGGATTCCTCCTCGGAGCTGGCCAGCGTGTACGCCAGCCTGCAGGGGATGATCGGGAACCAGGTGATTGTCTGTTACACCGTCACCGAGCACACAGAGGAAACCGTGCGCTATTTCTTCCTGCGGGAGGAGGAGCGGAACACCAGCGTGCGGGTTGAGTACCAGGTAACGGAAGGGGAGGAGGAACCCCTTCCCGCGCTGCTCAGCGTGTCTCCCTCCGCCTTTTTCACGGACGACCTTCGGTACCGGCAGGAAAATGGCGATTTGCTCTCCCTTTCCCTCGATGGGGAACGGTTTTCCCTGGTGACCGGTGTGCGCGTAGGGGAGACGGAAGGGACCATTCTGGAACAGGAGGATTCTTACCTGACGGTGGAGCTTCCTCCCGATTTGGCGGAAGGGCTGCACAGCGTTACCCTGGAAACGGCGGACGGGCGGGAGATTTCCTTCCCCGGTATGGTGGCGGTGGGCCAGCGGGCCCAGTACTCCGCCTACCTGCTGGGCGGCCTGCGGCTGCAGGCCTGGGACGCCCTGCTGCTGCCGGGGGATCTTCTGGTGCTGGGCAATGTGTATATCACAGACGGAGCCAGGCAGGAAGGTCAGGAGCAGACGCTGGATCTGCAGGTGCAGGGCCTGCTGCAGTTCCAGGCCGGAGGAGCCGGCCTGGAGGCCTTTTCGGAGGAATACCGGGCGGTAGACCTGGGAACGGAAGGTTCTCTGACGGGCAGCGGCGCCGTGTACGTACAGCAGGGCGATGCGGCCTACAGCAGCTACCTTCCCGGCCCTGTAGCCTCGGGACAGTTTGAAATACAATGCACCGGGGAAGGCGCCGTGCTTCTCCAGGCAGAGGAAGGAGGGAATGAGAATGGCACGGAGGAATAAGGAAAACGTCCCGGCCCCGGGTGTTTCGCAGGAAAAGCCAAGCCGGAAGCGGATTCACGTGAACAAGCTTCCCATTCTTCTCCCTGCCGCCGCTGCGGCGCTGGTGCTTGGGGTTTACGCGGCCCTGAACCTGGCCCCTGCCGCCGGGGCGGCGCAGCAGGTGTCCCTGGGGCAGCGCCATCTGGAGGAAATGGATTACAGCAGCGCGCTGCTGAGCTTTTCCCAGGCCATTCAGGTGGATCCCAGCAACACCCAGGCCAAGCTGGGCCTGGCCCAGGCTTACATGGGGCTGGGGGACTACGCCGCCGCCCAGGACGTGGTGAACGATATGGGGGATGCCGCAGAAACGCCGGAGGCCCTGCAGGTACAGCTTGACATAGCGGTGCAGACGGGGGAAACCGGCCAGGCGGTGGAACAGATTTGGAATTTGATTCAGGCCACGGACGAGGACGGGTACTACACCCAGCTGGAAGAGCTTCTGGCAGAGCACCTGAGCCGTCCCCATTCCCTGGATGCAGGGGATGACCAGCAGGCCGTTATCTGGGAGGGGGGCCTTTACACCCAGGGCTCCAACACCCTGGGCCAGCTGGGCACCGAGGCGGGCCTGGGCCTGCCGGAGGCCGTGCAGGAGAATTTTGCGGAGGCCGGGTTCCCCGGCGCGCCGGCCAAGGTGTACTGCCTGGGGCGCACCACCTTCGTGATTGACCAGGAGGACGTGCTGTGGGTCTCTGGGGAAAACCGCTGGGGCCAGAAGGGGACGCAGAGCCAGGACCTGAGCCCTGTCGCCGGGTGGCGTCAGGTGGAGCACGGGGAGAACGCGGCCTGCGTGGCAGGCGGCACCGGCTGCGCGGTGGTGCTGAAAAAGGACGGCACCCTGTGGAGCATGGGCGGCGGAAGCTCCGGCTCCCTCACCCGTGTGGCGGGCCTGCCGCCTATGCAGGCGGTGTCCGGCGGGCAGGGGATGGTGCTGGCGCTTTCCGCCGGGGGCGAGCTGTACGCCGCCGGGCCGGACGGCTCCGCCCTTGCCGGGTGGCAGCGGTATGCCTCCCATGTGCGGCAGTTTTCCCTCTGCGAAGGGTACCTTCTCTGGCTGGACGATGAGGGCCGCTTTCACACGGCGGACGCTTACCCCAGCTATCTGCCCCAGGAATGGGTGCAGGATTCCTGCGGGCTTGCCGTTGCCCAATTTGCCGCCGCCCAGGAGGGAATGCTGATCCTCACCCAGGACGGGGAGCTGATGGCCTCCGGCAGCGGCGGCCTCCAAACCCTGCAGGAGGACTGCAGCCTGGACGCCATGTACACGGTGGGCCGGTACATTGTGCTGGAGCACAGCGACGGCCGCCTGCAGGTCTGGAATCCCACCGGCGGCAGCCTGCAGGATGTGGAGGCGTAACGCCGCAGGCCCCCGGGGCGTTTGGAGCCATAACGGCGGTATTCTGCCGTTGGAAAATCTTTTTTGGGCTGTGTTAAATCCGTAACAGCAGCTTGTTCGGCGCTTCCCGCGGCGCGCCCGCCGGGGAAGCGCTGTTTTTCTGCCATGCCGCCCCCGGCGGGACCAGTACAGGGAAGATGCCGCTGTGCGGAAAGTCCTCTTTCCCGAACGAAAAAGACCGGCCAGCGGGAAATAAAACATTTCCTGCTGGCCGGCCCTTCCTTAAACATCACCGGCGGGGTTCTCTTTCTGCCTGTTCGATTTTCTGATTGCCGGTGGACCAGACGTGCTGCTGTTTGGCGGCCGCCGGCGTGTTCTGTGCCATGACCCCCACCAGCCTGTGGGGAACGTAGGGCTCTTCCAGGTAAGCGCATTCTTCCGCCGTCAGAGAAAGCTCTGCGGCTTTGGCCGCCCCTTCGATATGATGCAGCTTCGTTGCGCCCACTACCGGGGCCGTCACCTTGGTGAGTAACCATGCCAAAGAAATCTCGGTCATGGAAACGCCCCGCTTTTCCGCCAGTTCCGCCACCCGTTGGATAATGGCGGCATCCTGTCCGGCGGTAGCGTCATACTTGAATTTGGCATAGCTGTCCTCCTCCAGCCGCCTGGAGGTTTCCCCAGGGTGCTTGGAGAGCCGCCCTCCCGCCAAGGCGCTGTATGGGGTCATGGCGATGTTATCCTCCGCGCAGAGCTTTGCCATCTCCCGTTCCTCCTCCCGGAAGATCAGGTTGTAATGCCCCTGAATAGAGACGAATTTCGGAAAGCCCTCCTTCTCCGCCAGGGCGTTGGCTTTGGCCAGCTGGTAGGCGAAACAGTTGGAGATGCCAATGTACCGCACCTTGCCCGCTTTTACCACACGGTCAAGCCCTTCTATGATGTCATAGAGGGGCGTTTCGTAATCCCACATGTGATAGATATACAGGTCAATATAGTCCATCCCCAAATTCTTCAGGCTGGTGTTCACCATCTGCTCAATATGCTGCTGGCCTGTCACCCCAGCAGCGATTTCATCCTGGGTGCGGGGGAGGAATTTGGTGGCCACCACCACATCCTCCCGCTTTGCAAAGTCCCGAAGCGCCCGGCCCAGGTACTGCTCGCTGGTGCCGCTCTGGTAGCCGATGGCGGTGTCGAAGAAGTTGACCCCCAATTCCAGCCCGCGCTTGATAATCTCGCGGGAATGCTCCTCGTCCAGGGTCCAGCTGTGCTGGCCGTTTTTGGCGTCGCCGAAGCCCATGCACCCCATACAGATGCGGGAAACCTTTAATTCCGAATTGCCAAGCTGTGTATACTGCATATATCATTCCTCCTAACGATGAAAACGGCCTGTGGCTTCAGCCCACGCCCCTGCACCGGAATTGTCCTCATCCTTTTTAGGCAGCCCGTTTCCCTGACCACTTCCGCAGCAGCGCAGAAACATAATAGGCGAGAAAAATGAAGGCGCCCATCATTGCCAGATAGTCCAGATAAAAAAGCGGAACCGGTTCGCCAAAATCCAGGAATACAAACTGCGTTTGCAGCAGCATATAGGTGAGCAAACTGCGCCGGAGAAACACGATCAGGCCGTAAATTGCGATTCCGGCCCCCAAAACGGGTAGCAGAATCTTGCGTACACGAGATGTCTGTTTCAGGTGCAGCGCTTTTTTGGCCAGCCCCAGGAACATGCCCCAATGCAGCCCCAGGTGCAGCGCCATCAGAACTAAGCCCCAATGGGATGCGGCCATGTGCAGCAGGCGCGCGAAGGACATGCCGCCATGGATATTCAAGAAGCTGAAAACATGGTTAGAGAGCATAATGCCGCTGACCATAAGCCCGATCATAGCGAGGAATACCAGCAAATCCACAACCACTTGGAAAATTCGGGAGGGAGTATACCGGCCTTTAAAAAGGGATTTGTACCAATTCCCGTTCAAAACATGATGCAGAATGAACAGCAGAAACATTCCGGCCCCGGCCCATTCGTGGGCGGCGTCGCCCCAGAACTGGTAGCCCATTAAAAAGAGCAGGCCAAGCGTCATCAGAACATCGATCACTATTTTGATGATTGCCTTTGGCTTCATGGGCTTCCCCTCCTCTCCTTCAGAATCAGGCCAGATTCAGGCCGCCGATCCATGCCGCGATTTCTTCCGCAGCCCCGTCCACACTGCTTCCCGACACATGAAGTCCCTCCGCAATGGCAGCTCCCGGGGCGCTGTCAGGCAATTTGTCCAGGCTGCGTCCAAAACCGCTGCCGCCGCTGGTGCAGAAGGGAACAAGGGTTTTGCCTTCCCAGCCGTAAGCTTCCAGAAAAGAGTAGATGAGCATGGGGGCGTCGCTCCACCAGTCAGGGTAGCCCACAAACACCACGCTGTAGCTGTCCCAGTTTTCCACCTGAGCGGCCAGCTCTGGGCGGGCGTTGTCTGCCTGCTCCTGCTGGGCCACGTCCAAAAGGGTATTATAATCCTCGGTGTAGGGGACGGCCGGTTCAATTTCAAAAAGATCGCCGCCGGTTTCGGCCTGAATCATCTGCGCCATTTGCTCCGTGTTGCCCGACCAGGAAAAATACGCAATCAGTATCCCACTGGTTTCTTCCATTGATTCTGCCGATTCATCAGGCGCTTCCGTTTCTTCGGAATTGGAAGAAGTTTCTGCATTTGAAGGCGTTTGGGAGGATGGTTGGGAAGAAGCGGAGGCCGGTTCAGAAGAAGTGGCAGCCGGTTCAGAAGCACCTCCCTCACTTGAGGGAGTCCCTCCGCTGCATGCAGCGAGAGAAAATACCAGTGTCATGGATAATAAAAGTGACAATATTTTTTCATGTCAGCCATTCCTTTCTTTATTTATGAAAGAGCAGTTGTTTCACTGCTCTGCCCGACTCATGATTTGAGTGGGGGATTCCACTTTTTAATCTGGCAGGGATTCCCGCAGGCGATGGCGTTGTCCGGTACGGATTCCGTTACCACGCTTCCCGCGCCGATGACCACATTGTCGCCAATGGCGACGCCGGGAAGAATTATGCTTCCGCCGCCAATCCATGTGAATTTGCCGATGGTTACAGGCGCGGTATACGTTTTTACTGCGGCTGTGCCGTCCGGTTCCAGCCAGAAACGCTCCGCGCCGTCCAAGGCGTGAAGGGCGGTGTAGATTTTGACGTCCGGGCCAATCATGGTGTTTTCGCCAATGGTAATGGGCGCGGTGTCCAGCAAAGTGCAGTGCATATTGATAAAGCTGTTATCTGCAAGATGAATGTTATACCCGTAGTCCACATAGATCGGCTGGTTGACGCGGGCGTTTTTTCCAAACTGCCCCAGCAGTTCAGACAACACCCGGCTGCGCTCTTCCAGGTTTTCCGCAGGCAGGCTGTTATAGACCCGCATCAGATTCTTTGCCCGATTCTGCTGACTCCGCAGCTCCGGATCCCGGGCGTCGTAAATCTGCCCGCTTTGCTTCTTTTCCCATTCGGTCATATCTGTTCGCTCCTTTACCGCTTTCGCTTTAGGTGTCATTGGGTTAAACTTATGCAACGCCTCCTGTCTGTACCGCTTTCGGGCTTCTGTGTTCATTATAAGGCGGTTTCTATTCAATGTCTAATACTTATCTTTTATCCATATCCATGCGGATTCTGTATAGATAAAAAGAGAAAAAAGGATCTCTGGCGGCAGCCGCCTTCGAGATCCTTTTTCCTTCCCGCTATTCCATTCTTGCCCGCAGCATATTGATTTCTTGCAGAAAGAGAGACGCTGCGGAAGAGAACAGGCGGTTCTTCTTCCAAACCAAAACGCTGCATGTGGTGCGCTGCGGATGAATGGGGACAAAACGCAGGTGCGGGCTGCTGTGAATTGCCAATGCGCCGTCCATGCAGAACGCACAGCCTAATCCTTCCTCTACCAACAGGGCGGCGTTGGAGAGAAGCGTATAGCGATTCTCCGCCATCTCACGGATGCGGCTGTTCAGGCTGCCAAGTCCTATCTGGGCATTCTCAATTTCTTTGGCAT
>DVMK01000117.1 GCA_018715025.1 Candidatus Caccousia avistercoris
GAGGATCTGTGCGCTTCGTGCGCGGGGCTTTCCCTGCGCAACGTTGCGCTTACGGTGGAGGACACGAAAAAGCACAAAGAGATTATTTTGGAGGCTTACCTGAACGTGGTTCCCTTCGGCAGCGGCTGCAACGGCGTACAGGCGGCGGCCAACCTGTACTTCGGCAAGGACATTCAGGACTGCGGCCTGGCGGAATGCGCTTCCATTGCGGGGATCACGCAGAATCCGTACAAGTACACGCCTCTGCTGCACCCGGAACAGAACAAGACGCGCCAGCAGACGGTGCTGTATGAAATGTACGACCAGGGGAAAATTACGAAGGCCGAGTACGACGAGGCAATGGAAAAGTCGGAAAACATGACCTTCGTTGGCAAGCGGCAAGAGACAAGCAACACCGCCGTCCCCGTGTGGAACTGGTACACAGACACCCTGTTTGAGGACGTGAAGGAAGACCTGATGGAACTGTACAGCATTTCCTCCGATCAGGCTGTCGATATGCTGTACCACGGCGGGCTGAAAATTTACTCCGCCCAGAATACGGAATACCAGCAGATTGCAGAAGAGGTATTCTCCGACCCTGCACTTTTTGAACCCCTGAACACCGGGGCCGAGGCCGGGTACCTGGCCATGGACTACAGCGGCCGTGTGCTGGCTGTGGTGGGGAACGTGGGGGAGAAGCAGGGCAACCGTGTGGGCAACAACGCCACCATGGCGGTGCGGCAGCCAGGCTCCTCCCTGAAGCCTCTGGTAGATTACGCCCCCGCTTTTGAACAGGGGTTAATCCATTATTCTTCCATCCTGCTGGATGAGCCCATCGAAAACTATTTTGACGACGGCCGTGCCGGCCCCAGCAACTACACCCCCGGGTATGAGGGGGAGGTTACGGTGCGGTACGCGCTGATTAAGTCGCTGAACCCGCCTGCTGTCCGCCTTTTGCAGCAGCTTACGCCGCAGGTGGGCGCTTCCTTCCTGGTAGACAACCTGGGCTTCAGCCCCATTGCCCCAGACCAGCAGGTTCTTTCCATGGGAATCGGCGGCAGTATGGGCGTCACGGTGCGCGAGATGGCGGCCGGCTTCCAGATTTTCGGCAACGGCGGCAAATATTTCGAACCCTATACCTATTATTATGTGGAGGATCATGACGGAAACGTTATTCTGGACAACCGGGACAACATCGGCAAGCAGGCAATTTCTTCCGAGAACGCCACCATCATGCGCAAGCTGCTGGAGGAAGTCATAGGCCCCTACCCGGCAACCGGTGCGGCGGCGGATGTGGATGGCTGGCAGATTTACGGAAAAACCGGCACCACCAACTCCATGATGGACCTGTGGTTTGTGGGCGGTTCCCCCTATGCGGTGGCGGCCATTTGGGCGGGGCACCCCAATTACGACAAGCAGATGAACGACAGGGACAATGGCCATAAGCTGATTTGGCAGGAAATCATGTCGAAATATTTGGAAACGAAGGAACAAAAGTCCTTTACAGACGACCCCAACGTGTTTTCCGCTTCCTACTGCAACGAAACAGGCGATCTGGCGGTTCCCGGCGTGTGTACCAGCACCAGGACAGGCTGGTACACACGGGACAATATGCCAGGGTACTGCGACGGGGCCCATGCGGCAGTTTCCTCCGCGCCTTCCTCCTCGTCAGAAGCCAGCAGCGAAACCTCCTCCTTGCCGGCTGAGTCGGAGGGAACCTCCACGGAGGTGAGCTCTGAGCCTTCTTCCGGGGCGGAGTCCGGCACGGTTTCCCAGGCGTCTTCGCTGCCGGAATCCCAGCCGGAGCAGCCGTCCTCTGTGCCGGGAACCCAGCCGGATCCGGAATCCTCCGCCTCTTCCGAAGGCTCAACGCCTCTGACTCCCAGGCCGGATGACAGCAGCGCCGCGGGAATTTACACAGAGCCCTCGGCGCCCGGCGGCCTTGCAGGGGGCGCATGAACCCAGTAAAAAAGAGAATCACATAGAAATGAGGGATATGCAGCATGGTAGAAATTGCGGTGATGGGATATGGTACGGTGGGCTCCGGCGTTGTGGAGGTGCTCACCACCCATAATTCCAGCATTACCAAACGGACGAACGAACAGATCCACATCAAGTACATTTTGGATTTGCGTGAATTTCCCGACAGCCCCCTGGCCGAACGTTTCACAAAGTCCTTTGAGGATATTATTCAGGATCCGGAAATCAAAATTGTGGTGGAGGTCATGGGCGGGCTTCACCCTGCCTACGACTATGTAAAGCGCTGCCTGGAGGATGGCAAAAGCGTCGTCACCTCAAACAAAGAGCTGGTGGCCGCCAAGGGCGCCGAGCTGCTGCGCATCGCCCAGGAAAACAATGTGAATTTCCTGTTTGAAGCCAGCGTGGGCGGCGGCATCCCCATCATCCGGCCCATGAGCCAGTGCCTGGCCGCCAACGACGTTATTGAGGTGGCGGGTATTTTAAACGGCACCACAAACTTCATTTTGACCAAAATGATCCGGGAAGGCATGTCCTTTGAGGACGCGCTTGCCCTGGCCCAGAAGCTTGGCTATGCGGAGCGCAACCCTGCGGCCGATATTGAAGGGCACGACTCCTGCCGGAAAATCTGTATTCTGGCCTCCATTGCTTACGGAAAGCATGTGTATCCAGAGCAGGTGCACACCGAGGGAATCACCCGCATTACCCTGGCGGATGTGGAATATGCCGAGTCCTGGGGCGGGGTAATCAAGCTGATTGGCCAGGTGAGCCGTCAGGAGGACGGACGCCTGCAGATTCTTGTCTGCCCCATGTTTATTCCCAGAGACAGCCAGCTTGCCAACGTGGATGACGTATTCAACGGCATCATGGTGCGGGGCGACGCCACCGGCGACGTGGTGTTTTACGGCAAGGGCGCAGGCAAGCTGCCCACCGCCAGCGCCGTAGTGGCAGATGTGATCGACTGCGCCAAGCATTTGAACGCGCGGAAATACCTGTACTGGGAGGAAGGCGGCAAGGAGTACGTGGCCGATTACCTGGACCGGGAAACCGCCATGTATGTGAGGCTGAAAGGGGAACAGCCGGAAGCGCTTTTCAAGCAGGCGGAAGAGCTGTTCGGCCAGGTTTCCCGCCTGCTGCGCAAGGGCGCGGAGGAAGGTGAACTGGCCTTCGTCACCCCCGTGCAGCCGGAACGGCAGATTATAGAACGGCTTGGCCTTCTGGAAAAACAGGGGGCGCAGCTTCTCAACACCGTCCGTATCAGTGATTTTTGACGCGGCTGGATAATACTATTAATGGCAGGTGCAGCAGATGATTAGGATCCAGGTTCCGGCAACCAGCGCAAACCTTGGCTCTGGGTTTGACGCCCTTGGCATAGCCCTTACCCTGTACAACCAGGTGTGGATGGAAGAGGCCGACCGGCTCGAGATTTCCTGTAAGGACTCCGTCAAGATTCCCACCGACGAGAGCAATTTGATTTATTGGGCTGTGAAGCAGCTTTACCAGGAGTGCGGCAAAAAACTGCCTGGCCTGCGGCTGATTCAGGAAAACAACATTCCCCTGGCCCGCGGCCTGGGGAGCAGCTCCGCCTGTATTGTGGCGGGCATTTTAGGGGCGAACCGGCTGCTGGGCAGCCCGCTTTCCCAGTCGGATTTGATTAATCTGGCGGCGAAGATAGAGGGCCACCCGGACAACACCAGCCCCGCCATTGAGGGCGGCCTGGTCGCTTCCGCCATGGAGGCGGGCCGCGTCTACAGCGTAAGCGTGCCGGTTTCAGACAAGCTGCGCTTCGGCGTGTTCATTCCGCCCTTTGAGCTGAAAACCGAAAAGGCGCGCTCTGTGCTGCCAGAAAGCTATTCCCGTGCCGACGCGGTTTACAACCTTTCCCGCTCGGCTCTGATAACCGCCTCGCTCTTTTCCGGCAAGCTGGAAAACCTGCGGGTGGCCGTGCAGGACTGCATTCACCAGCCCTACCGTTCCGGCCTCATTGAGGGCTGCGACAGCGTATTCCGTCTCAGCTATGAGCTGGGAAGCCTGGGAACCTACATCAGCGGCGCCGGGCCTACCATTATCGCTATGCTCCCTGCCGACAATATGGACGGTTTCATCAACCATGCGGAAACCCACCTGAAAGAAAAGGGGATTACGGGCTGGCAGGTCCACATCCTGGGGGTGGACTCCGAAGGCGCCCGCGTCTCTCTGGACTGAGGGCCGGCAATAAATAAGTATTGGGGGATATTCTATGAGTTTGATTGTTCAGAAATTCGGCGGAAGCTCTGTAGCCAACGCCAAGCGGGTGTTCAACGTGGCCGGCATTGTGACGGATACTTACAAGCAGGGGAACGACGTGGTCGTAGTGGTTTCCGCCCAGGGCGACACAACGGACGATCTCATCGAAAAGGCAAACGAAATCAACCCGGATGCTTCCAAGCGGGAAATGGACATGCTGCTTACCTCTGGGGAACAGATTTCCGCTTCTCTGCTTGCCATGGCGATTGAGAAGCTGGGCTTCCCGGTTGTCTCTCTGCTGGGGTGGCAGGCGGGCTTTTTGACCTCCTCTGCCTACGGCTCCGCCCGCATCAAGCGCGTCGTGCCGGATCGCCTCAAGAAGGAGCTGGACAAAAAGAATATTGTAATTGTCACCGGCTTCCAGGGGGTGAACCGGTACAACGACATGACAACCCTGGGCCGCGGCGGCTCTGACACCAGCGCCGTAGCCATTGCCGCTTCCCTGAATGCGGACCTGTGCCAGATTTACACAGACGTGGAGGGGGTTTACACAGCCGACCCCAGAAAGGTGCCGGACGCCAGAAAGCTGGACGTTATTTCCTATGACGAAATGCTGGAGCTGGCGACCCTGGGCGCTCAGGTGCTGAATAACCGTTCGGTAGAGATGGCCAAAAAATATAACATTGAGCTGGAGGTGCTTTCCAGCTTTATCCGTACAAAAGGAACCATCGTGAAGGAGGCAAAAGAAATGGAGAAAATGTTAATCAGCGGTGTGGCAAAGGACGAGGACGTTGCCCGGATTTCCATCATGGGCGTGCCGGATCGTCCCGGCCTGGCCTTTAAGATTTTCTCTAAGCTCGGGGCCAAGAACATCAACGTAGACATTATTCTCCAGTCGGTAGGCCGCAACGGCACC
>DVMK01000118.1 GCA_018715025.1 Candidatus Caccousia avistercoris
CTTTTACAACCATGAGCGCATCCAAAGCAAAACAGGAGTGCCGCCGCTCTCGCTGCGCCACTCCTGCTAAAACCGAATATTCCTGCACCAGGGGCTCTTTTTGTACTGTCTGCACAATCTGGGTCAGTTCACTGTTCAGCGCGCATGCCGGGGGAATTTTTTGCCTGTATGGGCGGCGGGGGTTCAGCCCGCGTTCATCGTCTGCGAGATGATGTCCTGCATGACGGCTTTGCTCAGGGCGCCGGTGACGTAGCCGTACACGTTGCCGTCCTTGTCGATCATAAAGGTGGTGGGGAAGGAGCGGACCCCATAGGCGGCAAACATTTCGCCGGTTTCGTCCATAATGGTGGGGTAGGTGTAGCCGTTTTCCTCCAAAAACTGGCCGATCTCCTCCGCTGTCATGCTGTCCTGGCTGAAGGGCGAGGCGTCGGACCTGGGGTTCGCCACGCCCAGCATCACCACGTCCTCCTGGTTCAGGCCGTACTCCTGGTAAAGGGCCTCAATGTCCGGCATCTCCTGCTTGCAGTAGCCGCACCAGGTGGTCCAGAAATTCAGGAACACCACCTTGCCCTTATAGTCAGAAATGGTGTGTTCCACCCCGTATTGGTCCTTGAGGGTGAAGTCAGGGGCGGCAACCTGGGGACGATCCTCCTCCGCCTGGCTTTCTGCCGGGGCGGAGGAAGCAGCCCCCTCCGCCGCGGGGGCCGCGGAGGCAGAGGAGGATGCAGCGGCCCCGCCGCCGGAAGCGCCGCCAAAGCTGGAAAGGTAGCCGGTCAGGCTGTTCATCCAGCCGGTAATCATCATAACGCCCATCAAAATCATCAGCACGCCGCCGATTTTCACCGTGTAGGCAAGAGCCTTTCGGTATTTCCGGAACAGCTCCAGCAGGGCGCCGGTGAACAGGCCCACCGCCAGGAAGGGGATGACAAAGCCAAGGGTGTACACGCCGATGAGCAGGAAGCCTGCCGCCGAAGAGGCGGCGGAGGAGGCCATGAGCAGCACGCTGGCCAGGGCGGGCCCCACGCAGGGCGTCCAGGAAAAGCTGAAGGTAAAGCCCAGCAGCAGGGCGGTGAGGGGGTTCATGGCCATTTTCCCCAGGTTCAGGGGCAGGCGCTGCTCCCGGTTCAGAAGCTTGGGCTGAAACACCCCCAGCTGGAACAGGCCGAACAGAATGACGATGATTCCCCCTATGGTGGCGAACAGCCGCTGGTGGCCGTTGAAAAACTGGCCCAGGGCGGTAAAGCCAAGCCCCAGCAGGAAGAAGGTGAAGCTGACCCCCGCCACAAAGAACAGGGTGTTCAGGAAAATGGTTTTCCGCCGGTAATGGACCGCGCCGTTCTCATCCACCGTGCGGGTGCCGCCTGCCAGGTAGCTTACATACAGGGGAACCAGAGGCAGCACGCAGGGGGAGAAAAAGCTGAGAAGGCCCTGCAGGAATACGGTAATTGCGGGTACGCTCTGCGAAATATCGAAGGGCATAGGGCAAATTCCTTTCTGTCGGTGATTTCTGTTTTTCTATGGTACTGTATTTTGGGGGCCTTGTAAAGTGATTTCATCACACTCAGGCCGCAGCCCTGCGGTACACAAGGACAGAAACGGCCGCTGTGACGGCTTCCGCCACCCAGAAGGCGTGCCACACGCCGGTGGGGCCCAGCAGCCTGCTGAGCAGGAAGGCGGCGGGGAGAATAACCGCCAGATACCGGCACAGGGAGATGACAAGGGAGGGCACGCCCTTCCCCAGCCCCTCCAGCGCGCCGGAGGAGGTGATGGAAACGGCAGAGACGAGAAACCCGGCGCTGATGATGCGCAGGGCCGTTTCCCCGGCCTGAACGGCCTCCGGCGTGTGGGTGAACAGGCCCATGAGCCGGCCCGGTACGGCCAGGCAGACAACGGTGCCCAGGGCCATGATGATTCCGCTCATACACAGCACAGCCTGATAAATCTGCCGGACCCGCTTTTTCTCCCCCGCCCCGTAATTGTAGCCGATGAGGGGGCGCATCCCCTGCACAAAGCCGTTGGCGGGCAGGTAAAGGAAGGTCTGCAGTTTGTAGTAAACCCCCAAAACCAGAATATAAACCTGAGAATAGGCGGCCAGAATCCCGTTCAGGGCGGAGATCAGAAGGGAGGGCAGGGCCAGGTTCAGGGCGGCCGGAATCCCAATGGAATAGAGCTTCCGCACCATCTCCCCCTGAAGGAAAAGGTATTTCCGGCGCAGGCGTACCTGCGTGGGGCGCATCCGGTAGAGCGCCAGGTAAATGGCCAGAGAAAGCGTCTGGCCCAGCCCGGTGGCCAGGGCGGCCCCCTCTATGCCCATTTCAGGGAAAGGGCCGTACCCGAAAATCAGGGCGGGGTCCAGCACAATATTGGCGATGCATCCGCACATCATGCTGGCCATGGTCGCCTTCATGCGGCCCACGGCCTGGAAGATTTTTTCAAAGGTCACGCCCAGAACGGCGGCCGGGGTGAACAGGAACGCCACCGTGGAATAGCGCACGCCCAGGGCGGCAATCTCCCCCGAGGAGGTGAACATCTGCAGAAAGGCAGGCATGACGGCAATGCCCCCCGCCGTCATAACCAGGCTGTGCAGGGCGGCCAGCAGGGTCCCCTGGGTGGCGGCCATGTCGGCTTTGGGCCGGTCCCCCGCGCCCAGGTAATATGCCGTCACCGCGTTGAGCCCCACGCCGAAGCCTATGCCCACCGCGTTGATAAAATTCTGAACCGGGTACACCAGAGAAAGCGCCGTCATGGCGTCCTCGCTGATTTGCGCCACAAAAAAGCTGTCTACAATGTTGTACAGGGAATTTACCAGCATAGACAGCACCATAGGGAGGGCCATAGACAAAATCAGCGGCAGCACCGGCTTTTCCTTCATAAAAGTTTCGTTCATGGTTCCACGTTTCCTCTCGTTTGCGTAATACTTCCGCCCGCAGGGCGGCTGCTGGCAAAAAAAGCCACACAGCTGCCCTGAGACGGCTGTGTGGCGAAAAGATGACAGAATCCGGAAAAATCCACCCGTTTATTTTCCAGAGGCTATTATACGGAAGATCCTGCCGCTTGTCAAGATGA
>DVMK01000119.1 GCA_018715025.1 Candidatus Caccousia avistercoris
AAGGGCGTTACAGAAAGCTTGCCAGCTCCGCCAGGTTTTTCATCACCAGGTCTGGCTTCACATCGCTTTTTTCCAGAAGCTCCGGCGTGGTTTCGCCGCTCATGACCAGCACGGAAAGCACCGGTGTGCCGTCTGCCACAGCAATGTCGGTGTACAGCCGGTCCCCCACCACGGCTAATTCCTCCGGGGCGCAGCCGGTCTGCTGCAGCATATATTCCAGCGTATGGCGGGAGGGCTTGCCGAAGAAGGAGCACTGCACCCCTGTGGAAGCCTTGACAAGGGCGGCGATGGAACCGCAGTCCGGGATAAACCCGTTCTCCACCGGGCAGTTGAAGTCCGGGTTTACCCCGTACACCGGCTTTCCGGCCCGGATGAAATCGCAGGCCTTCCGCAGCTTTTCATAGGTGAGGGTGGTGTCGAAGCCCAGAACGACCACGTCCGGATTTTCTTCGTCCTGGGGGAAGCCAGCCTGGCGGAAATCCTCCAAAAGGGACGGGGTACCCAGCACGTAGCACCGGGCGCCCGGGTGGTGCTGCCCCAGCCACTGTAAAATGACCCCGTTGGAAATGAGCATTTTTTCCGGCGGAATCGAAATCTCCATGCGGTTCAGCTTTTCCAGGTAAGCCTGCCTGTTTTTGGAGCTGTTGTTCGTAAAAAAGCAGAAGTCCCGCCCGGTTTCCTTCACCCGGCGCAGGAAATCCTTTGTAAAGGGAAACAGCGTGTCCCCCAAATAGATGGTGCCGTCCATGTCCAACACGAACATGCGCACCTTATCCAACCGTTCCCGCTGTGCCTGTGTCACCCTGCTCTTCCTCCTTGTAAAAATTCAAAATTTTGGTTACCCCGGTTATTATAGCAAGGTTTTTCCTTCTGCGCAAGAGGGCAGGAAGGGCAGGGAAAGCGGCCAAGGGGGCGCCTAAAACCAGGAAAGCTGCTCCCCGCCTGGTTTTTCCTCCCTGGCGGGCGCCGTCTGCGGACCGTCCTGTTCCCCGCCGCAGAGGGAGGGGCTGTGGGAAGAGCGCTTTTCCAGGTTGGCCTTCAGCAGGGCCGGGCTGTAGTTGGCGTAGCAGTACAGGCAGCCGTTGCCGCAGGTGTTGTAAGCCCCGACGTCCACGCTTTGAAAGCAGCCGCACCCCGCCCGCTGGCCCGCCGCCGGTTTCAGAGAGAGCCGCCGTCCCAAAAGCCGTTCCAGCCTTTCCTTGTCGATGCAGGAGGCCGGCAGGATTCCCCAGCGTTCCATGGCAAGCTTTTCACAGCAGCTTCTTGGCGAAAGGCCCCAGACGGCCGCCGTGCCGCCCGCAAAGGCGGCGAATTCCTCCATCTGCGCCTGCGAGGGCGCGGCAAGCCCCTTCCCCCGCATGCTCTTGTAAAAGTCTAAAAAGCTTACCGTCACCTGGCCGGTATAAGGGGAAAGCTTCCGGCACAGGGCGGCAAACTGCTCCCTGTGCCAGGCCATGGAATATTTCCCTGTGAAAAAGATGGGGTCGTACCGCCACACCAGGCCGTTTTTTCCCAGGCGCTCCCCCAAGGCGCAGAAGGTCTCTGCAATGGCCTGCTTGTCCCGCAGGCCGGGCTCGATGTCGCTTCCATAAGGGGTCAGCGTGAATTGGAAGTAATACCGGAAGCCCCTTTCCTCCAGCTCGTCCAGGTAAGGGAGCAGCGGGGCCGGATCCTTGGTCCAAAACACGATGGCGTCGGTTTCAGCGGGCGTGAGGGAAATCTGCCGCGCCTGTGAAGGGTTGCGAGGATTGCGGACCGTCACCCGGCCCTCCCGGATCCGTTCCATAAACCATTCCGCATGCCAGCACGGAATATCTGTCCTGCGGGAGGCGGACAAAATCATCGCATCTTCCCTCCTTTTCCGTTTTCCTCTGCCCCGGCCGTTCAGAGCGCCGCCGCCCGCCGGTACACCTCAGCCGCATCCAGCAGGTGGTAGGGCTCGGTGCTGTGGTCGCCGGGCGCGCCGCCGGTGACCAGGATGTATTCCCGCCCCCCTGCCAGCCCCAGGCTGGCCAGGCAGAGCCCCGCCTCGCTGGTAAAGCCCGTCTTGCCGCCCAGGATCTGGCCGCCGGAAATTTCAATCCCCTCTGC
Organism: Candidatus Caccousia avistercoris; assembly: GCA_018715025.1. GTDB lineage: Bacteria > Bacillota > Clostridia > Oscillospirales > Acutalibacteraceae > Caccousia > Caccousia avistercoris. The sequence goes on from DVMK01000119.1 coordinate 2,092, forward strand.
GGCGGAAAGAGCCGTGCTGTAGAAGGTAAAGCCCTGAGGGTGCTGGGCGGTGGGAGGCACGCTGTAGCGCAGGCTGGTGAAGGCTTGCCGGAATTCTTCGTTTTGCAGCGCGTACCGAAGCAGCAGGGCCAGATCCCGGGCGGTGGAATAATGGTCCTCCGCCTGCAGGCCGGTACAGTTGGAAAAGTGCGTGTGTTCCATTCCCAGTTCCTTTGCCTTTTGGTTCATCTGTTCCACAAAGGCTTCCTCAGACCCGGCGGCGTTGTTGGCCAGCGTCAGGCAGCACTCTGCGCCAGAGGGCAGCAGCGCGCCGTAGAGCAGATCCCGCACAGAGGCCTCTTCCCCCGGCTGAAACCCTGCCATAGAAGCGTTTTCCTCATACAGGGCCGGAAAAATATCCTCCGGTACCGTGAGGCTCCGGCTCACATCGGGGAAAGACTCCAGCGCCAGCACAGCGGTCATGATTTTTGTGAGGGAAGCAGGGTACATGCGTTCCCCGCCGCTCTTTTCCGCCAGGATTTCACCGGATTCCAGGTCTGCCAGCACCGCGTTCCGGCTGCAGATCCCTTCCAGCAGGGCGTTGTTTTCGCCGCCCCCGACAAGGCTGAGGGCGGGTGGCGGCACAGAAGCCGCCGTGCTGCGCGCTTCTCCCTCCCGAAGGGCGGGAAGCAGGATGCTCAAATATACAAACCCAAGGCAGAAGACGGTGCAGAAGCCTGTCACCAGGGTGCGGAACCAGTTCCGCCTTTTCCTCCGCCGCCTTCCTGCCCTCGGGCTTCTCTGCGGCGCACGGTTCCCCGGGGCCGGGCGCGGGCCGTACCTCCCGTTACCCCTTGCCCTGTGCTGATCCATAGCAAAAACCTCCTGTTACAATGTTCTAACAGGAGGATTATAGCAGGATTCTATAAGAAAAGCCTTTGATTTTCCTGGCGGGAGGCTTGCCGATTTCATAAGAATTTCTTGCGAAATTCTTACGGCCCTTCCCCGCCCGGAGAAAAGGCTCAATAGGCGGCGCTCAGGGGGTTCAGGATGCCGTACTCCTTTTTGTCCATATCGTCAATATAGCGGATGGCCTTGCCAGCCCCCAGGGCCACACAGTCTGCCGGCGCTTCTGCCAGGCGCACCGGAAGCTTTGCCTTTCGGCTTAAAAGCTGCGGGAAGCCGAAAATCTGCGCGGAACCGCCGGTGAGCACGCCGCCGTCCTCATACACATCGCCCACCAGCTCAGGGGGCGTGCGCTCCAGAATATCCTGCAGGGAACGGACAATCAGCATAGCCGGCTCAATCATGGCCTCCAGCATTTCGTCGCTGGTGATGTCTGCAAACTGGGGCAGGCCCGTCATGGCGTTGCGCCCCTTCACCCGGTGGGTCAAAAGCTCGCGCCTGGGGTAAACGCAGCCAATGGCTATTTTTGCTTCCTCTGCCATACGGCTGCCGATGATCAGGTTATATTTCCGGCGCACGTATTTGATGACGGCGTCGTCGAACACATTCCCGGCCGTCTTGATGGAGGCGGAAATGGAAATGCCGCTGAGCGAAAGAATCGCCATGTCTGTGGTTCCCCCGCCAATGTCCACCACAAGAGAGCCGTGGGGGGCTGAAATGTCGAGCCCCGCCCCCAGAGCGGCGGCCACAGGCTCTTCGATCAGGCAGATCTTCCGCACGTTGGAGGAGCTGATGGAATCCACCACCGCCCGTTTTTCCACCTCGGTTATTTTGCAGGGAACGCTGACCACCACCCGCGGCATAAACACCTTGCTGCCGCTTACCTTCTTCAGGTAATGGGTGATCAGGTACCGGGCCAAATCAAAATCAGAGATAACCCCGTTCAGCAGCGGGTACACCACGCGGATTCGCTGGGAGGTCCTCCCCAGCATGGCGTAAGCCTCGTTTCCCACAGCCACCACATCGTCGGTGTCCACATCCACCGCCACCACGGCCGGCTCGCGCAGTACAATTCCCTTCCCATCCAGGTAAATTTTTACATAAGAGGTTCCCAAATCAATGGCGATATCCATTCCGGGCAACTCATCACATCCTCGCTTCGCTGTTTACCCCTTGTCCACTAAGGGTATGGTTCCATTATACACAAATTTCAGCTTTTTTCATGAAGAATCTGTTACGCCGGGCCTTCCCCGCCGCATGGAATATTATTCATTATAATATACCGGATTCCGCTTTGCAACCGCCTGATTTGGCGTCGGAGGCCAGGGCGGCGCAGAAGCGCACCTGCACCAGGCCGGAGGAGGCCTGCCGCAGGGTGCCGGCGCATTCCAGCAGAGTAGAGCCTGTGGTGACAATGTCATCCAGCAAAATAACCTCCGCTCTATCTATGCCCTTTTTCATCGCATAAACACCCTTCACATTCCTTTTCCGTTCCTCTGCGGTGAGAAAATGCTGCACCTGGTTTTCCCCTGCCTTTTCCAACAGCTCCGCGCAGGGGATCCCCAGCAGACGGCCCACCTCCTGCGCCAGCAGCTGCGACTGGTTGTAGCCCCGTTCCCGTTTCTTCCTACGCGACATGGGAACAGGCGTCAGCACGGCGCCCTGCACCTCCAAGCCCTGCGCGCGGATTTCCCGGGCAATTTGCTCTGCAAAAAACGGGACGTAATCGCGCCGGCCCTCAAACTTGAACCGAAGAATGGCGTCCCGCAGCTTCCCCTCGTACCCATAGGGAGCCAGGCACAGAAGGCCCCCGTCCCCAAGGGAACGAAGGCTGGGGCTGTGTACGGCTTCCTCCCTGCAGGCCCCGCACACCCCGCCGCCCACGCAGATTTCATCGCAGAGCGGGCAGCGTTCCGGGAACAGAAGGGCGGCCAGAGGCTGCCAAAGCTGCCGCCCCGTCATTCCTGCACACCCTCCCCGGCAAGGAAAAAGCAAAGGCCCGAGTAGCGGCGGGTCTTCCTGTTGTTTTCCACCATGGCCGCCAAGGCCCTGCGGCTGCCTGCCAGAATCAGCAGCTCCTTCGCCCTTGTCACCGCCGTATAAAGAAGGTTCCGGTAAGAAAGCTGCGCCGGGCCGGGGAACACCGGCATAACCACGGCGGGGAACTCGTTTCCCTGGCTTTTGTGCACCGTCATGGCATAGGCCAGCTCCAGCTCGGCGGCGGTCTCAAGCTCATACAGCACCAGCCGGTCGTCCATCTGCACGGTAAGCGTGGACGCCTTCCGGTCAATGTCGCACAGGGTCCCCAAATCCCCGTTGAACACGCCCTCCCCCGTAGAGCCGTCGAACCTTGTCCAGGCCAGATGATAGTCGTTTTTCACCTGCATCACCTTATCCCCCTCGCGGAACAGCGTGCCGCGGATGGTGATCTCCCTTTTCCCCTTTTCCGGGGGATTCAGCGCCTCCTGCAGGCGCTTGTTCAGCTCTGTGGTGCCCAGCTCGCCCTTCCGCCCGGGCGCCAGCACCTGGATGTCGGCAAAGGGAGAATAGCCGTAGCTTTTGGGAAGCCGCCTTTTGCACAAATCTGCAATCAGGCGCGCAAGTTCTTCCGCTTCGCCGCAGGGAAGAAAAAAGAAGTCGCTGGAATGGTTGGAAAGCTCCGGCATTTCCCCCGCCACAATCCGGTGCGCGCTGGTGACAATAAGGCTTTTCATGGATTGACGGAAAATCTCGGTAAGCTGCACCACCGGCACCTTGCCGGAAGCAATCAAATCCCCCAGCACGTTCCCGGGGCCTACGCTGGGCAGCTGATCGCAGTCGCCCACCATAATCAGCCGGCAGCCCAGGGGAAGGGCGCGCAGAACCGCTTCAAACAAAAGCACATCCACCATAGAAAGCTCGTCCAGAATCAGGGCGTCGCAGTCCAGCAGGTTTTTCTCATTCTTGGCAAAGGTCTGCCGTTCGTTTTCGTCCCATTCCACCTGCAGCAGCCGGTGGATGGTTTTGGCCTCGTGGCCGGTGAGCTCGCTCATTCGTTTCGCCGCCCGGCCGGTGGGGGCGGCCAGCAGAACCTTCTCCCCCTGGGCCTGCAGAATGCGGATGATCCCGTTGAGGGTGGTGGTTTTTCCTGTGCCGGGGCCGCCGGTGAGAATGAGAAGGCCCTTTTCCAAAGCCTCCCGAATGGCGGCCTTCTGCCGCTCTGCGTAGCGGATCCCTTCCTCCTGCTCAATCTCCTCCACGTAGTATTCCCCGCCCTCCAGCCTTTGGGCCGGGAAACGGAGCATGGTCAAAATCCGGCTGGCCGCATACACCTCCGCCCGGAAAACCCGGGGCAGGAAAACATAGCTTCTGCCGCCCAGCTCGCGCTGTACCAGGGAATCCTCCTGGGTCATCTGCCGCAGGGTGTCCCCTGCCAGCTGCGGCGGGACGCCCAGCATCCCCGCGGCGGCGGCGGAAAGCTTTTCTTCCGGGATGCAGGTGTGCCCGTTGTTCAGGTTATGGCGCAGCACATATTCCAGCCCGGCCCGCACCCGCCAGCCGTCGTCCTGGGGACGCTCCAGCGAGGCGGCAATGGCGTCTGCCCGCTCGAAGGGAATGTCCGCCCCTTCGCCGCAGATGCAGTAAGGGTTTTCCTGAATTTGATCCAGGCAGGAGGGCCCCAGCACCTTCCAGAGGCGGAGGGCCTCCTCCGGGGAAAGGCCGTACCCGCACAGGGCGGCCATTGCGTCACGCACGCCGTGGGCCTGGCGGAACTGTTCGCCCATCTGCAGCGCCTTCGCCCGGGTGATGCCCTTGATGCTGCTGAGCCGTTCCGGCTCCTCCTCCAGCACCTTCAGGGTATTCTCCCCAAAAGCTTCTACTATTTTCGCCGCCGTAGCCGGGCCTATCCCCTTCACCGCACCGGAGGAAAGATATTTCAGCATGGCGGCGGCGGTTTCCGGCTTGTACCGTTCAAAGGCCTCCGCCTTGAACTGGGAACCAAAGGTGGGGTGCTTGGTCCAGACCCCCATTACGCGCAGAAGCTCGCCCACGCTGACCCAGGGCAGGCTTCCCACCACCGTAACCAGCTCTTCCCCATTATTCAATTCCAAAATGGTATATCCATTCTTTTCATTGCGAAAGACAATTTCTTCCACGGTCCCCGACATTTCCAGAAGCTGTTCCTCGTTCATTGCCGCTCCCCT
>DVMK01000120.1 GCA_018715025.1 Candidatus Caccousia avistercoris
CAGCAGAATTCTGCAGGATAAAAATCTGATCAAAGCCGGCGTTGAGAATGTGGCCCACCCGCAGCAGGAGCATGGTGATAATGGTGGGAAGCAGGGCGGGGAAGGTGATGTGACGGATCATCTGCATTTTGCCTGCACCGTCAATGGCAGCCGCTTCGTAGAGGGCGGAATCGATGGAAGTGATGGAGGCCAGGTAGATGATGCTGCTCCAGCCAATTTCTTTCCAGATGTCCGTAGCAGCCAGGAAGCCCTGAAACACGTTGGAGTCCATAAGGGGGTTGAACGTAATGCCCAGGCTTTGAAACACGCCTGACAGCATGCCGGACTGGGGGGCAAAAAAGGCAAACAGAAGGTTGCCGATGACCACCCAGGAAATAAAGTGGGGAAGGTAGTATGCCGTTTGGAATACCCGCTTTACCTTGCTGCTGCGCACCTCGTTCAGCATAATGGCCAGGATGATAGGGGCGGGGAAGCCGAACACCAGCTTGTAAAGGCTGATGACGATAGTGTTTTTCATCACCATGGAGAAAAAGGGCGAGGTGAACAGCATTTCAAAGTTGCGGAACCCGCACCAGTCGCTGCCCAGAATGCCGCGGGTAATGCGGAAATCCTTAAAGGCGATGAGAAGTCCTCCCCCCATAGGGATATACTCATAAATCACAATCAGCAGCAATGCGGGAAGCATCAGCAGGTAAACGGCTCCCAGCTTCTTCCATTGCTGCCCGTTCCGCGGAAGGCGCCTCCGCCGGAACGTGGCCGCTTGTTTCACCATACGCAACATACCTTCCTTTCTGTCTTTATTTACGGTGCGGGCTGGGGAAGCGTCAGCGTCTGTATGAGGCTTTCCGCCAGGTTGTCCCGTTTAATCTGGTAAACATACCGGATCCAGTGCCGGGTGGGATCAAAAGAATAATGGTGGTCGTACTGGGGTATGGGGCTTGGGGTCAGGCGGTCGGCCATATAGTCCCCGCTGAGCAGCCAGGCCACGGCTGCCACATCCCAAATGGGCCGTGTCCAAACCTCGCGCCGGTAGGCCCGTTCGGCCTCCTGCTGCGTATGCTCTACCAGGTAGCTGCAAAGCGGGTTCTTTCCGTGCAGCCACTTCCACAGCTCAGGCCCGCTCAGGGTAAAGGCGGAAACCACGCCCTGGCAGGGCAGCTGCACCAGCGGCACGCCGCATCCAAACAGGATCCGCGCCGCGGCAATATCCTGGTACAGGTTGAATTCCCGGTTGTGGGGCCAGTGGTGCGCATGCCCGCCCAGCCAGACCACCACAATCTTTTCCCGTATGCCCGGGTTGAGCAGCAGGGCGGAGGCCACGTTTGTGGCGGCCCCAATGGCGACCACATAGAGGGGGCGTTCTGCCGAGTACGCTTCCGCCCGTTGGGCAAGGTCCCGCGCCGCAGGGGAGAAAACCTCTTCGCTTTCTGAGGGAAGGTACCGGTCAGACCCCTGCAGCACCGGAATGCCGCAGCGGCTGTCCAGCGCGAGGATATGGAGAATCTCCTCATAGCTCAGCCGCATCCCCTCCGCGGGGGAGGAAACCTTCTGGTTGGAAAAGGGAGCCGCGTAAATGGCGCGGGTACAAAGCGTTTTCCCGGAATGGAGCAGGTACCCTATGGCGTATTGATCGTCAATTTCGTTGTAGGCGTCCGTGTCCAGCACTACGTCAATTTTCCCCTTGGGCTTTTCCAGCCGGTGAAGAAGCAGGGCGCTTTCGCCCATGGATGAAACCGTCATATTCTTTCAGCCCTCAATTTCATGGTCTATGTAATAAATGTCGTGGCGGTTGAATTCTACCGCAAAGCGGAGATGCCTGCCGTCTTTGCTGCAAAAGCCGTCCGGGTAAGAAAACGCCCCTGGAAAATTCACCAAGTCCCTGCGGTACGGCCAAGAGGCCATTCCGTCGCCTGAAATCCAGACAGAAAGGGGGTAGCGGTCTGTGAGGCGCATACTGCGGACCGCCGGCGTATGCAGCAGGGCGGTTCTTCCGTCCGGCAGGCGCAGAAGCTTGACCTTGTTGTTCGGGTTGGGGATTTCTGTGCGGTAGGGCTCGCACCAGGTGAGCCCGCCGTTATGGGAATCCGAGCGCCACAGACGGCCGTCCCGGTTGACGCGGACCAGCATGGCGACGGTGCCGTCCGGCAGCTCGCACACGGTGGGCTCCCCCCAGTGCCAAAGATTCTCGCTCTGCGGCAGACGGATGGCAGGGTACGCCTGCCAGCTTTTCCCGTTGTCGGCGCTGCGCAGCACCCCGTTTTCATTGTAGGGGATGAGCGGAGTTCCCTTATAGATTTTTGTCCCCTGGCGGCGCAGAAGCCAGTCCAGTTCCTCTGAAACAGGGTAGCTTTGGTAAGCCTGCAGCAGAATTCCGGCGGAGGTTCGTATTTTTCCCCGCAGGAATGCGTACCGGGGGAAGCAGGGCGGGGGGCCGGCGTTTTGCCAGGTATGGCCGCAGTCGCTGCTTTTGGCCATGACGCATTCCCAGTTTAGAAAGCTGCCGTCGTGCAGCGTTATATAAACGGTAACCTCTCCTTCCTCCACAGAAACCTCTGTTTGGTAAACGGCCCGGCCGTCCTCGGGCCAAAGGAGGCCGCCCGGCTTCCAGGTTTCCCCGTTGTCGGGGCTGTGCCAAAAATAGACGCGGTTCTGGGGGGAAGGCTCTGACGTGCCGCCGCACTGGCTTACCATAAGAAGCTCGCCGTTGGGCATCTCTCTCACAATCGCCTCGCAGCTGAGGCTGTCCCGATGTACCAGACGTATCTTTGTCATTGTGTTACCAGCTCCTGTATTCTCGTTACCGTGCTGCGGCTGCCCTTCTTCCAAAGGGAGATTTCGCTGCCGCAGCAAAAAAGGCGGAATTGGTTTTGGGCGGCCCTTTCCAGGTATGCCTGTGTTTCCGTAATAATTCCGGCCAAGCTTCCCCGGCGGGCAGCGGCTTGGCCTACCCGGTCAATGGCGGCGAAAATGGGGGCCTTGCTGGCTTCTTGACCAATGCAGCCATAGTCGCAGGAAAGGTCGTTGGGCCCCAGAAAGACGCCGGCCACGCCTTCTTCCTCCAGAATTTCATCCACATGCTCTACGCCGCTTGCCGTTTCAATCTGTGCGAACACCATGGTGGACTGGTTGGCATAGGCCATGTACTGGGAAAGATCGCCCGGGTTATAGAAGGTGTGGGCCCGGTTGGTGGAAATGCCCCGTTTTCCCATGGGGGCGTATTTGGCAAAGCGAACCACCTGTGCAATGTCGGCGGCAGTGTCCGTCATGGGGAGCAGTAGCCCGCCGGCCCCCATGTCCATCAGCTTGGTAATGTCTTTTCTGCCATTGTCTGCCAGGCGCACAATGGCAGGGATTCCGGCGTAGCGGGCGTTCATCAGAATGACGCCCAGCGCCGAATAGTCAAAACCCCCGTGTTCCGCGTCCACAATGAGGAAGTCAAAGCCGCCGTTGTGAAGGATGGTTGGCAAATGGGGGAAGGGTACCTCGTTGATCATAAGGCCTGAGCGGGCCTTCCCATCGTTTTCCATTATCATGTGAAGGTTCCTCCTTTTGGACGAATTCGGTCAATGTTTGCAGGCCGCAGAGCGTGTCGCTTCCGTCCAGTATCAGGTAGGGAAGCGGCAGCAAATCGCAGGCTTTGCGGATGAGCGCCGCGTAATGCGTGGCGGCTCCCCCTGTAATGACCAGGCGCTCCCCGGGGGGAAGCCGTTCCAGGGCTTCCTGGTAATTGGCAGCCAGACGGGCGGCGAGTGCATCCTGCGGGGTGCTGTCTGCCAGCCTGCGGATTTGGGCGCCCCCGCACAGCCCGCTGAAGGTGCACAGCCACTGGCCGCCGAAATAGGGCCGGCTTTCGTACTTCCCTTTCAGGAATTGTTCTGAGCGCACACAGAGCTGGGCGGCGGTTCCCAGGTTCAGCAGAATTTCACGGGGGCGCAGGCGGCAGCCCAGCACGGCCACCTGCTGATCCCCCACGGCGGGGTACACAGGGACGCCCTTCCAGAACCCGGCAAGGGGAAGGCCGGCGCAGGCGGCAGGGAACTGAAGAAGGCGGAAAGGCGGCAGCTGGGCCAGCGCTTCGTTTACCTGCCCGGTCTGCGCCAAATAAAAGCCAGAGGCGGCGGCGTCAGTCAGGTGGGTAACGTTGTGCCCTGTCATACGGAAGATAAGGTAAGATCCCAGAGTAAAGTAGTGCCGGGCGCGTTCTGCCAGCGCAGGGTGGAGGAAGCTGTCTGCATACAGGCTGCAGACGGAAAGATTTGGTTTGCAGGAGGAGCCGGATTCGGGCGGTACAGAACGCGGATATTCCCTGCGGAAGCGTTCGTAGTAGGATTCCTCGCCCGCTTTCAGCAGTGCCCGCCGGTCCCGCCAGGAGCGGTAAGGGGTCAAAAAGTGAAAACGGTCGTCTGCCAGCAGATACCCGTGCATTTGCACGGATAGAAGAATCCCCTCCAGGGGGCAGCGCCTGGTTGCCTCCTCCAGAATCCCTTCCGTACAGGACCAGACGGCTTCTGCGTCTACCTCGAAGATATATTTTCCGCCTTCAGGAAGCCTTTGCGGAAAGGCAATCCGTTTTCTGGCCGAAAGTCCCCCTGTTTCTGTGTCGCAGAGGCACCATTTGATGTTGGTGCTTCCCACATCCATCAAGAGGTATTTCATTTTTTCTGCTTTGTCGCCTCCAAAATTTTCGACAGCGCCTTGAGAGAGGTTTGGCGGGCGTCCTCAATATGCTGGGCGAACAGCTGCTTGCTCTGCTCTTCGTCAGAAATCAGCGCCGCCAGCAGCTGCCGGTGCCTTGCTTCGAAGGTTTGCCGGAACCAGGCCATGTATTCGGGCGATTCCGTCATGTTAAGGTGAAAAACCGCCTGGGTAATCCCGTCCATCGTGTCCCAGGCCTGGGTAAGCGCCTTGTTCCCGCTGGCGGCGATGGCCTCCCGGTGAAAGGCCGCGTCTATTCTCAGTATTTCATACACGTCGGCGTTCCCGCAGCTGGTCAGGCGGTTCATAACCTCCATAAGCGCGGAAAAGCTGCGGTGGGGCCGGTGGAAGATCTGTTCAATGGCTTTTGTTTCAATGTAGCTTCTCAGGTCGTAAATGTCCTCAATGTCGCTTATGCCCAGGCGGCACAGATGCTTGGTACCGTTCGGCTGCGGAAGGACCAAGCCCTCCCGCTCTAAAATCAAAAGCGCGTTGCGGACAGCGGAGCGGCTGGCCCCATATTTTTCCGCCAGAGCAAGCTCCCGTATTTTTTCCCCATCCTGGTACCGGCACAGAATAATGTCTTCTCTCAGCTGGTTCACAACATTCTGCGTCGTATTGCTGCGTCCCATAATGCCAAACTCTGACATTCTTCTTCCTCCTTCTTTTCTCGATAGTTCAATTATAATCATGTCTCTTTATAATGTCAACAATTTTTTAAAAATGTCAACAAAAATATTTTTTGCCTATTACTTTTCAAAAAAGTAAAAAGTATTCTATTTATTTTAATCATCCATGATCGCTTGCCGCCGGACACAGCACAAAAAAACCCCCTTCCCAGCGGGACGGAAAACCGTCCCCAGGGAAGGGGGGTATCTGTATGCAAAAAGCAGAACGCTTTCGCCTTACTTCGCCAAACGCTCCTTCAGGCCGTCCAGCTCAGCGCGCAGCTCGGCAGGCAGCCTGTCGCCGAACTTCTTGTAGAACTCTTCGATGCCCTCGGCCTCTTTGGCCCACTGGCCGTTGTCCACCTTCAGGATGCCCTTGAGGGTGTCAATGGAGAAGTCCTTCAGGCCTTCCAGGTTGATGTCCTCGGCGTGGGGCACGTAGCCGATGGCGGTTTCTTCCGCGTCTACCTTGCCCTCGCAGCGGTCGATGATCCACTCCAGGACGCGCAGGTTGTCGCCGAAGCCGGGCCAAATGAAGTTGCCCTCGTCGTCAAGACGGAACCAGTTCACGTTGAAGATCTTCGGGGCCTTGTCGCCCAGCTTCTCGCCCATCTCAATCCAGTGCTTGAAGTAGTCGCCCATGTGGTAGCCGCAGAAGGGCAGCATGGCCATGGGGTCGCGGCGCACAACGCCTACCGCGCCGGTGGCGGCGGCAGTGGTCTCGGAAGCCATGATGGAGCCTACGAACACGCCGTTGTTCCAGTCGCGGGACTGGTACACCAGCGGGGTGGTCTGGGCACGGCGGCCGCCGAACACAATGGCGGAAATGGGCACGCCTGCGCCGTTCTCAAACTCGGGGCTGATGCAGGGGCAGTTCTTGGCAGGGGCGGTGAAACGGCTGTTGGGGTGAGCGCCCTTCTCGGTGCTGGTCTTGCCGTTCCAGGGGTTGCCCTTCCAGTCCACCGCGTTCTCCGGCGGGTTCTTGTCCAGGCCTTCCCACCACACGGTGTTGTCGTCCAGGTTGTGGGCCACGTTGGTGAAGATGGTGCCCTGACGGGTGGTGTGCAGGGCGTTGGGGTTGGACTTTTCGTTGGTGCCGGGGGCTACGCCGAAGAAGCCGTTTTCAGGGTTGATGGCCCACAGGCGGCCGTCAGGCCCAATGCGCATCCAGGCAATGTCGTCGCCCACAGTCCACACCTTGTAGCCCTTGGCGCGGTAGCCCTCGGGCGGGATGAGCATGGCCAGGTTGGTCTTGCCGCAGGCGGAGGGGAACGCGGCGGTGACGTATTTGATCTCGCCCTTGGGGTTCTGTACGCCCAGGATGAGCATGTGCTCCGCCATCCAGCCCTCGTTCTTGCCCTGGAAGGAGGCGATGCGCAGGGCGAAGCACTTCTTGCCCAGCAGCACGTTCCCGCCGTAGCCGGAGTTCACGGAGATGATGGTGTTGTCCTCGGGGAAGTGGCAGATGTAGCGCTTTTCCGCGTCGATCTGGCACTTGCAGTGCAGGCCGCGCACCCAGTCGTTGCTGTCGCCCAGCACGTCCCACACCTTGTTGCCCACGCGGGTCATGATGGCCATGTTCAGCACCACATAGATGGAGTCGGTGAGCTCAACGCCGACCTTGGCGAAGTGAGAGCCCACGGGGCCCATGGAATAGGGGATAACGTACATGGTGCGGCCCTTGTAGCTGCCCTTGGCAATGTCGTACAGCATCTTGTAGGCCTTTTCCGGATCCATCCAGTGGTTGGTGGGGCCGGCGTCCTCTTCCTTCTTGGAGCAGATGAAGGTGCGGTCTTCCACACGGGCCACGTCGTTGACGGCGGTGCGATGCAGGTAGCAGCCGGGCAGCTTCTCCTCGTTCAGCTTAATCATTTCGCCGGTGGAGCAGGCTTCCTTCCGCAACTCCTCCAGCTGGGCCTCTTCGCCGGTAATCCACACCACGTTGTCGGGGGTGACGAGGGCCTTCATGTTTTCAATCCAGTCCAGAACGGACTTGTTCTGAGTCATTTCACGCAATCTCCTTTCAGCCGGTATGCTCTGTTGAGCGAAATGGGAATCTTCCCCTATTATAATCTATTGTTAAGGAATAATCAATTAAAAATCCGTAAAATCAGGGAAAAAAGTTGACTTATCAAGAAACGGGCGTTTTCTGCGGGAAAAACGCGCTTCAAAGCCCCTGCAAAGCGGGCTGCTGGGCAATGTCCATGGCGGCGCAGGCGTTCAGCGACATGCCGGCCAGGAAGCCCGCCTGGTATTCAAAGTACGCCTGGGCCCCCACCATGGCGGCGTTGTCCCCGCACAGGGAAAGGTCCGGCCGGCAGAAGCGCCAGCCGTGGGAGGCGCACTCCTCCTCCAGGCGGCGGCGCAGCAGCGAATTGGCGGAAACGCCCCCGGCAATGACCAGGGTTTCGGCCCCGGTGTCCTGGGCGGCGCGGACGAAGTTCTTCACCAGGCAGTCCACCACCGCCTTCCGGAAGGAGGCGGAAAGATCCGGCACCGAGAGGCTTTCGCCCTTTTGGGCCGCGTTGTGCAGCAGGTTGATAACCGCCGTTTTCAGGCCGGAAAAGCTGAAGTCGTAGGGGCTGCCGTCCACCGTGGGGTGGGGCAGAGGGAAGGCCAGCGGGTCGCCCTGCTCGGCGGCCTTGTCCATCTCTATGCCGCCCGGGTAGGCCATGCCCATGGCCCGGGCCGCCTTGTCGAAGGCCTCGCCCGCCGCGTCGTCCCGGGTGCGGCCCAGCACCCGCAGCCTGGTGTAATCCTCCACCTGGATGATGTGGCTGTGCCCGCCCGACACCACCAGGCACAGGAAGGGCGGCTTCAGGCCGGGGGAGGTAATGTAGTTGGCCGCAATGTGGGCCCGCAGGTGGTGTACCGGCACCAGGGGCTTGCGGGCCGCCAGGGCCAGCCCCTTGGCAAAGTTCACCCCCACCAGCAGGGCGCCGATGAGCCCGGGCGCGCAGGTGACGGCCAGGGCGTCCACCTCCTCCAGCCGCATATTTGCCTGCTCCAGGGCCTGCCGGGTGACGCCGCACACCGCCTCGCAGTGGCGGCGGGAGGCGATCTCCGGCACGACGCCGCCGTACAGCCGGTGTTCCTCCACCTGAGAGGCCACCACCGAGGAAAGGACGGTGCGCCCGTCCTCCACCACAGCGGCGGCTGTCTCGTCGCAGGAGCTTTCCAACGCAAGGATCCGCATACTATCACATTCTCCTTTATGATTCTGCCAAAGCAGTTATTCTTGGTGGGGTTCCCCGCCGGGCTCGCCTGCGGGGAGGGCGTCCAGCTCAGGGTTGTTGTGAATGGCCTGGCTGTTGGTGATCCTCCGCTTCCGCAGGCGGCGGGCGGTGGACTCCTTCAGAAGGGCGTAGATGACCGAGAAGGTGGGAATGCCCAGCAGGATGCCGGGGATCCCCATCAGGTTGCCGCACAGGATGATGGCCAGCAGCACCCAGATGCCCGGCAGGCCCACCGAGGTGCCCACCACCCGGGGGTAAATCAGGTTGCCCTCAATCTGCTGCAGGATCAGGAAGGCGATGATGTAGGTGAGGGTATACCATGGGTTGACGAGAAGAAGAATAAAACCGGCCGTAAACATGGAGATGTACGGCCCGATGATGGGGATGAGGCTGCACAGGGCCACAATGGAGCTGATGAGCACGGCGTAGGGAAGCCGCAGGATGAAGGTGAGCAGCACGTACACCATGGCAAACCAGATGCAGGCCTCGGTGAGCTGGCCCCGCACAAAGCTGGAGAAAATCCGGTTGGAGAGGGAGCCGATCTCAATGGCCCGGTGGGCGGCCCGCCGCGGCAGGAAGGCGTACAGCATCCGCTTTATGTTGTTGATGATCTTCTCCTTGCTGAACAGCATGTACATGCAGAAGATGAAGCCCATCACCGTGACGAAAACCCCGTTGACCAGCGAGGTGGTAAAGACTACGGCAGAGTCCATCAGGCCGGTGGTCAGCTCGGTGGCCTTCGCAATGAGAGAAGCCCAGTCCAGCTGCAGGGAGTTGATCTGCTCCTGGGTGATGTTCAGGCTCTGCAGCAGCTTGGCCGCCTCGTTGGAAAGGCGGGCCGCGTACACAGGGGCGTTGGTGACGAGAACCTCCAGGGAAGAGCCCAGCTCAGGCACCACAAAGAAGATGATGGCCCCCAGGATCAAAATCAGGGTGAGGAAAGAGAGCAGCACACACACGCCCCGCCGGCATTTTTCCCACAGGCGGAGCTTCTTTTTGTTCAGGAAGGAGAACACCCGCTCCTCGTAGAACTTCAGCACCACGTTCACCACGTAGGCAATGGCGATGCCCACCAGGAAGGGATAGATCATATTCACAAAATAGCCGATGGCGTCGCGGATTTCTGTCAGGTTGAAAATGGCGAACACCAAAACGACGGCGTAGGTGATGTAAAACAGGATTTTCTTTGTCGTCTTGGGGCTGTCCATCCAATCGGTCAGTTTCATGGCTTTCCTCCTTTTTTACAGGGCGCCGCGCTTCCTTCCCGCGCGGATCTTCCTCCCGGGGCGGAATCCCCTTTCCCTTAGTATAATAAATAAACGGAAAAAAATCCATCCCCAAAAGAGCAGGAGGCTTATTTCTCTCTGGCGGCCCGAAAATCCCTGGGGGTGCAGCCCTTTTTCCGGCGGAACAGGGAGGAAAAATAGTGTTCGTCTGAAAAGCAGAGCCGGTAGGCGATCTCTTTCACCGGCATAGAGGTGCCCCGCAGCAGCAGGCAGGCGGTGTCTATGCGGCGGCTCAGCAGGTAGTCGTAGGGGGTCTGGCCGAAGGCCCGGCGGAAGCTTCTGGTCAGCTGCGAGGGGGAGAGGCAGGCGTGCCCGGCCAGCTCCCCAATGGAAACCCGCCGGTACAGGCTGTGGTCCAGAAATTCCTTCGCCCGGTCCACAGGGCCGGAAAAGGAGGGCGGGCCCGCCGCGGCCAGGTGGTTCCGCAGCCCCGCCAAAATTTCATGGAACAGCAGGGCGCAGCGGCTTTCCAGCAGAAAGGGGCTGGCGGGCGGGGCGGCGCAGGTTTCTACAAACCGGCGGAACAGGGGCAGCAGGGGGCAGCCCCGCACCCGGCGGGTTTGCTCCAGCCCGTAGGCGGCCAACAGCTGGCCGCACAGGCTGCCACGCAGGTTCATCCATATTTTCTCCCAGGGCTCCTCCGGGTCGGCCCGGTACCGGTGGTTTTCCCCCATGGGCAGCAGGTACACGTCGCCCCCCTGCACCGTCAGGTCGCCTTCGCCTGTCCGCAGCACCCCTTTCCCCCGGATCACATACTCCAGGCACAGCACGTGGGAATGGTCCCGCTCCACATGATATTTCGGGTCCGGGTAGGTGATTCCCGTCAGCTCCACAAAGAAAACAGAGGGGTTGGGGAACTGGTCGGGCAGGAAGCTGATTAATTTTTCTGCCATGCGCGTATTCCTCACTTATTTGCTTTGATCTTCTATTTTCATTTTCTATTTTAGCAGTATAATACAGGTATCGCAAGGATTCTTTGCCAGCACATCAAAAAATACGGAAAAGAAAAGATGGGGAGTGTTATACAATGAGCAATCAGATTCCAAGACCAGAGCATCCGCAGCCGCAGATGGAGCGGAAAAACTGGCAGAACCTGAACGGGGAATGGGAATTCGCCTTCGATTTCGGCCGCAGCGGCCTGGACCGGAAGTTCCAGGAAAGGGAGCATCTGGACCGCACCATTCTGGTTCCCTTCTGCCCGGAAAGCGACCTGAGCGGCGTGGGCTACAAGGACTTTATCCCGGCCGTGTGGTACCTGCGCACCCTGGACGTGACGGCGGAGCAGCTGAAGGGGCGCATCCTCCTGCACTTCGGCGCGGTGGACTACCAGTGCACCGTGTTTGTGAACGGCGCCAAGGCGGGGGAGCACAAGGGCGGCTACACCTCGTTCACCCTTGACATTACCGGGCTTTGTAAGGAGGGGGCCAACCGCCTCACCGTGTACGCCGAGGATGACAACCGGCACGGCTGGCAGCCCCACGGCAAGCAGAGCGAGCTGTTCTACTCTCACAACTGCGACTACACCCGCACCACGGGAATTTGGCAGACGGTTTGGGCGGAGTATGTGCCCGCTTCCTACATCAAATCTGTAAAATATTATCCGAATATTACAGAGGGGACTCTCCTGATTCAGGCCACCCTGTGCGGGGAGGGCGTGCTGGAGGCAGAGGCCGACTTTGAGGGCAGGCCCTGCGGCAAGGGCAGCGTGCGGGCGGAAAACGGCGTGGCCAGCCTGCTGCTGAAGCTGGACGAGCTGCACCTGTGGGGCGCCGGCCAGGGGAACCTGTACGGCCTGACCCTGCGCTTCGGCCAGGATGAGGTAAAGAGCTATGCCGGCATGCGGGAAATCCGCATTGACGGCTACAAGGTGCTTCTGAACGGGGAACCGGTCTTTCAGCGCCTTGTGCTGGATCAGGGCTTCTACCCGGACGGCATCTACACCGCTCCCAGCGAGGAGGCCCTGGTGCGCGACATTGAGCTGAGCCTGGCGGCCGGCTTCAACGGCGCCCGCCTGCACGAGAAGGTGTTCGAGCCCCGGTTCCTGTACCACTGCGACCGGCTGGGCTACCTGGCCTGGGGAGAAATGGCCAACTGGGGGTTGGATCTTTCCCGGCCAGAGGCGCTGGAAGCCTTTTTGTGCGAATGGCTGGAGGAGCTGGAGCGGGACTTCAACCACCCGGCCATTGTGGGCTGGTGCCCCTTCAACGAAACCTGGGACCGAGACGGCCGCCAGCAGCTGAACTGCACCCTGGCCATGGTGTACCGGGTGACGAAGCAGCTTGACCCTACCCGCCCCTGCATTGACACCAGCGGCAACTTCCATGTGGCGACGGATATTTACGACGTGCACGATTACGAGCAGGACGTGGAGAAATTCGCCGCCCACTACGCCCCCTTCCGCACCGGCGGCAAGTTCTACGATGCTCACGAGAGCCGCCAGCAGTACACCCCGGGCCTGCCCATGTTCGTCAGCGAATACGGCGGCATCAAGTGGAACCCCAACGCGGACGTGCAGGCGGCCTGGGGCTACGGCAATGGGCCGGAAACCGAGGAGGAGTTCATCGCCCGGTACCGGGGCCTCACCAACGCCCTGCTGGACAACCCCAACATGTTCGGCTTCTGCTACACCCAGCTGTACGACGTGGAGCAGGAGACAAACGGCCTGTACACCTACGGCCGCGAGCCCAAGTTCGACATGTCCATTTTCCACGCCATCAATTCCCGCCCCGCCGCCATAGAAGGCAAATAATTACGGCTCTCTCTTTTGAGAGGGCAAAGAAAAGCGAAGCGTCATTTTTGAGGGACAGCGTTCCCCAAAAATGACGCTTCGGCTTTTTTATGGTTTTGATTTTCCGTCTGCCTGCGGCTCTGCCGCCCCGCCGTTCCCCGGGGCGGGGAGCAGCTTCTGAAGCCGCTCCCTGGCGGCGGCCAGGCGGGAGCGCACCGTGGAGGCGGAAAGATGCAGCAGGCTGCCGATTTCCCCGCTGGAAAAGCCCGCGTACTGCAAAAGCAGCAGCTCCCGGTCCTTAGGGCGCAGGGACAGCAGGGCGGCCCGCACCGCCATACGGCCCAGGCAGGCGGATTCCATGTCAGGGGCGCAGGGCCCGGCCGCCCCGCCCTCGTCCTCCTCCAGGGCGAAGGGGGCGGGCAGCAGCATGGCCCAGCGAAGGTAATCATTTTTCAGGTTCACCGCGCTTCGGAACAGCCAGGCCTTCCAGTCCTTCGGGGTAAAGCCGGGGCGGCCCAGCAGGTAAGACCACAGCTTCAGAAACAGCTGCTGGGTTAGATCCTCCGCCAGGGAAGGGCCGAAGCAGGCGGAAAAATAGGCCTGCAGGCTGGGGGAAAAGGAACGGTAAATTTCTTCAAAGCGGGAAGATTCCCTGCCGCCGCTCATCCGGTTACGTCCAGGCCGCCGTTCAGCCGGCCGTGAAGCCGCAGGTAAGCGGCATGGGCCTTCGTGGGGCAGCTTACGTCGCCGTTTACCACAAAATAGGGCTCTTTCTCTTTCAGAAGCGCAGGGGTGACCTCTTCCGGAATTTCCAAATCCCCGTTGATCAGGAAAAGGGTTTTCTTTTCCGCCTCCTGCATCAGTTCCACGTCCAGCTCTATGTCGTCGTTTATCTGCAGGAACTCGTCAAAATCCACAGCGATATCCTCCCCGTTCATGACGAGCAACGAAAGGGCGGTGTTCTTCTGGTGGATCAGGGTTCCGTTTATCACTAATTGACGCAGGGGGGCTTCCACATGAGTGGGCACAACGCATAAGCCGTTTACCACCAGGGTCCCCTCCTGCTTCAGATCCGCCTCTGTGAGGACGGCGAGACCGTTTCGGGTAGAAAGCTTTTCCTTCCGGGGCAGGCGGAGGGTGCAGGCCACATTCCGCATAGGAATGGCGGCCAGGGCGCTTTCCAGCTCCGGCTCGCTGTCGCTGGGAAACACCACCAAAGCCGTATTGACAATTTCTTTTACCTGGCAGGCCTCCTCCAGACCCAGCCCCCGCAGATCGCACACTGACATATTGACATATTTACTCATGGTCACAGCTCCTCTTTTTTATCATTTTTCTTTTGTAAGCGCTTACAATAAGAAAGACGGAGGAAAAGGGAACACTGTCCGGGGAAAAAGAAAAATTTTATAAGACTTTGGAAAAAATTTTCGCTCCCCTTTCGCTTTCTCTTGAATTGTTATCAGAAAAGTGTAATTAGAGCGAAATTTAAAGTTTTCGTCCACCTTTTTCAAAAGGTGGCAGGGTTTGGGGGCGCCGTGCGCCAGTGGCGCACAAACAAGGCGCCGACCGAAGCGGAAGCGGAGACCCGGAGTCCCAACGCATCCTTTTCGTCCGAAAACTCAGGCGGGGGAGCCAAAACAATCCAGTGAATTGTTTTGGCGTGGGGGTACCCTAGTAAGGGGTACCCCCGTACCGTGCTGAAGCTTGGCCGCGGAACTAGACCCCTCCAGTCTCCCAGCTGAAAATTGCATTTCCCCCACCCAGGGAAAAGTAGGGCGGCGCGAACGATAGATTTACGGGGACGCTACCCCGTAAATGTGTCGTTCGACGCGTGACGCAGCTTTGCTGCGGCACAATTTCTTCGCTCCGCTTTTCTGTTATGCACTTGCTTTCATTACATCTAGTTTTCTCTTTGCCGCGACCGCACGCGGCGGTGCGGTGCCTTTCTCTACGCGGAGAAAGGCACCAAAGACGCGCGGGGGTCGCGAGTCTCCGCTGCCGCTCCGGTCGGCGCCTTGTTTGTGTGCCACCGGCACACGGCGCCCCCTCGACCCCGGGGCTGTTCTGCCTGGGAAAAGTAGGGCGGCGCGAACGATAGATTTACGGGGACGCTACCCCGTAAATGTGTCGTTCGACGCGTGACGCAGCTTTGCTGCGGCACAATTTCTTCGCTCCGCTTTT
>DVMK01000121.1 GCA_018715025.1 Candidatus Caccousia avistercoris
ACTTTTGTAAAAAGAAAGTCAAAAATGTAAAAGCTTCCCTGACACTTACCATTATACCTGGCCCAATGAAAAGATCAACGGACCCGCTCAAGACAGACAAGATTATGCTAAAACAGCGCAAAGGAATCCTAACTTTTTCCATTTTTGCTTTGGTCTTTCCCACACGCTGCCGCTGGGAGGATCCTCCCCTTCACAGGCAGCAAACCGCCCCCCGGGAAGGAAGAAGGCTTACCGGTTCACCACATGGATGGGGGAGCCCGCCAGGAAGCAGCGGAGGTTTTCCGCCGCCGCCTCCATCAGGCGCTGGCGGGTTTCCCGGGCAGCCCAGGCAATATGGGGCGTAATATAGCAGTTTTTGGCGGTGAGCAGGGGATTTTCCGGCAGGATAGGCTCCCGGGAAACCACGTCCACCCCTGCGGCCCGCAGCTTGCCGCTGTTCAGCGCGTCCGCCAGGGCCTGTTCCTCTACCAGGGGGCCGCGGGCGGTGTTCAGCAGCACCGCCCCCTGCTTCATTTTTTCGATGGCGGCGACGTTGATCAGGCCCTGGGTCTCCTCTGTGAGCGGGCAGTGGAGAGAAACCACGTCGGACTGGGCCAGCAGCTCTTCCAGGCTCACCTGCCGGGCCAAAGGCGACGAGAAGGGCCTTCTGCCGCAGGCCAGCACCTGCATGCCGAAGGCGGCGGCCAGCCTGGCGGTTTCCTGCCCAATGCGGCCGAAGCCCACAATTCCCATGGTTTTGCCCGCCAGCTCGGTGAGGGGCTCCGCCCAGAAGCACCAGTCCTTCCCGTCCTGCCAGCGGCCCTCGTGTACCAGGCGGCTGTGAAGCCCAACATGGCAATAAATCTCCAAAAGCAGGGCCATCGTGTACTGGGCCACCGCCGCCGTGCTGTAAGAGGGCACGTTGCACACCAAAATTCCCCGCTCGCTGGCAGCCTCCAGATCCACAATGTTGTAGCCGGTGGCCAGAAGGCCGATGTATTTCAGGTTGGGGCAGGCCTGGATTTCATCCCGGCCCATGGGCGTTTTGTTGATGATGGCAATTTCTCCGCCGCCCATCCGCTCCCCCACCAGTTCCCTGGGGGTGCGGTCGTACACGGTCAGTTCTCCCAAAGCGGCAAAGGGCTCCCAGCTCAAATCGCCGGGATTTTCCGTATATCCGTCCAATACAATGATTTTCATCTCGTCAATCCTCCAAAAGCGCCCAGGCCCGGTTCAGGGCGCGCTTTGCACCGGCCAGCACCAGGGCGGCGTCCTCGCCCTGCCAGGGCTTTACCTCAAAGGAAAGCGGGTACGGATCCTCCGGGCGGAAGAAGCCTTCCTCCCGCAGGGCGCGGAGGAATTCCGTCAGCTGGGGCACGCCGTTGGCGCTGTGCGGGAACCCGAACCGGGGGTGCTGGTCGCCGTAGGCCGGGCGGCCCGGTTCCACCACCGCGTTGCCGATGTGGAAATGGGTCAGCCAGGGCCGCAGGGTGTGCACCACAAAGCGGGAATCCTCATAGGTGGTGGGAAAATGGCTCAGGTCGGCCAAAAGGCCGAAATTCCCGCAGCGGGCCCTCATCTCACGGGCAAAGCGGGCGGCCAGGGGCGCCGGGCCAATGAGGGCCCGCTTGTCCATGTCGTAGTCGAACACCTCCAGCTCTACCGAAAGGCCCTTCGTTTCCCCGTACCGGCAGACAGCCTCGGTGGTTTTGACCAGCTGGGCCAGGGCTTCTTCCCTGGTTTCCTCCTGCCAATGGCCCGACAGGAAGGCAACGCCCCGGGCGCCCAGGGCCGCCGCCTCATCCACCGCCTGCAGCAGGGCGCGTTCCGCCGCCAGGCGATCCTCCTCCTGCAGGGCGTTGGGGTTCAGTCCCCCGCCCAGCAGGGCAGGCTGAGCGCCGAACCAGGCCCGCAGCCCGGACTCTTCCAAAACCCGGGCCGCTTCCTCCCGCTTCCCCTCTGGGAAAGAGCACACCTCCACCCCGTCGAAAAAGCTGTCCCCGCCTATCCTGCGCAGGGCTGTCAGGCTGTCCTCCCCTGGGAAGCTCATCCAGAGCACGGTACCTATTTGGAAATATTTGTGAATGGAATCTTTCACTCCGCTTCCTCCTTCCCCGCCTCCCTCGCAGGGCGGCAGTTTACTACCAATAGCATACGACAATCCGGCCCGGCCCGCAATCCCCTTTTTCCCGCCGGGGAATTTTTGCGGGGGAAACCCACAGGGGCTTGATTTTTTCAGCGGGCCCAGGCAGGCGGTTTACAGAAGCTGCCGCATTCTGGAAGAAGGGCATAAAAACACAGGGAGGCAGCCCGGCACAGCAGCCGGACCGCCTCCCTTTCTCTTCTGTTTTGTATTAACGCCCGGGCAAAAAGCGGCTTTATTTGAACAGGTTCAGGCAATAGGCCTCTGCCAGGTCCGCAGCCAGGGGAATGCGGAAATAGGTGTTCTGGGAAGCCTTCACCATCAGAAGGATCCACAGCACAAAGGCCAGCAGGCTCAGCAGGGCGCTTACAATGCCGCCGATGAAGGGGATGAACCCCAGAACCACGTTGGCCACGGTGAAGAACAGCCCCAGCAGGAAAGACTGGGCCGCGTTCTTGCGGACAAACTCGTCCTCCTTCTCTGTTGCCAGGAAAATGAGGCCGGTGATCCACCACAGCAGGTAGCAAAGGGCGCCTTTGGTTGTGCTTTTCATAGTAATAGTTCTCCTTCCAAATATACCTTGGGCGCTTTCCGCGCCCGACTTGATTCATAATCATCATATCATAAATATGAAAAAAGGAAAGGAAAAAACGAAAAATTTACATAAGATTGTAAAAAATACTCAAAATTTCTTTCGTTT
>DVMK01000122.1 GCA_018715025.1 Candidatus Caccousia avistercoris
TCTGTTCTCCGGTCAATTCCCCTCGGACCCACTCCTCTGACAGGAACTTTGCATCCGCAGAAACTGGTACACCCTTGATCGCGTTGATCGCATCTGCGGTTTTGAGGGCCGCAAGCCTTTTATGGAAATTCTCTCTCATTGTTTGTTTCACTCCATATCGTGATAGCAGAACGGGACCGCCAGCGTATTGGCGGTCCCGTGTCTTTTCATCCAAGGATTTTCATTTGTAGTAAAATTGCTGTAACTGTAGTAAACCTGATTTCTCACAAACCCAGGTTTCATGCGGGTTTGCGGACTGTCCGTCAGTCTAATGGCTTCATCGTCGGAAACAGGATGACGTCCCGGATGGTGTCGGAGTTGGTGAGCATCATGACGCAGCGGTCGATGCCCATGCCCATGCCGCCGGTGGGGGGCATGGCGTACTCCAGGGCGGTGAGGAAGTCCTCGTCCAGCATCTCGGTCTCGTCGTCGCCCCGTTCCCGCTGTTCCAGCTGCTTCAGGAAGCGTTCCCGCTGGTCCATGGGGTCGTTCAGCTCAGAGTAGGCGTTGGCCAGCTCGCTGCGGCAGACAAACAGCTCGAAGCGCTCGGTCAGGCGGGGATCCTGGGGGCTGCGCTTGGTGAGGGGAGAAACCTCCACCGGGTACATGGTGATGAAGGTGGGCTGCACCAGCTGCCCCTCCACCTTCTGGTCGAAGCACTGGTACAGGGCGTTGCCCCAGGTCTTTTCCGCGGCGGCGGGCAGCTCTACGCCGATGGCCCGGGCGGCGGCCACCGCCTCCTCGTCGCCGGAAATGGCGGCGAAGTCCACCCCGGCGTACTCCTTCACCGCCTCTGCCATGGTCATGCGGCGCCAGCCAGGGGTCAGGTTAATCTTCTCGCCCATCCACTCCAGCTCGTAGGTGCCCAGCAGCTCCATGGCGGCGGAGGAGAGAATGCCCTCGGCCACGTCCATCATGTCGTGGAAATCCGCGTAGGCCTGGTACAGCTCTACGGTGGTGAACTCCGGGTTGTGCTTGGGGTCCATGCCCTCGTTGCGGAAAATCCGGCCAATCTCATACACCCGCTCCAGGCCGCCCACAATGAGCCGCTTCAGGGGCAGCTCGGTGGCGATGCGCATGTACATGTCGATGTCCAGGGTGTTGTGGTGGGTGATGAAGGGCCGGGCCGCCGCGCCGCCTGCAATGGTGTTCAGCACGGGGGTTTCCACCTCCATGTAGCCCAGGTTGTCCAGGTAGGCCTGCATGTGGCGGATAAACCGGGAGCGGAGCTGGAAGGTGCGCTTCACCTCCGGATTCATAATCAGGTCCAGGTAGCGCTGGCGGTACCGCAGGTCGGTGTCCTTCAGGCCGTGGAACTTTTCCGGCAGGGGCAGCAGGGACTTGCTCAGCAGGCGCAGCCCCTTGGCGTGAACCGAGATTTCGCCCCGGCGGGTGCGGAACACAAAGCCCTTCACCTCGGCGATGTCGCCCACGTCCCAGCATTCCTTCATTTCCCGGTAGGCTTCCTCGCCCACCTCGTCAATCTTCACATACACCTGCATGCGGCCCGTTTTGTCGTGAATGTCAAGGAAGCTGGCCTTGCCCATGTCCCGGCGGCTCATGACCCGCCCGGCGATGCACACGTCCTTGTTTTCCAGCTCCTCAAACCGGGCGCGGATCTCCTCCGCGTGGGCGTCCTGCCCGCTGGTGGTAATGAGGAAGGGGTCGTGCCCGGCCTGCCGCAGGCGGGCCAGCTTGTCCCTCCGGATCTGCAGCAGCTCGCCCAGCTCCTGCGCGGGCTCCTGCTGCGGGGCTTCCCTCTTGTTCTCGCTCATGGTTCAATCTCCTTGTCCCCGCCGGGGCCTTCGCCCGGCCCGGCGGTTGATATTTATGGCTGCGGCGGCAAGGCACTGGAGCGGCCTTTGCCCGCCGACAAAAAAGGAGCGGGGGAAAATTACCCGCTCCATTCCTTCCTGCCTGCTCTCCGCAGGGGCGCCGTTACTTGGAAATGGCCAGTACCTCGTACTCCATTACCCCGGCGGGAACCTCCACGTCGAACTTGTCGCCGATCCGCTTGTTCAGCAGGGCGCGTCCCACCGCGGACTCGTCGGAAATACACCCGGAAAGGGGATCCGCCTCGTTGGAGCCTACAATCTGGTACTCGTAGACGGTGCTTTTCCCGGTGCTCTTGTTGGTCACCCGGACCTCCGCCTTGGAGCCGATATGGATATTTTCATTGCTCAGCTCGTCCTCGTCAATGACCTGGACGCGCTTCAGCATGACCTCAATGTCAGCAATGCGGGCTTCCATCATGGCCTGCTCGTTTTTCGCCTCGTCGTACTCGCTGTTTTCCGACAGGTCGCCGAAGGAAAGGGCTACCTTGATTTTTTCCGCAATTTCCTTCCGTTTTACGCTTTTGAGCTCTTCCAGCTCTTTTTCCATTTTTTCCAGGCCGGCCTGGGTTAAGATAATCGGCTTTTCCGCCATGTGCAAACGCCACCTTTGTCTTTTCAATTCACATCCGGGCAGCCGTGCCCCCCAAGATATCCTTCTTATTATACTGATTGCGCGCCCGGTTTGTCAACAGGCGGAGCCGGAGAATATTTTGCCGGAGTTTGGCGGAATTTGGGGATTTTCAGGCCTTCCCCGCGTGCCGGGGGGCCGCCAGCCTGCCCGCCGCCTGTTTCCCGGCGCGGAACAGCTTCCGCGCCAGGGGCAGGTGAGCGGCCGCCAGCAGGGCCAGCGCCGCCCAGCGGGAATCCGCCGCCCTTTTCCGCAGCCAGACCAGGCCGGCCAGCGCCGCGGCGGAGCACAGGCACAGCCGCAGAAGCTCCCGCTCCCGGGCGGTCATGCCGCGCAGGGCGCGGTGCAGAGAATCCAAAAGCTTGCGCATGACAGCAACCTCCTTTGCCGCCTGCCGGCGGCGGTCAAAGCAGCCCCAGCTGCTTGAAACAGAAAATCCACAAAAATACGGTCAGCACCGAGCAGGCCGAGCCCACCGCCACCAGCCCGGCGGCCAGGTCGCTGTCGCCGCCCATCTGCTGGGCCATGGTGAAGGAGGAAACGGCGGTGGGCGAGCAGAACAGGGCCGTCAGCACCGCCAGCTCCGGGCCGCGGAAGCCCAGGGCCGCGGCGGCGGGCAGGAACAGAAGGGGCACCAGCACCAGCCTGCCCGCCACCCCCAGCACCAGGGGCCGCACCGCCCCCTTCAGCCCCGGCAGGCTGCACGAGGCGCCCAGAACCACAAGGCCGAAGGGGGTGGCGACGCCGCCCACGTCCCCCACGAAATCCTGCAGAAGCGGGGGCAGCCGCAGGCCGGAAAACAGGGAGGCAAGCCCCAGCAGCGAGGCCAGGATGAGCGGGTTTGTCACAATGCCCCGGGCGATTTTTTTCCAGTCCGGCCGTCCGCCGCCCCGGTACAGCTCCAGCGCCGCCACAGAGGCCGCGTTGAAAATGGGCACCACAAAGGCCACCAGCAGCGCCGCCAGCCCCCCGGATTCCTCCCCGTACAGGGCCTGCGTCACCGGCAGCCCGAACAGGACAAAGTTGCTGCGGGCAATGCCCTGGATCAGAACGCCCCGCCGGTCGTTGCGCTTTTCCGCCAGGGGGATCAGAAGAAAGCACAGAAAGAACGACAGCAGCACGGCACCCACCGCGTAGGCGGCCAGCCCCGGCCGCAGCGTGCTGGAAAGCTGGCATTCCGTCAGGTTGTGAAACAGCAGCGCCGGCAGGAACACCCGGAAGCAGAGGGCGTTCATCTGGCGTACGGCCTCCCCGCCGCAAATCCCCCTGCGGCGGATCCACACGCCCAGCCCCATGAACAGGCACAGGGGCAGCACCACCTGAAAAGAAAGAAGCAGGTTTTCCATTCTCCGCAGCCCCCAAACGCCGTTTTCTTTCAGTATACCGAAGAAGCCCGCAAATTACAACGGGATTTTCCCCTTTGCCCCCTCCTTTTTCCGTCCTCCAAAAAAAATTTAAAATTTTTTTGAAAAAGGGCTTGCATTTTCCAGAACGGTGTGGTATTATAAACACCGTCGCCAAGAGAGGCGGCAAGAAATGAATAGTTGGTGTTGTTTGCGGTGAGGGTCCACCCGTTCCCATCCCGAACACGGAAGTTAAGCTCACTAGTGCCGACGATACTTGGCTGGAAACGGCCTGGGACAATAGGGAGACGCCAACACTTAAAAGCAGCCACCCAATAGGGTGGTTGTTTTTTTATATTTTCCATCCTGAAATTTTTTCTTTCCAGGCGCCGGCCTCTTGTATTCCCGCAAAAATACGGTATAATAAATTCATCGATTTAAAGCATAAAGTTATAAAAGCAGAAGGGAGATTCCTTTATGATTATTCTAATGAAAAAAGGATGCAGCCAGCAGGACATAGACGGCATTGTCCGGCTGCTGAAAGAGCACGGGCTGGGGGCGAACCTGTCCACCGGTTCCCAGGCCACCATCATCGGCGTGCTGGGGGACAAGGCGAAGCTGGGGGATGTGAACCTGGAGCTGATGGACGGCGTGGAAAAATGCGTGCCCATCATGCGCTCGTACAAGCTGGCCAGCCGGGAGATGACCCCCGAGGGCCGTACCGTCACGGTAAACGGCGTGGTGTTCGGCGGGAAGAGGCTGGCCATGATCGCCGGCCCCTGCGCGGTGGAAAGCGAAGAGCAGGTCATGGCCGCCGCCCAGGGGGTGAAGGCCGCCGGGGGCCGCCTGCTGCGGGGCGGCGCCTACAAGCCCCGCACCTCGCCCTACGCCTTTCAGGGGATGGAGGACGAGGGCTACCGCATCCTGCGCCGGGTGGCCGACGCCCTTGACATGGGCGTGGTAAGCGAGATTGTCTCCCACGATCAGATTGACGTGGCCTGCAGGTATTGCGACATGCTGCAGATTGGCGCCCGGAATATGCAGAACTTCCGCCTTCTGCGGGAGGTGGGCCGCTCCCAAAAGCCGGTGCTGCTGAAGCGGGGCATTGCGTCTACCATTGAGGAATGGCTGGATGCGGCGGAATACATTATGAGCGAGGGCAATTATAATGTAGTGCTGTGCGAGCGGGGCATACGCACCTTTGAAACGGCCACCCGCAACACCCTGGACGTGTCGGCCGTGCCTGTGGTGCGGGAGCGCAGCTGCCTGCCGGTGATCATCGACCCTTCCCACGCGGCGGGGAAGGCCTCTTACGTGACGCCCCTGGCCCTGGCTGGGATTGCCGCCGGGGCCGACGGCCTTATTGTGGAGGTTCACCCGGAGCCCCGGGTGGCCATGAGCGACGCCGCCCAGCAGCTGACCACGGCCTCGTACCAGGCGCTGGTGCGCCAGGTTTCCGCCGTGGCCGCCGCGGTCGGCCGGGAGGTGTGAGCCGGCTCCCGGAAAAAATCTATTTGTAAACCTAAATATATAAATAAGTTGACAATTTGAAAAATCTCCGCTATGATTGAGAGCAAGAACTCTCAGGCTTTAAGGGAAAAGAGGGGGAACGTCCCCGCCCAGGCGTCCGCCGGGGCGGCAGGGCCGGGCCTCTCCTCTGCCCCGCGGCCTGCCACAGCGGAGGTTTTTTTATGAAAACAAGAACGTTATCCCTCACCATGACGGCCCTGTTCTGCGCCCTTACGGCGGTGCTGGCGCCCTTGACCGTGACGCTGCCCGTCACCCTTGTGCCCTTTTCTCTTTCCCTCATACCGGTGTTCCTCACCGGGGCGGTGCTGCCCAAGCAGAACGCGCTGCTGGCGCAGGTGTGCTACCTGCTGCTGGGGCTTGCGGGCCTGCCGGTGTTCAGCGGCTTTTCCAGCGGGGCCGGGGTGCTGCTGGGGCCCACGGGGGGCTTCCTGCTGGCGTACCCGGCGTCCGCCTTTCTGATGGCGTGGATCCTGGAAAAGCGCTTTTCTGTTCCCCGGCTGGCGCTGGCCCTGGCGGCCGGCCTGCTCACCTGTTACCTGATGGGCTCCCTTTGGTACTGCGCTGTCGGCCATGTGGGCTACCTGCAGGCCCTGGCGGCCGCCGTGCTGCCCTTTGTGCTGTGGGACGCGCTCAAGGCCCTGTGCGCCGGCCTGGCCGCCGCCGCCCTGCGGAAGGCGAACCGGATGCTGGACGCTTCCGCCGGCCGGAAGCGCGGCGCAGAAGGCGGGGGAAGGTAAGCCGCGCCCCGTTTCCCCGAAAACGCCGGGAGCAAAAAACAGAAATGACGCGTGAGGTAGACAGAGATTTCGGCCAAAAACAAGAGAAAAATGAAGCAACCATATTTGTAAATTAAAAAAATGAAAAAATCCTATTGACAGCCGCCGCCTTGTGTGGTAGTATCATAGAGCACAAATTTGCAAAACGAAACGAAGGAAGTCATCAGGAGGTAAAAGCCATGTCTACTTATATGCCCAAAAGCGGAGAAATTTCCCGCAAGTGGTATGTACTCGACGCTGCCGGCAAACCGCTGGGCCGTGTGGCCGCCCAGGCTGCCGTTCTTCTGCGGGGCAAGCAGAAGCCCACGTTCGCACCCCATGTGGACTGCGGCGACCATGTGATCATTATCAACTGCGAGAAGGCAGTGCTCACCGGCAAGAAGCTGGAAAAGAAATTCTATCATCATCACACAGGCTACATCGGGCACCTGAAATCCGTCCGTTATGATACCCTTATGGCCCAGAACCCCACCAAGGCCATGGAGCTGGCTGTAAAGGGCATGATCCCCAGCAACAGCATCGGCCGCGACGCCATGAGCCGCCTGCGCCTGTTCGCGGGCAGCGAGCACAAGCACGCCGCCCAGAAGCCCGAAGCTTGGGAATTATAAGGGAGGATTGAACCATGTACGAGAAAGCGCCTTATTTTTACGGAACCGGTAGAAGAAAGAGCTCCGTGGCCCGCGTCCGTGTGTACCAGGGCTCTGGCAAGATTACCATCAACGACAGGGACATCGACGACTACTTCGGCCTTGAGACGCTGAAGCTCATTGTGCGTCAGCCCCTGGTGCTCACCAACACCAACGAGAAGTTTGACATTGTGTGCCGCGTTACCGGCGGCGGCGTCACCGGCCAGGCCGGCGCTATCCGCCACGGCATTGCCCGCGCCCTGCTGCAGTACGATTCTGAAAACCTGCGCGCTACCCTGAAGAAGGCCGGGTTCCTCACCCGCGACCCCAGAATGAAGGAAAGAAAGAAGTACGGCCTCAAGGCTGCCCGTCGCGCTCCGCAGTTCAGCAAGCGCTAAACTTTATCAAAAGTGGTCAAAAACCCCGGAACTACGCGGTTTCCGGGGTTTTTCCTTTTCAAATGGTTTGACGC
>DVMK01000123.1 GCA_018715025.1 Candidatus Caccousia avistercoris
ATAGAAAGTTTATAGAACACAACATGGAGCTGTCGATATCATGTGGTATTTGTGTGAATAATTCTATTTCCCGCGGTCATCCCCCTTGCCGCCGGTGCGCAGGAAAATTTCAGGCAGACTGTCTGGGGCGCAAGCCCGTTTTGGCAGCCTGCCTGTTTTTTTACGGTTCCGCCGCTGATTCGCTTCGGATCGATGCCGCCCCGGTGAAATTCCGTGCCCACACGCCCACATAGGTGCTGCCGCCGTTCACGTCAATCACCACGTTGCGGTTCCCGCTGCCTGAGAGAAGGGACACCGGGCCGTCAGAGCCGGAGCACAAGAAGACGGCGGCCTCTCCCTCCTTTCCGTCGAGGGAAAGAGAGAGTTCCACAGCGCCCCCGCCCTCCCGCTCCAGCACGGTTCCGCCGAAGAGGAGCTCTGTGCCGGAGAAATTCTCGTATTCCGCCTGGTAAGAGCCGGTGTAACCGTCCACACACGGAATCCGTTCCCCCTGCAGGGAGCGGTCCGGCGTCAGCGCCCGGGAACCGGCGGAGCCCACCAGCGAGCCATAGGCTTCCAGAACCGCATCCTTCCATTCTCCGTCTGTCTGTTCTGCCGCGGCCTTCCAGGCGTTGTCTGTGAGGTCTGCCAGCGCGCCCGCGATGCGGTCCGATCCCTCTGCCAGAGCCTGCAGAACGGTGTCGGCGCCGTCTGCCAAGGCTGGCAGAGCCTTGGCGCAGCCGCTCAGAAGAGACGCGCAGAGCAGGCCGCACAGCAGGGGCGAAAGACTCTTCCAGGAAAAACTTCGTTTCCATTTCATATTGTATTCCCCCTTACCGCCGATGCCGCCGGCCGCGGCCTTTGGCCTTCTTCCTTTTCCCCGGCCCCGCCTGGCTGCCGGGGCGGGAAACGGCCAGGATTGCCGCCGTCAGCACAATGACGGCCCCCATCCCCAGAAGGGCAAGCGGCACGCTGGGGGCCTGCAGCGCCCCATTGTACTCCTCCATGTCGAAGCCGGCCAGCACCAGCGCGGCGGAGAAGGGATAGGCAGAGAGCAGGAACCCGCTTTTGAAGAACAAAATGCAGTACCCCAGAAAGAAGGCCAGGATGGAGCCGCCCAGGTAAGCGCCCCGTATTTGGCCGAAAATCAAAATGACAGGCATGCAGGCGAGGAAGGCGGTCAGCGCCGCGGCCACCACCTGCCCGCCCTGCTGCAAAACGACCGCAGGGGTCAGGCCGGGAAGGCCGGCCAGCGCCCCGGTGAGCACCGTCACGGCCACGCTGTAGATGCCGAACAGCAGAGAAAGCAGGGCGGTGACCGCCAATTTCCCGGCCAGAAGCTTCTGGTAGGGCAGGGGGATGACGAGCAGGTTCTTCATGGTGTCGTGGGCGTTCTCCCGGTCTATGAGCCACCCGCCGATCATCACCAGGGAGATGGGGAGAAACACCTGGGTGTTGCCCCACACCACATTGGCAAACAGGTGGACAAGGTCAAAGTCAGGGTCCCGGATTTCCGGGTTTACAACCAGCTGGGTGCCGTACTGCACCACCGGGCAGAGGGCCAGGGCCACGACGCCCACCAGCAGGATCTGGCAGCGCCGCAGCTTCTGCCACTCCGCCTGTATAATATTCCACATACTCTGCACCTCCTTACACGCCCTGGCGCTTGTAAACCAGCGCAATCAGGGCCAGAAACACCGCGGCCTCCGCTCCGGCCACCAAAAAGGCCTGGGCGGTGGTGACAAAATAGGGACGAATCCGCTCCAGAAGCTCCAGCATCTCAGCGCCGGAATGGGAAAAATCCAGGTACTGAAAGTACCAGCGGAAGGTCAGCGGCCCGGGGAGCAGCGTCCCCAGGTTCAGGCCGAAGGGCTGGGTGAGGAAAAGGTCGTTCATGCTGAAGATATAATTGACGGCGGTGTAGAAAAAGGCAGCGATGACAGAGACGATGTAGCTCCGGTTCAGCAGCACCACCAGCAGGATGCAGGGCAGCGCCCCGGCCCACATCATGATCCCTTGGCCGACGCCCACCAGGAACAGCCGCCAGAACCCCACCGGCTCCCATCCGGCGGCCAGCACAATGACCAGAACCGCCAGGCCTCCGGCCGCCATAAAGGCGGCGGAAAAGAGAAGCAGCAGGGCCATTTTCGCCATGGCCAAAGCGGGCTTGCCCACCGGCACAGCCGCCAGGTTTTTCAGCGTGTCGTTGTCCTGCTCTTCAAAGAGCAGGCTGGCGGCCAGCACCACCAAAGCCGGCATGAGCAGCAGGTAGGCGCTCATCTGAAACAGGGTGGACATCATGCCGTCCACCGCCTCGGCCCCGCTGGTAAATTCCTGGAAGTCCGGCAGAAACAGGGCGCAGCCCAGGGGGATCAGGGCGGAGACGGCCGCCGCGGCGAAGAACAGGGGCCTGCGCCGCAGCTTGGCAAATTCACACCGCAGAAGTTTAAGCAATGCCCTCACCTCCTGTGATGCGCTTGAAATAGTCCTCCAGAGTGTCCTCATACAGGTGGGCGTCGAATACGGTAAGCCCCGCCTCCACGAACCGCCGAACCGCCGCGCCGGTGTCCAGGCGAAGATCCCGCACGGTCAGTTCCCGGCCGTTCTCCGCAGCAGCCTGGATCCCCATTTCCTGCCGGAGCAGCCGGGCGGCCGTCTGCGCGTCAGAAACCGAAAAGCGGAGGTATCTGCCGTTTTTCTGCTCCAGCTCCTTCAGGCTTTCCTCCTCCAGCAGAACGCCGTGGTCGATGATCCCGATGTCGTGGGCCAGCAGGGCGATTTCAGAGAGGATATGGCTGGAAATGAGGATTGTCTTGCCCCGCTCCTCGCACAGCGCCCGGATGAAATCTCGCATCTCGGCAATACCGATGGGATCCAGGCCGTTGATGGGTTCGTCCAGAATCAGCAGCTCCGGGTCGTGCATCACCGCCAGGGCGATGGCCAGCCGCTGCTTCATGCCCAGGGAATATTGGGAGTAGAGCTTCTTGTCCCGGTAAGGCAGGTTGACCAGCTCCAAAGCGCCTTTGATGCAGCCGGGATTCCTGAGCCCCCGCAGCCGGGCGAAGATCCGCAGGTTCTCGGTGCCGGTCAGGTTGGGGTAAAAGCCGGGGGACTCGATGAGGCTGCCGATGCGGGGCAGCAGCCGCTTCTCGTTCCCCTTCAGGGGGCGGCCGAACAGGCACACTGTGCCGGAGGTGGGGGCGGTCAGGCCCAGAAGCATGCGCATGGTGGTCGTCTTTCCCGCTCCGTTGCGCCCCAAAAGGCCGTAAATGCGCCCCTTCTGCACATGGAGATGCAAGCTGGAAACGCTGACCTGCTCCCCGTACCGTTTGGTGAGTCCTTTGGTTTCAATGATACAGTCGCTCATAGGCGGGTACCTCCTTTGGTTGATATCAACAGGATAACACCCCCGCCTTGAGAGAACCCTGAGCCTACCTTACTTTATCTCTGAGATTTTTCCGCGGCCATAGGCAGGCGGCCCCTTTGGCGGTATAATAAGACGGAGGAAAGGAGGCGGCCTGGGATGGATCATAAAATTTTGCTGGTGGATGACGACCGGGACCTTTTGGAGATGCTGTGCTCCATTTTCCGCCGGGCGGGCTATGCGGAGCTTTTGACGGCCTCCTCCGGCGGCGAAGCCCTGCGGATCTGGCGGGAGCAGAATCCGGATTTGCTTATTTTGGATGTGAGGATGCCGGGGATGGACGGATTTGCGGTTCTTCGGGAAATCCGGCGCGTCAGCCGGGTTCCCGTCCTGATGCTCACCGCCCGGGGCGAGGCGGAGGACCGGGTGGCAGGGCTGGAGCTGGGGGCGGACGACTACCTTTCCAAGCCCTTTTTGCCCAAAGAGCTGCTTTTGCGGGTAAGGGCCATTCTCCACCGAGCTTACCCAGAGCCGAACCGCAGGGTAGAGCTGGCGGCCTCCACCGTGGATTTGGAGAAGGCGGAGGTCTGCCGGGGCGGGGAGCGGATTCCCCTCACCGCCAAGGAGCTGCAGCTGTTGGAAAAGCTCTATGAAAACGCAGGGCGCATCGTCACCACCGGCGCCCTGTGCAGCGCCGTGTGCGGGGAATTCTGGCAGGGGTACGAGAGCACCCTCTCCACCCATATCCGCCACCTGCGCGAGAAAATCGAGGCCAATCCCTCCCGGCCGGTTTCCCTGGTGACGGCCAAGGGGCTGGGGTACCGGCTCAATTTGAAGGGGGCGAAGCCGTGAACCCGGTGCGGCGGTTTTTCCGGCGCTACATTTTCTCTACCATTGGAATTTTGGCGCTGTTCTTTCTGGTCAATCTTTTGCTGATCCTGAGCCTTCTGATCTCTGGCTGCATGAGCGGGGCGCAGGGCGGCTTGTCGGTGCAGGCGTTGTCGGGCCATGTGACACGGCAGAACGGCGTCTGGACGGCGGACGGCGCGGCCGTTTCCCTGCTGCGGGAAAACGAAGCCTGGGCCATGCTTCTGAACGAGAGCGGCACGGTGGTCTGGGAGCAGGACCTTCCCCAGGAGCTTCCCCGGGCGTACACCAGCGCCCAGGTGGCCTCCTTCAGCCGCTGGTACCTGCAGGATTATCCGGTGAAGGTCTGGGCGCGGGAGGACGGCGGGCTGATGGTGGTGGGCTTCGCCCCCGGCTCCTGGGTGAAATATTACTTTTCCATGGAAACGCCCGCCCTGCTGCGGCTTCTTGCAGGGGCCGTCGTGGTTTTTGCCTTCAACCTGCTGCTGATGGTTTTCCTCATGCTGCGCAACACCCGCAGGGTGGAAAAGGCCATGTCGCCCCTTTTGCAGGGCATTCAGGATCTGGGCCGGGGCAGGCACCGCGCCCTGGAAGAAAAAGGGGAGCTGGCCGAAATCAGCGCGGGGCTGAACCGGGCCGGGGATTACCTGCTGCAGAAGGACAACACCCGGGCCGAGTGGATCCGCGGCGTGTCCCACGACATCCGCACCCCCCTTTCCATGGTGCTGGGCTACGCCAGCCAGCTGGAGGACGACAGCGCCCTTCCCCCAGAGGCCAGGCGGCAGGCCGGGATGATCCGGCGGCAGGGGGAGCGACTGCGGGCCCTGGTGGAGGATCTGAACCTGACCACCAGGCTGGAGTATGCGCTCACGCCGCTGCGCCGGGAAAAGACCGATCTGGTGGAGATTGGCCGCCAGGCGGTGAGCGGGGTGCTCAACGGCGGGCTGCCGCAGCAGTATGAGCTGGAATTTTCTGAGGAGCATCCGGGAAGGGCGGCGCAGCTTTCCGGCGACCCCGCCCTGCTGCGGCGGATGCTGGACAATCTCATCCGCAACAGCATGGTTCACAATCCCCAGGGGTGCCGCATCTCCGTCACGGTGAGCGCCGGGGACGGGCAGGCCGCCTGCACGGTGGCGGACGACGGCGGCGGTATGGAAGCCGCCGCCTGTGAGGCCATGAACCAAAGGCAGGACGTTTTTCCCCTGCGGGGAAGCGCGGGCGGCGGGGAACACGGCATGGGCCTCAGGCTGGTGCGGCAGATTGCCCAGGCGCACGGCGGAACGGTGCGCTTTGAACCGGCAGAGCCCCACGGCCTGCGGGTCAAAATCACCTTCCCCACCGGCGGGGCGGCCTGAACCGGCACGGCTCCCCAGAATTTCTTTTCCCTTCCGGTTCCGTGCGGCAGCAACCGACAGAATTTTCCGGGAATATGGGGTATGCTTACCCTTAGTGGACAAAGGGAAAAAGCGCTGGACGGGGCGAAAAAGCAGGCGCTGGGGGCTTGCCCGGCCCCGGCGAACCGCTTTGCCCCTTGTCCACGAAGGGCAGGAGCAGAAACAGCCGGAAAAGCCGCGAAACGGTTCAGGTTCTGTTCCTTATCAGTTCACGGAAGGGGAGAAAACGATATGCCAAGAGGACGAAAGCCAGCCAACCGTTCTTCCAGGGAGCTTCTGGAAGAGCAGGAAACCCTGATTTTAGGGCTGAAGGATCAGCTTGCGCAGGCAAAGCTGCGGAAAAAAGAGCTGGAAGAAAAGGTGCAGCAGGAGGATCAGCTTTTGCTGTACCAGGCCGTGCAGCAAAGCGGCCTTCCCATGGAGGAGGCGCTTCAGCTGCTGCAGGGCCAGCCGCAGGCAGGCCAGGGGGCGGAAAACGGGTTCGGCGAATGAGCCCCGCCCCTGCCGGTGGGAACCGGCCCAGCGCCCGGCATGACAGGGATCCCCCTTGCGGGGCCTTGCCATGCCGGGCTTTTTTGCTTTTCACCTCTTCAGTGTCCGCAGAACGCGCATCCGGATCCCCTGCATCGGATCCAACGGCTGGCCAAAATGCGGTGATAACGCTTTTTAGCCTTGGCAAGGAATGGGAGGGGCGGCTGAAATCAGGCCGAATCGCTGCGCGCCCGAAAGGGGGCTGCCGAAATAAAGTCCTTCGGCCAGACTTTATTTCACGAAAAAAAAGGAGCGTTTCGCGCAGAAAAAAGAATTTAGACGAAAGAACCCCTATAATGAAAAAAGCGTTTGCGTGCCGCCGCTTCCCGGTCTGCGAGGTCTGTTTTGCCGGGGGTATGGAAGCGGCGCTGTACGCGGTGTTCAGCTGTCTGAAATTCATCGGCCAACCGGAGTGGGCAGGCGGGCCTTCGGAGGGAACGC
The DNA here is from genome assembly GCA_018715025.1 of Candidatus Caccousia avistercoris. Lineage (GTDB taxonomy): Bacteria > Bacillota > Clostridia > Oscillospirales > Acutalibacteraceae > Caccousia > Caccousia avistercoris. The sequence continues at coordinate 6,577 of DVMK01000123.1, forward strand.
CCACCCTTCAGCAGAGGGCAGACCGGCGGCGGGTGCAGGCGGCTGCGTGTGTTTTTGTATGTGGTGTGAAATATGGCTTTTCCATCGCTCCATATCCAGGTGCTTCAGAGCGGGAAGCGGTGGAAGGCGGCGCCTATCTATTTTCAGGAGGTATGGAACATGAATATCAGCAAAGCGATAGACGGAACGGCCCTGCATCTCTCTCTGGAGGGGCGGCTTGACACAATCACCGCTCCGCAGCTGGAAGCCGAGCTCAGGCAGTCTTGGAAGGGGGTTACCCTGCTGGAAATGGATTTCAGCAGGCTGGAGTACCTGTCTTCCGCCGGCCTGCGCGTCATACTGACCGCGCAGAAAACGATGAACAAGCAGGGGAAAATGGTGATCCGCCATGTCAACGAGACCATTATGGAAGTGTTTGAGGTGACCGGATTCCTGGATATTCTCACCATCGAATGCCCTTACGGTATAATTACGACAAACCGGAAAAGCCCC
>DVMK01000124.1 GCA_018715025.1 Candidatus Caccousia avistercoris
GTGGACAAACGGCAAGGGGATATGCTACAATACAGTGCGTGAAGCGGATAGAATCCACCAAATTTGCCTTATCCACATATTATTAGCAAACCTTCCCTTTGTCAATATTTTTTTGGAAATTACTGAGATTTCATAAATTTCACAGAAAAAGCGGACGAAATCCCCCGCTTTTTCACAAGAGAAAGGAAGTTTTTTCATGCCGGAACAAGAGTACGCCCTCATCGGCCACCCTGTAGCCCACTCCATGTCTCCCTTTTTGCAGGCCAGGCTTTTCGCCGCCGCCGGGGTGCAGGCCTCTTACCGCCTGCTCGACGTGCCCCCGGGGCGTCTGGCCGAAACGGCGCCGGCCCTGCGGAAGCTTTCCGGCTTCAACATCACCATTCCCTACAAGCAGGAAATTATTCCTTTTCTGGACGCCCTGGACGAAAAAGCGGCCTTCTTCGGCTCGGTGAACACCGTCCGCTGCGAGGGCGGCCGCATGACGGGCTACACCACCGACGGCGACGGCTTCCTCTTTGCGCTGCAGTCGGCCGGGGTGTCCCCTGCGGGAAGCGCGCTTCTGCTGGGGGCCGGCGGGGCCGCCAGGGTGATGGCCTACGAGCTGGTGCAGGCGGGCGCGCCCTCCCTGTGCATAGCGGCCCGCTCCCCTGAAAAGGCGGAGCCCCTGCGGCGGGAGCTGGCCGCCATGGCGGGGCGGCGGGGCCTGGCCTGTGAAATCACCCTGGAAAGCTTCGCCCGGCTGGAGCAGACCGCCGGGGCCCGCCGCTGGGACCTTCTGGTGAACGGCACGCCGGTGGGCATGCACCCCAAAACCGGCTGCTCCCCTGTTTCGGCCGCCGTGGTGGGCCGCTGCGCCGCCGTGTTCGACGCGGTGTACAACCCAGACGAAACCATGCTGCTGCGCCTTGCCCGGGAGGCAGGAAAAACCGCCGTGCACGGCATGGCCATGCTGGTGGGCCAGGCGGCCAAGGCCCAGCACATTTGGAACGGAAGCCGGTTCCCCCGGGAATTCCAGCGGCAGCTGTGCGCCGAGGCCGTGGCGGAAATGAACCGCAGCTTCGGAAGGGAGGAGCATCCGTGAGCGGAAAGGAAAAAAACATCATCCTCTGCGGGTTCATGGGCTGCGGAAAAACCACCGTGGGCCGCCTGCTGGCCCGGGAAACCGGGCGGAAATTCATTGATATGGACAGCTTCATTGAAGAGCGCGCCGGAAAAACCGTGGCCCAGATTTTCGCCCAGGAGGGGGAGCCCCGCTTCCGCGCCCTGGAGCATGAGGCCGCCCAGGCCCTGGCCCGGGAAGCCGGGCTGGTGGTGGCCGCCGGGGGCGGCGCGCTGGTGCGGCGGGAAAACGCGGAATGCCTGGGCCGCACCGGCGTCATTGTCCTGCTGGACGCCCCCCTGGAGGAGCTGAAGAAGCGCCTGAAAAACGACGCCTCCCGCCCGCTGCTGCAGAAGCCGGACCGGGACGCGGTCATCGAGGCCCTGCACCGGGAGAGGATGCCCCTGTACCGGCAGGCCGCCCACCTCACCGTCCCCGCCGGCGGCCCGCCCCTGGCCGTGGCCCGCGAGGTGCTGCGTCAGGTGAAAAGCGGCGGGTGAGCCCCCGGGCGGGCAAAAAATCCCCCGCAGCCGTTGACAAACGAAAAAAATGCGGGTATGATAAGGAAGGAAAAAAGGAGCGGCCCGAAGCCCGCCCCGGTTTACAGGAGTTTTCGTATGAGCGCTTTGTTCACCGCACGATTTACCTATTTTTCGTATCCCCGTCATTTTATGGCGCGGGATTTTTGTGCGTGGGCAAATTGCTGTGGAAACTCTGTGCGGATCGACGGGCCTGCAGGGGCCTGATCCTGACAGGATGCCCGGGATTCCCGGAATCCTTCGGATCGGCCTGAGGCGATGGAGAAGAGAAGCGGAGCTGGAAACAGCCCCGCTTTTTTTGATCTTGCGGCTTCCTGAGAAAATTTTCAGTAAGGAGACAGGAATCATGATTATTGTATTAAAGCCAAACTGTACGGTGGAACAGCTGAACCACTTCACCGAGAACCTGAAAAAGGATTACGGCGTGAAGGTGAACACCTGGGTAGGCACCCAGAGCACGGTGCTGGGCCTCATCGGCGACACCTCCGCCATTGACATCGACTACATTGCCGCCCAGGATTTTGTAGAGAGCGTCAAGCGGGTGCAGGAGCCCTACAAAAAGGCCAACCGGAAATTCCACCCGGACGACACCGTCATCACCCTGCCGGGCGGCCAGCAGATCGGCGGCGGCGGGCTGGCCCTCATCGCCGGGCCCTGCTCGGTGGAAACCGAGGAGCAGATCTGCCAGGTGGCCCAGCGGGTGAAAGAGGCCGGGGCCCAGTTCCTGCGGGGCGGCGCCTTCAAGCCCCGCACCTCCCCCTACGCCTTCCAGGGGCTGAAGGCAGACGGCCTTGAGCTGCTGCGCGAGGCCCGGAAAAAGACCGGCCTGCCCATTGTGACAGAGATTATGAGCGCCGCCCACCTGCCCCTGTTCGAGGATGTGGACGTCATCCAGGTGGGGGCCCGGAACATGCAGAATTTCGAGCTTTTGAAAGAGCTGGGGAAGATCCGCAAGCCCATCCTGCTGAAAAGGGGCCTTTCCAGCACCATCGAAGAGCTTCTCATGAGCGCCGAGTACATTATGGCCGGGGGCAACGACCAGGTCATTCTGTGCGAGAGGGGCATCCGCACCTACGAGACGTACACCCGCAACACCCTGGACATTTCCGCCGTTCCCATTCTGAAGAAGCTGTCGCACCTGCCGGTCATTGTGGACCCCAGCCACGCCTCGGGCATCGCCTGGCTGGTGGAGCCCCTGGCCATGGCGGCGGTGGCCGCGGGGGCCGACGGCCTTATCATTGAGGTGCACAACAACCCGGCCAAGGCCCTTTCCGACGGCGCCCAGTCCCTCACCCCCGACCAGTTCGACCACCTGGCCAGGCGGGTGTTCGCGGCGGCCAAGGCCCTGCGCAGCGAGGGCTGAGCCATGGAGGAGGATCTCTCCCTGCGGGTGGGCATTGTGGGGCTGGGCCTCATCGGCGGCTCCCTGGCCAAGGCCTTCCGGGAATACACCAACTGCACCGTGTGGGGGTTCGACCAGAACCCGGCGGTGACCGAGGCGGCCCTGGCCTGCGGCGCGGTGGACCACAGAGGGGAATGGAGCGACCTGAAGCGGCTGGATCTGCTCTTCCTGGCGGTGTACCCCCAGGCCGCCGTGGAATTCGCGCAGGAGCACGGCGGGCAGATCCCCCGCTCCTGCCTGGTGACAGACACCTGCGGCATCAAGACGGAGGTGTGCGAAAGGCTTTCGGCCCTGGCGCGCCGGTTCGGCTTCCGCTTCGCGGGCAGCCACCCCATGGCCGGGCGGGAGAAGGTGGGCTTCGCCGCCAGCGAGGCCTCGCTGTTCCGGGGGGCCAGCTACATCATCACCCCCTGCGGGGCCTCTCAGGAGGACGTGGCCCTGCTGAAGCGGACGGCGGCGGCCCTGGGCTTCGGCGGCTGCGTGGTCACCACCCCGGAACGCCACGACCAGATGATCGCCTTCACCAGCCAAGTGCCCCACGCCCTGGCCTGCGCCTACGTGCTCAGCCCCCAGTGCCCCGGCCACGCCGGGTTTTCCGCCGGCAGCTACCGCGACGTGTCGCGGGTGGCCAACATCAACGAAGCCCTGTGGACCGAGCTGTTCCTCAGCAACGCAGGCCCCCTGGCAGAGGAGCTGGACATCCTCATCGGCAACCTGTCCCGCATCCGCGACGCGGTGCAGGCGGGGGACGGCGGGCGGCTCAGCTCCCTTCTGCGGGAGGGCCGCCTGGTGAAGGAATCCCTGGGGGAATAAGCGTATATCATAATGGACAGAGAAGGGAAGGCCGAGATAGAGATGCAAATGACGGTACGCACATCGAAACCATACGAAATCATCATTGAGCGGGGCTGCCTGGACGCCCTGGGCGCCCGGTGCGCCGCCCTGTTCCCCGCCGGGGCCAAGGCCGCCCTGGTGAGCGACAGCAGCGTGTTCCCCCTGTACGGGGAACGGTGCCTTTCCTCCCTGCGGGAAGCGGGCTTCGCCGCCAGCCGCTTTGTGTTCCCCGCCGGGGAGGGAAGCAAACAGCTTTCCACCGTAGGGCAGATGCTGGGCTTCCTGGCAGAGCAGGGCCTGACCCGCAGCGACTTCCTGGTGGCCCTGGGGGGCGGCGTCACCGGCGACATGGCGGGCTTCGCCGCCGCCTGCTACCTGCGGGGCGTACCGTTCGTGCAGGTGCCCACCTCCCTGCTGGCCCAGGTGGACTCCTCTGTGGGGGGGAAAACCGCGGTGGACCTGCCCCAGGGGAAAAACCTGGCGGGCGCCTTCCACCAGCCCGCCCTGGTGCTCATCGACCCCGACACGCTGAAAACCCTGCCCCCGCTTTTCCTGGCGGACGGCATGGGCGAGGTGATCAAATACGGATGCATCCGCAGCCGTTCCCTGTTTGAAGCCCTGCGGGACGCGGAAGAGCTGGGCGGCATTATGGAGAAAGTGCTGTTTGAATGCGTGGACATCAAACGGCAAATTGTAGAGCGGGACGAGTTCGACACCGGCGAACGGCTGGTGCTGAATTTCGGCCACACCCTGGGCCACGCCCTGGAAAAGGCCCACCATTACGCCGGGCTCACCCACGGGGCCGCCGTGGGCGTGGGCATGGTGCTCATCTCTCAGGCGGGGGAGGCCATGGGCCTGACAAAGCCGGGCACGGCGGGGCAGATTGCCGCCCTGCTGGAAAAATACGGACTGCCCACGCGGGACAACGCCTCCCTGGAGGAGGTGCTGGCCGCCACCGCCCTGGACAAAAAAGGGCTGGGCGGCGACCTTCGCGTGGTATTGCTGCGGGAAATAGGGGAAAGCTTCGTTCACCGGATGCCCCGGGCGGAGTTTGCCGCCCAATGCCGCCGGGCGCTGGGCGGCGGAAAGGATGGGGCCCTATGAAGGATTCCACCGTTCTCCTGACCCCTGGCCGGCTGTGCGGCACGGTGGACGCCCCGCCCTCCAAAAGCGCCGCCCACCGGGGCCTGCTGTGCGCGGCCCTGGCGGCCCTCACCTCCCCCCAGGAGGGCCCCAGCACCCTGGCCCCCCTGGCCCTTTCCGCCGACATTGCCGCCACCCTGGGGGCGGTGCGCGCCCTGGGCGTGCGGGAGGAATGGCGGGGGGACGCCTGTACCCTGCGCCCCGGGGAACCGCCCCGGGGCAGGGTGGAGATTGACTGCGGGGAAAGCGGCTCTACCCTCCGCTTCCTCATCCCCATTGCGGCCGCCCTGGGGGCGCCCGCCGTGTTCACCGGCCGGGGGCGGCTGCCCCAGCGGCCCATCGGCCTGTACGGGGAGCTTCTGCCCCAGCACGGCGTGGCCTGCGGCGGGCCGGGCGGCCTGCCCTTCTCCGTCTCCGGCAGGCTGGCGCCCGGGGAGTTCGCCCTGCCGGGAAATGTGAGCTCTCAGTTTGTCACCGGCCTGCTGCTGGCCCTGCCCCTGCTGGAGGGGGACAGCCGGATTGTGCTGACCACCCCGCTGGAAAGCGCGGCCTATGTGGAAATGACGGTGCAGGCCATGGCCGCCTTCGGGGTTGCGGTGCACCCTGTGAAGGACGGCTGGCTGGTGCCGGGCGGCCAGCGGTACCGCCCCTGCCGCTGGCAGGTGGAGGGGGACTGGTCTCAGGCGGCCTTTTTCCTGGCCGCGGGGGCCCTGGGCGGCGACGTGGCCGTGCGGGGCCTGCGGCCGGACTCCCTTCAGGGGGACAAGGCCGCCGCCGGGCTGCTGGCCCAGGGCGGGGCGCTCCTTTCCTGGGAGGAAGGGGCCCTGCGGTGCCGGGCCGGGGCGTGGCGGGGCGTCGCCATCGACGCCTCCCAAATTCCCGACTTGGTTCCCATTCTGGCGGCGGCCTTCGCCCTGGCAGAGGGCGAGACGGTCATCTGCCGCGCAGAGCGGCTGCGCCTGAAGGAAAGCGACCGGCTGGCCGCCATGGCCCAGGGGCTGAACGCCCTGGGGGCCCGCGTGCGGGAGACGGCGGACGGCCTGGCCATTGCCGGCGTGCCCGCCCTGCGGGGCGGCCTGGCAGAGGGGGCCAACGATCACCGGGTGGTCATGGCCCTTTCCATCGCCGCCCTCCGCGCCCAGGGGGAGTGCCGCATCACCGGCGGGGACAGCATCCGGAAAAGCTACCCGGATTTCTTTGACCATTATCATCAGTTGGGAGGAAACGTACATGGCAGCATCATCCGTATGGGGGAATAACCTGAGGATTTCCATATTCGGCGAAAGCCACGGCCCGGCCGTGGGCGTGGTTCTGGACGGCCTGCCCGCCGGGGAGCCCATTGACCGGGAGGCCCTCCTGGCCCAGATGGCCCGCCGGGCCCCCGGCCGGGACAAAAGCTCCACCCCGCGGAAGGAGGCGGACGAGCCTGAATTCCTCAGCGGCGTGCTGGAGGGCCGCACCACCGGCGCGCCCCTGTGCATCCTCATCCGCAACACCAACACCCGCTCGGCAGACTACCAGAACCTGCTGCAGGTGCCGCGGCCCGGGCACGCCGACTACCCGGCTCACGTGCGCTACCGCGGGTACAACGACGTGCGGGGCGGCGGCCATTTCTCCGGCCGCCTGACCGCCTGCCTCTGCGCCGCCGGGGCCGTGTGCCGCCAGATTCTGGAGCGCCGGGGCATCCTCATCGGCAGCCATGTGGCCGCCGTGGGCCCGGTGGAGGACGAGCCCTTCCCCGGGCCTGAAATCCCCGCCGCCCTGCTGCGCCGCCTTTCCTCCGCCTATTTCCCGGTGATTGGGGAGGGCGTGGAGGAAAAAATGCGCGCCGTCATTGAAGAAGCCCGCATGGCCCGGGACAGCCGGGGCGGCATTGTGGAATGCGCCGTCACCGGGGTGCCCGCCGGCCTGGGCGGCCCCCTGTTCGGCGGGGTGGAATCCCTGCTCTCCTCCATTCTGTACGGCGTGCCTGCGGTGAAGGGGATCGAGTTCGGCGCCGGCTTCGGCGCCGCCAGGCTGCGGGGCAGCGAGAACAACGACCCCTATTATTACGGGGAGGACGGCGCGGTGCGCACCCGCACCAACCACGCAGGCGGCATTCTGGGGGGCATTACCACCGGCATGCCCATCCTGTTCCGCCTGGGCGTCAAGCCCACCTCCTCCATTTCCCAGCCCCAGCAGAGCGTCGATCTGCTGGCCGCCCAAAACACCAGGCTGGAGGTGCACGGCAGGCACGACCCCTGCGTGGTGCCCCGGGCCGCGCCGGTGGCGGAAAGCGCCGCCGCCGTGGGGATTCTGGAGCTTCTGCTGCAGAACGGGGCCCTGTCCCCCCTGGAGGGGCTGGGCATTCAGCCGGAGAGAAGGGAGGGGGAAGCCCAGTGACGCTGGAAGAGGTACGCCAGAAAATTGATGAAATCGACAGCCGGCTTCTGCCCCTGTTCCAGGCCCGCATGGACTGCGCCAGGGAGGTGGCCGCCATCAAGAAGGAGGCCGGCCTGCCGGTGCTGAACCCGGAGAGGGAGCAGGCCATTCTGGATCGGGTGGCGCAGCGGGCCGGGGAATACGGCGGGGCGGCCCGGGTGCTGTACTCTACCCTGATGGAGGTGAGCCGCGGCCTGCAGCACAGCCTGCTGGACGACGGCGGCGGCTTCCGCGCCCTGGTGGAGGGGGCGAAGCTGCCCCCCGCGCCCTCCGGCAGCATCGCCACCTTCGGGCGGCCCGGCTCTTTTTCCCACCAGGCGGCCTGCAGCCTGTTCCCCGGCTGCTCCCCTGTGTTCTTCCCCAGCTTTGCTGAAATTTTCGCGGCGGTGGCTTCGGGGCAGGCCCAGTTCGGGGTGCTTCCGGTGGAAAATTCCTCCGCCGGCTCTGTGGGCGAGGTGTACGACCTGATTTTGAAATATCGGTTCTTCATCGTGGGGGCCGAAACCCTGGGGGTGCGCCACTGCCTGGCCGCGCCGGAGGGGGCCGCCCCGCTGGAGCGGGTCTATTCCCACCCCCAGGCGCTGGCCCAGTGCTCGCAGCGGATTGCCCAGCTGGGGCTTTCCCCCGTGACCTGCTCCTCCACCGCAGAGGCGGCCTTCACCGCCGCCCGGGAAAAGGGGGCCGCCGCCGTCTGCTCTGAGGAGGCCGCCGCCGCCGCGGGCCTTGCGGTGCTGGAACGGAACATCCAGAATACGGAAAACAACTGCACCAGGTTCATCCTCATCAGCCGTGAGCTGTACATCCCCCGGGACGCCAACAAAATCAGCCTGTGCTTCTCCCTGCCCCATACCACCGGCTCCCTTCACGGGGTGCTGTCCCGGTTCGCCCAGGCGGGGCTGAATCTTACGAAAATCGAAAGCCGCCCTATTCCCGGCAGAAAATTTGAATACGATTTTTACCTGGACTTCACCGGCTCGGTGAAAGACAGCCAGACCATTGCTCTTCTCTCTTCGCTTTATGTGGAGCTTCCTCGTTTTTCTTTTCTTGGGAACTATACAGAACGGGAATAATGTGATATAATCAAAACAAAACAAAGGATTTATTCTTTCGTTTTTTAAGATTCGTAAAGTGAAGCGAAATATTGAAGGAGGAGCCAACGTTATGAACATTGATGTCAGCCTGTTTGCCAAACCCTGTTCCTGCGGCCGCACCCACCAGATTTCCGTCCAGGATATTTTCATTGAGCCCGGGGCCATCCGCCGCCTGCCGGGGCTTGTCGCCAGCCGGGGCTTCCGCGTGCCCGCCATTGTCTGCGACGAAAACACCTACCGGGCGGCGGGGGCCGCCGTGCGGGAGCTTCTGCCGGAAAGCGGCCTGGCCATGCTGAACCCCGACCATCTGCACGCCAACGAGCACGGGGTGGCGGCGGCGGAGGAAAAGCTGGCCGAAATGCCCCAGGCCCCCGACGTGCTGCTGGCGGTGGGTTCCGGCACAGTGCATGACATCACCCGCTTTCTCGCCCACAAGCGGGGGATCCCCTTCCTTTCGGTGCCCACGGCGGCCAGCGTGGACGGCTTCGTTTCCACCGTGGCGGCCATGACCTGGCACGGCTGCAAAAAGACCCTTCCCGCCGTGGCCCCCATTCTGGTGGCGGCCGACAGCGACGTGTTTTCCCAGGCGCCCCACCGGCTGAACGCTTCGGGCCTTTCCGACCTTCTGGGCAAATACACCGCCCTGGCCGACTGGAAAATCGCCCACGCCGTCACCGGGGAATACATTTGCGAACGGGTGTGCCAGCTGGAATACGAGGCGCTGGATTCGGTGCTGCAAAACCTGGACGCCATTCGGGAAGGCGGGCGGGAGGCCTGCGAAAACCTGATGTACGCCCTTCTTCTTTCCGGCCTCGCCATGCAGATGGTGGGCAATTCCCGCCCCGCCTCCGGCGCGGAGCACCACATGTCCCACTTGTGGGAGATGGAGGTGATCAACGCCCCGGTGGACTACTACCACGGCGAAAAGGTTTCGGTGGGGCTGGTGCTCTCCTCCGCCATTTACCACAATGCGGCCGCGCTGCTGAAAAAGGGCGCTTACCAGGTGAAAGACCACATGGAGCTGGAGATGGACCTGCTGGAAAAAAGCTTCCCCGACAAGGCCATGCGGGAAGAGATTATGGACGAAAACAGGCCCAACCCCCTGGCGCAGATAGACCCCGCCGTCCTGCGGGAGAAGGCGCCGGAGATTGTCCGCATCGTTGAGGAGATTCCCGCCCCGCAGGAGCTTGTGCGGCTGCTGAAGCAGGGCGGCTGCGTGTACAGCCTGGAGGGAATCGGCCTGCCGGACTCCCTGCTGGAGCCCACCGCCCGCATTTCCCCCTACGTGCGGGCCCGCCTCACCTTTATGCGGCTGCTGAAAATGTTCACCTTTGAAGAAAATATTTTCCACTGCGAAGCGCGCTGAACCAGCGCCCCTGCAGGGCCGGCTTGCCGGCCCTGCTTTTTTTTGCCGGTACCCGGAGGAAAATGGGGAAATTTCATTTTGCCTTCTTGAAATTCTAGCTATTTTCTATATAATGAAACTAAGCCGAATCGGTCCCCATTCGTCTGAGCTTCACAAAACGAGGAGGAATTTTATTATGGAACGCCATCGCTTTGAAATCAAAGAGGATTTCCTGCTGGACGGGAAGCCCTTTCAAATCATCTCCGGCTCCATCCACTACTTCCGGGTCGTACCGGAATATTGGCGCGACCGCCTGGAAAAGCTGCGGGCCATGGGCTGCAACACAGTGGAAACCTACGTGCCCTGGAACCTGCACGAGCCCGCCCCTGGCCAGTTCTGCTTCACCGGCATGCTGGACCTGGCCGCCTTCCTGCGCACAGCCCAGGAGCTGGGCCTGTGGGCCATTGTGCGCCCCTCCCCCTACATCTGCGCCGAGTGGGAATTCGGCGGCCTGCCCGCCTGGCTGCTGGCCCAGGACGGCATGCGGCTGCGGTGCGCCTACCCGCCCTTCCTGGAGGCCGTGCGCCGGTATTACCAGGCGCTGTGCCCCATTCTGGCCCCGCTGCAGGCAGAGCAGGGCGGCCCCATCCTCATGCTGCAGGTAGAGAACGAGTACGGCTCCTACGGGGATGACAAAGAGTACCTGGCCGCCCTGCGGGACATGATGCGGGAGTACGGCATCACCGCCCCCCTGTTCACCTCTGACGGCGCCGCCCCGGACTACCTGCTGTGCGGCACGGTGGAGGGGGCCCATCCCACCGCCAACTTCGGTTCCCGGGCCAAAGAGCAGCTGGGCAGCCTGCGCCAGTTCCAGAAAACAGGCCCCCTGCTGTGCACAGAGTTCTGGATCGGCTGGTTTGACGCCTGGGGGAACGAGCACCACACCGCCCCGGCGGAAAAATGCGCCGCCGACCTGGAAGACATCCTGTCCATGGGAAGCGTAAACTTCTACATGTTCCACGGGGGCACCAGCTTCGGCTTCACCAACGGCGCCAACTATTACGAGACCTTCTCCCCCGACGTGACCTCCTACGACTACGACGCGCCCCTCTCTGAGTGCGGCGACATTACCCCCAAATACATGGCCTTCCGGGAGGTGATTGGGAAGTACGCCCCCCTGCCGGAGATGCGCTTTTCCACCCATATTGAGAAAAAGGCCTTCGGCCCGGCAGAGGAAACGGGACGCGCTTCCCTCTTCCCCCAGCTTGACGCCCTGGCCGGGAAGGTCCGCAGCCCCTTCCCCCTCAGCATGGAAAAGCTGGGCCAAAGCTACGGCTACGTCCTGTACCGCTCAGAATTCCTGGCGGAAACCAGGGTGGAGCTTCTGCACCTGATGAAGGCCAACGACCGGGCGCAGGTCTTTTTGGACGGCGCCCCCCTCCTAACCCTGTACGACCAGGAACTGCAGAAGGAGCAGTCCCTGCCGGAGCCTGCCTCCGGCAAAAAAATCGACATTCTGGTGGAAAATATGGGCCGGGTCAATTACGGCCGCCTGCTGGAGTACCAGCGCAAGGGCATTGACGGGGGCGTGTGGGTGAACCGGCGCTTCCACTTCGGCTGGGACATGTACGC
>DVMK01000125.1 GCA_018715025.1 Candidatus Caccousia avistercoris
AATGGCTGGGGAAAGGGGTGCCGGCGCTGCTGATCCTTTTGCTGTGCATTGTCTGGAGCAACATCGGCTGGCAGATTCTGGTCCTGTTCGGCGGCCTGGCCGCTATCGACGCCAGCATCCTGGAATCTGCCCAAATAGACGGGGCCGGCTGGTGGCAGCGGTTTTTCCACATTACCCTGCCCATGCTGCTGCGCACAATTGAATACTCCTTTATCATGTCTATGATTTACATTTTCAGCGGCATATTTCCGCTTATTCAAACCATTACCAACGGGGGGCCCGGGTACGAGACCACTACCATCGACTATATGATCTACATCAAGGGCTTTACCAACTCCCGGTACGGGGAAGCCTGCGCGCTGGCCGTCATTTTGCTGGTTATCATCCTGCTCATTACCAAAGCACAGATGGCCGCCGCCAATAAATTAGGAGACTGGGAGGGGTGACGGCTATGGCACGCAGAAAAAATATCCGGTGGCTTTTGGGAAGAATCCCCATTTACCTCGTTCTTGTTTTGCTGGCGGTTTCTTACCTGTACCCCCTGTTTTTCATGCTGGCGAATTCCATCAAAACCCAGGCGGAGTACATGACCGATCCCTTTTCCATCCGCTTGCTGGGCGCGCAGTACCAAAACTACTACGTCATGATCCGGAACTTCAATATTCTGAAATATTTTTGGAACACGCTGCTGGTGGTGTGCTTCGGCCTTGGGCTTGGCCTTGTGTTCGCCATTGTGGCCAGCTATGCCTTCGCCAAGGTCAGGTTCCGGGGCCGGAACGCCCTTTACCTGGCCGTTATGGTAGTCATGTTCATCCCCGCCCAGGTAACCATTATCCCGCTGTACGTCATGTTTGCCCGCCTGGGCATCATCGACACCCTGTGGGGGCTTACCATGCTGAAAATATGCGGCGGTCAGGCGGGGCTTATCCTCCTGTTAACCGCTAATTTCAGCGGCATCCCCTCCGGGGTGCTGGATGCAGCAAAAATAGACGGCTGCGGCTACCTGAAGACAATATGGCGCATCGCTGTGCCCATGGTAACCCCCGCCATCTCTGTGTGCATCATTATAAACTTTATCGCAGGCTGGAACGATCTGTTCACGCCTATGGTTCTCATTAAGGATATGGAAAAACAGCTGGTCATGCCCGCCCTGTCCCACCTGGTAGGGCGCTTTTCCAAGGATGTCCCGGCCCAGATGACCGGCATGCTGATGGCCTCCATCCCTGCGGTAGCAATCTACCTGATCCTGCAGAAAAAAATTATTATGGGCGTCAGCATGGGCGCTCTCAAATAACGACAAAAGAGGTGTCAAGCTTCGTATGAAAAGGGTTCGGTTCGGCGTTATCTCCGCTTCCGGCATGGCAGAAAGCCACATGGCCGCCATCCGGGAAAACAGCCAGGCGGAATTGAAGGCTGTCTGCGACATTGATTTGGAAAAAGCCCGCCGGTCGGCGGAAAAATTTTCTCTGCCCCAGGGAAGCGTCTATCAAAATTATCGCGAGCTTCTGGCCCGCGAAGACGTGGACGCCGTGGTGATCTGCACGCCGGATCAGCTGCACCGCAGCATGACCGAGGACGCCCTGGCCGCCGGAAAGCACGTGCTTTGCGAAAAGCCCATGGCCCTTACCAGGGAAGACTGCGCCGCCATGGTGGACGCCGGCAGAAAAAGCTCCTGCAAGCTTATGATAGGCCAAATTTGCAGGTACACCCCCGGCTTTGAAAAGGCAAAAGAGCTGATTGACCAGGGCGCCATTGGCGAGCTGTTCTATGTGGAGTCTGAATACGCCCACGACTACCGCTTCGTCATCCCCGACGCCTCCAACTGGCGGGCAGATCCTCAGAGAAGCGGATTTTTGGGCGGCGGCTGCCACGCGGTTGACCTGCTGCGCTGGATCGCGGGGGATCCCTTAGAGGTAATGGCCTATGCAAACAAAAAAATGCTGCGCTACCTTCCCACAGACGACTGCACCATTTCCATCTTAAAATTCCCCCATGAGGTAATCGGAAAGGTGTTCGTCTCTATCGGCTGCAAGCGGGATTACACCATGCGCTCCGCTTTTTACGGCTCCAAGGGGACCATTGTGGCAGACAACACATCGCCCTTCATCACCCTGTACCAGGAAAGCCTGAACGGCGGCGAGCTGTTCGGCTGCGGCACAGAGGAGATCCCCATCCGGTACCCGGTAGCGCTGGGCAACCATAACACCATTGGAGAAATCGCCGACTTCGTAGAAGCCATCGTCACCGGCAAGCCGGTAAAAACAGACGCCCTGCAGGGCGCAGCCACCGTAGCCGCCTGCCTTGCCGTGCTGGACTCGGTACGCCTGGGCGCCCCGGTGCGCCCGGACTACGCTTTCTAAAGCCTGCCTGTGCCCCTCACCCGGTGGCGCCGTCCAGCCCGGCATTGTCTGCGAACTGGATGACCAGGTGGTTGGGCAGGCACACAATGGGGGCGGCAGAGTCCAGCCAGCCCATGTCCACGCAGGTTTTGTCCGGGCATTCCGCTTCCAGCATGTGGATCTGGTGGTCCCGGATTTCCACAACGTTGACCCTGCCCTCGTATTCCACCTGGATGGTCTGATCCTCCGCCTGCGCCAGATCCAGCCGGTACAGCACTTCATTGTCCTGAATAATCTCCACCACGGTGGTGCGGGGCCGCTGCAGCGTGAACAGGATTCCGGCGGCGGCCAGCAGCAGCGCCAGGCCTGTGAAAAGGAGGAATTTCTTTCTCTGGCTCATGCTTCCGACACCCCAAGGCTGAGCGCGGCGGCTTCCCCGTTTTCCCCATAGGCGGTAAACGTCATGTAGGTGTTCATGGCGAAAAGGGAGCGCTCCGCCCGCACCGGTTCCGGTTCGGCAGAGCAGCCCGGCAGCACCGTCAGCGCCGCCGCGGCAAGCAAGACAATCCATCGTGTTGTCAAGGAGAATCTCCTTTCTGTTCAGGGGATGGGATGGCAGAACGCCGGGCGTTTCCCGCAGGAAAACAGCGGCGGCTGGAATACTCCGGCCGCCGCTTTCCCATGCCCGGCGCTCATATTCTATCTCCTAGAATACTACATTTTCGCGCCTATGTCTAACCATTTGTTTTTCCGCAGGGTTCCGCGCCCGGAAAACTCTGCCCCGCCTTGTTGCGCCGCCCAGCTTTTTTCGCTATACTAGGAAGGGAAGAAGGCAGGGCGGCAGGCCCTGCAAGCGGGGGGCGCCGTCATGGAAAGCGAGCAATTTGACAAAAAACTGGCAGCGGAGTGCGCGCGGGCCTTTTCCCAGTCCACCGGCCTGGGCTGCACGCTTTCTGACAGGGAGGGCCGCACCTTTGGGGAATACGGCTATGGCTGTGAAAGCTGCGGCATGTGCGCGGTAAAGGCCCTCAGCCGGGAGCAGTGCGTCCAGGCGCACATTTACGGAATGACCGAGGCGGAGCGCTTCGGCGGAAAATACATTTATTTCTGTCCCCGGGGCCTCACCTGCTTCGTGTCGCCCATTTTCAGCGAGAGCGGGGCTGAGGCGAAAATTACCGTGGGCCCCTTTATTATGGTGGAAAAGCAGGATTTCATCGACTGCGAGCTGGTGGGGGAGGGGGGCTTCACCCCGCAGGAGCTGGAGCAGGCCGTGCGGGTGCTGGAACACATTCCCTATGTGCCGCCCCAGCGGGTCAACGCCCTTTCTTCCCTCTTGTTTATGGCGGTGGGCTTTCTGAACAACGTGTCTGTGGAAAACCGTATGCTGGACGCGGCGCGCGCCGGCCAGATCCAGGGGCAGGTGACCGCCTACATTCAGGAGCTGAAGCAGGAGGGGAAGCCCCCCCGGTACCCCTTTGAGCTGGAGCACGCCCTGCTGCAGAGCATTGCCCGGCAGGACAAAAGGGAGTCCCAGCGCCTGCTGAACGAGCTGCTGGGGGCTATCCTTTTCACAGAGGGCAGCAATCTGGAACTGGCCAAGTCCCGGCTGTACGAGCTGCTGGTGCTGGTCTCACGCACGGTGATCGACCAGGGGGGCGATGGGGAGCACACCCTCCGGCTAATCCACGAGTACCGCCGGGCCATGGAGGGCTTCCGCACCATAGACGCCCTTTGCCTGTGGCTTTCTGACGTGATAAACGGCCTGATGGACAGCCTGTTCCGTTTTACCGAGGCAAAGCACGCCAACGTCATCCACCGCTGCACCCAGTACATCGGCCTGCACTACAACGAACGGATCACCCTGGAGGACACCGCCCGCCAGGTCTACCTTTCGCCCGAATATCTGAGCCGCATTTTCCGCCGGGAAACAGGCTCTACCTTCAGCGAATACGTGAACCGCGTGCGGGTGGCCAAGGCCAAAGAGCTGATGGCCAGCAAGCATCTCTCCCTCACCGAAATCGCCCTGCTGGTGGGCTATGAGGATCAAAGCTATTTCACCAAGGTATTCAAGCGCTTTGCCGGCATGCTCCCCCGGGAGTACCGGGAGAAAAAGCTGCAGCAGGGGTAAGGGCCTGCGGCCAGGGGCGTGCGCTTTTGCTTCCCCATATATTGCCATATTTGCCTTCCTGACGTCCGGAACTCTTTCAGGGTTCCGGACTTTTTCTTTTTCCGCCCTGCTTCCCGCGGCAGAATATCATGATTTTGCAAAAACTCTACCCAAATCAATTGAAAAATTTACAAACCCCCTCTTGAAAAAAGGATTTTTCTCTCTCCTTTCCTCTGCTGCGGAAAGAAATGAGCAAGCTTAGCTAAAAAACACAATAACGGTTCTCCTTTTGCATACAGAAGCTTTACAGGAATCTGATGAGACTGTGATAGAAAGCCGCCCCTCTTCCGCGGTACAGTAAAAGACCGAAAATCGTAAAAGAATCCCGTTGGAGGAGGTTTTGCTGGTGGAAACCATAAGGAGCGCTTCCATGCCTTCTGCAAAAGGGCGGGAAGCCCTGAAAAAAGAAACCTGGCTGCGGCTTTTGGGAAGGGCCGTCTGGAAAAACAGAATGGTCTACCTTCTTCTGCTGCCGGGGCTGGTTTGGTACTTTATCTTTTGCTATATGCCCATGGGCGGCCTTTCCCTGGCCTTCAAGGCCTACAAGGCAAACCTGGGCATTTGGGCAAGCCCCTGGGTGGGCTGGCAGAATTACGAGTTCGTGTTCCGGGACCCGGCGTTTTTCCAGTCCATTGCGCGCACCCTGACCATCAACCTGGGGCGCATGATTTTCGAGTTCCCCTTCCCCATTTTTCTGGCCCTCTTCCTCAACGAAATCCGCTCTGCCAAATATAAAAAGCTGGCGCAGACGGTGTGTACCTTCCCCCACTTTCTTTCCTGGGTGGTCATCGCCGCGGTGCTGCAGAACTTTTTAGGCAGCGACGGCATGGTGAACAGCCTGATTTCCCTGGCAGGCGGGGAGCCCATTGGCTTTTTGAGCACCCCCTCCCTCTTCCAGCCCATGCTGTACCTCACCTCCATCTGGAAAACCGCCGGCTGGAACGCCATCATCTACCTGGCGGCCATCTCCGGCATAGACGCAGAGCAGTACGAGGCGGCGGAGATTGACGGCTGTTCCCGCTGGCAGAAAATGTGGCGGCTGACGCTGCCCTGCATCATGCCCACGGTGTGCGTCATGTTTATCCTCACCATGGGGAACCTGATGACGGCGGGCTTCGACCAGATTTTCAACCTGAACAACGCGGCGGTGAACGGCGTTTCCGAAACGCTGGACATGTACATCTACCGGGTCACCTTCCAGTCCTCCTCCGACTTCGGCTTCTCCTCCGCCGTCAGCCTGCTTCGCTCGCTGATGAACCTGTTCTTCCTGGTTATTGCGGATCGGGGATCCCGGCTGCTGGGCGGGAACGGCCTGTTTGGATAAGGAGGGAACGATATGGAAACCAAGAGAAAACGCCCCATCGAACGGCTGGACATAGCGGCAGCCGCCCTTGTCACCCTATTCCTTCTCCTGATTCTCGTCCCCTTTCTGAACGTGCTCGTCCTCTCTGTCACCACAGAAAAGGAATTTCTGCAGACGCCCATTCTCCTTTTTCCCAAGAACCCCACCCTGCAGAATTACAAGCAGCTTTTTGAAGGGGGAACCGTCTTTAACGGGTACAAAAACTCCTTTTTGATTCTTCTCATGGGCGTGCCGCTGGACCTGTTTCTCACCACAACCCTGGCCTACGCCTTCAGCCGGAAAAGCTTCCCGGGGCGAAAAGCGCTTCTTTCCCTCATCCTGTTTACCATGCTGTTCAACGGCGGCATTGTGCCCCTTTACCTGGTGGTAAAACAGCTGGGGCTGACAAACTCCCTGCTCTCGGTGGTGTTCACCCAGGCCGTCAGCACCTACAATATGATCCTGATGATGAACTACTTCTCCAGCATACCGGAATCCCTTCTGGAGTCTGCCCGGCTGGACGGAGCAGGGGAATGGCGGGTGCTCTGGCACATCGCCCTCCCCCTCTCCATGCCCATTATCGCCACCATGCTGCTGTTTTACGCGGTGGGCCGCTGGAACGAATGGTACCAGGCCATGCTGTTCATCCGCAGCATTGACAAATCCCCCCTGCAGACGGTGCTGCGCCGCATTATTATGGACAGCATGAACACCGACCTGCTGCAAAGCGGGCAGATGGAGGAGCTGCGCTTTTCCACCGCCATTAAAATGTGCGCCGTCCTTGTGACCATGGTGCCTGTCATGTGTATTTTCCCCTTCCTGCAGAAGCATTTTGTGAAGGGCGTCATGATTGGGGCCATTAAATAAACAGCGACATTCTGTCAAACACCCTGCAGCCACATTGAAGGAGGAAAAACATGAAAAACGCCAAACGATTGCTGAGCCTTTTCCTTTGCGCCGCCGCAGCGGCCTCTGCCACAGCCTGTTCCACAGCCGGGGCGGCGGCAAACAGCGAAGCCGCAGCCTCTTCCGGGCAGGATTCCGCCGTGCGGGACGAGGCGTACTACGAGACGGTAACTTACGACGAGCCCATCACCATCAGCTACTGCACCATCCCGGTGAGGGACGGCGTGGACTACAACAACGACGACGATTACGCCAAGTGGTGGACAGAAAAGTTCAATATTCAGTGGGACATCATCTCGGTGGAGAGCACCCGGCTGGATGAAATGGTACGGGTGTGGATCAACTCCGGCGACATGCCGGACCTTCTCTCGCTGAACTACAACCACAGCGACGCCATGGGCTACGTGGATCAGGGGCTGATCCGCCGCCTGCCGGACGACTGGAAGGAAAAGTGGCCCGCCATGGCAGAGGCCTATTCCGGCACCCAGCTGGGCGACAAGCTGGAGGAGATCTTCGGCGGCACCTACGTGCTGCCCCGCCCCCTGTTTGCAGAAAACAAGCCCATTGAGCCGGACGTGTGCTACCACCAGGTTTTGGCCCTGCGGTCTGACTGGCTGACCGAGCTGGGCTTTGAAATGAAGGACAGCTACAAAACGTCAGAGATTATTGAGATGGCGCGGGCTCTGAAAGAGAAGGATCCCGGCAACGTGGGGGACTCCCTCATCCCCATCGGCGGCGACCCCACCCAGCTGTGCCGCATGTTTGTGGATTCCAATTCTACCCACGCCAGCGAAAACCACACCAAGCGGGCCACCTACTACAAGGACGAGAGCGGCCAGTACGTGTGGGGCCCTGCCAATGAAGAGACCCTCACCGGCCTGAAGCTGTACAACCAGGCTTACCGGGAAGGCCTGCTCTATCCGGAATTTTTCAATTACAAGGGAACCGAGGCCAATGACGCCTTTGATAAATCCGGCTATGTGGGCATGCTCTTTGTAGACGGCATGGCCAAGGGCTTCCAGCCCAGAGAACAGTATTTCCAGGAGTACCTGGGGCTGGATTCCCGGGAAGCGGTGCATTACGCCTACGTACAGGGCGAAGACGGCTATTTCCACTCCCCCGCCCTGGTAAACATGTACCTGGCCCAGGTGATGTCCCCCGCCATGGACGACGCCACCTTTGAGCGGCTCATGGACGTTATGAACTACACCTGCACCCCGGAGGGCATCCTGCACTGCCGCATGGGGCTGGAAGGCGTGGACTGGGAGTATGACGAAAACGGGGAGCCCGTCACCCTCTGGACGGAAAGCGCGGCCATTTCTGAGGTACACAAGGCCCAGTACCCCCTGTACAACGCCCTTTACATCAACAGCGACGACTTCAATATGGTGGACCCCAACCTGCGCCAGGAATACAAGGACCTGGGAAAGAATTTTTATGTTCTGAAAAAAGAAAACTCCACCCCGGAAACCTTCCCCGCCGTGGACTGGGACGTATTCCTCTCTGACTCCGTCAACCTTTCCAAGGTGAGCATCAACTATGTAACCGACTACGCGGAGATCGCCGTGAAGGATGGCGACGTGGAAGAGAACTGGAAGGCCTGGATTGAGGAACAGATGCCCATGGTGCAGCCCGCCCTGGACGACCTGAACAATATGGCCGGCTGAAATACGGCGGGCAGGGCGCCCTGCTGTTTCCCCGGGCTTCGGCCCCCGCGAGCTTTTCAACAAGCCTGACCCAAAGTTTCCCGTTGCCCTTTGGCAGCTTTCCCACAGACTGAGCGGAGGGGCCTTTCCCCTCCGCTTTTTTATTTCTATTTCTTCACATATTTCTTCGCAGAAGGGAGAATGAACAAATGCCCGGATTAGTCACACACGCCCTCTTTGGGCAAGAGGTCTGCCGCCGCATGGAGGAGGGGGAGCTGAAACGCTTCCTGCAGAAGCATGAAACCGCTTATTTGTGGGGGCTCTGCGGGCCGGATCCCTATTTCACCATGGCGGAGGGCCGCTTCGGTATGATGCTCCACCTGAAGGACACGGAGGCCTCCTTCCAGGCCATAGGGGAATATCTGCTGGCCAGGAAGGGGGAGCCCTGCGGGGAGGAGCTGCTGGCCTTCGCCCTTGGCTACCTGGGCCATTACGCCCTGGACAAAAACGTACACTGCTATGTGTTCCCCACCATGAAATGGCTGGAAGAGACCGACCCGGCCTGCCGGGGGAGGAACGACCTGCACGGCAAAATAGAGATGGGGATTGAATGGCTTATGTACCAGTGCAAGCGCCTGCCCGGCCAGACCCACCAGAGCATTACGGCTCAGTACGCCGCCCTCGCCCCTGAGGCGGCGGAGGCGGTGGACGGCCTGTTCCGCTTTGTCATACAAAGCGTTTACGGGGAGGACAGCAGCGCCGCCCCGTACCGCCAGGGGGTAGAGAACACCCTGGATTCTATGAAAAACGATCCGCCCACCGACAGCCTGATTTTCATGGAGGATCATCTGAACCTGTACCGCAGGCCCTTTGAGATGTTCGACACCCCCGGCATGGTGCTCACCAAAACAGTGCTGGAGCTGTACGATGACGCCAAGGAGGAGCACCTCGCCCTCATGCGCCAGCTGTTCCGCTGCATCCGGGAAGGTGTCCCCTTCGCCCCCGGCGTCACCAGGGATTTCAGCTGCTGGCTTTTTGCAGACTTCGGCTGGATTCGCCGGTATTACCATCTAAGCTTTTAAATCACCGTGTCGGGGTTCTAAACTCAATTCAGGATTTTTCTTGACAAAAGCGTATGATGTGCTATAATAAATAAGCTTCCTTTTTTGAGAAGTGTTATTTCATCATACGCGCCCGTAGCTCAGTTGGATAGAGCGTTAGACTCCGACTCTAAAGGCCGCTGGTTCGAATCCAGTCGGGCGTACCACACCTGCGGTGAGCAATTCGCGCACCGCAGGTTTTTTCTATTTTGGTTGCTGCGCCCGCGTTTAAGGCGGGCATTTGGAGGGCAGCATAACCCCGCCAGGCTGAGCCTGGACGCAATTCGCGTTCCGGGCCCAGTTTTTTATTTTGCCTTTTTGCTCGCGTTTGCAGCGGGTATCTATTTTGTCAACGCTTCCCACACCTGCGGTGAGCAATTCGCGCACC
>DVMK01000126.1 GCA_018715025.1 Candidatus Caccousia avistercoris
ATGTGCAGAATGGGGACAACACTGTCACCTATATTAAGGGGACAAGCGACATACGTTGGGGCATCGACATCAACGGCGGCGTAGAGGCCACCTTTGTGCCCGATACGGAGGAGGCGGTTACCGCCCAGGACCTGGAGGCGGCCAGGGCGATTATAGAAACCCGGCTTTCCAGCCAGCACATCACGGATTATGAGCTTTACACAGACCCTGCCAACAACCGCATCATCGTCCGGTTCCCCTGGAAGAGCGGCGAAACGAGCTTTGACCCTGAGGCGGCCATTCAGGAAATTTCCGCAGAAGCGGAGCTGACCTTCCGCCCCGGCATGGAGTACGAGCGGCAGGAAATCGGCGAGGACGGCCAGCCCATCTATATGGTTCCCACCGGCGAAACGGCTGAGACGGTTCTTCTTTCCGGCAGCGACGTGGACTCTGCGGAAGTGGGCATGTACCAGGACCAGACCACCGGCGCTTACGACAGCGTGGTGGTGCTGAAGCTGACCCCCGAGGGGACGGAAAAGTTTGCCGACGCCACCGAGGAATACCTGAACCAGGTAATCTCCATCTGGATGGACGATGTAATGATTTCCTACCCCACGGTGCAGGCGGTGATCACCGAGGGCGAGGCCACCATCACCGGCGTGACGGCTGACGAGGCCGCCACCCTGGCCCGTCAGATCAACGCGGGCGCGCTGCCCTTCCAGCTTACCACCAGGAACTTCCGTACCATCAGCCCCACGCTGGGCGCTTCCTCTCTGGAGGCCATGACCATCGCCGGCGCAATCGCCTTTGCTCTGGTGGCCATCTTCATGATTGTGGTGTTCCGTCTGGTGGGCTTTGTGGCCGTTATCTCCCTCCTGGGGCAGGTAGGGCTCTGCTTTGCCGCGGTTTCCGGCTATTTCCCGGCCTTCAACAGCTTTACGCTGACGCTGCCCGGCATTGCCGGCATCATCCTCTCCATCGGCATGGGCGTTGACGCCAACATCATCACCGCCACCCGCATCAAAGAGGAGCTGTGGGCGGGCAGAACGCTGGACGGCGCCATCCAAAAGGGCGACGACAACAGCTTCTGGGCCATTTTTGACGGCAACATCACCACCATCATCGTTTCCCTCATCCTTATGGCGGTTTTTGGCCCTACCAACATCCTTTCCATGATCTTCGGCGCCTCCACCACCGGCTCTATCTATTCCTTCGGCTACACCCTGCTGGTGGGCAACATCGGCAACTTTATTTTCGGCGTTGGCACCACCCGGCTTATGACAAAATCCCTTTCCGGGTTTAAGCCGCTGCGCAACAAATGGCTGTTCGGAGGTGCTGCAAAATGAAAACCTTTCATATCAAATTTTATGAGAACCGGAAGATTTATTTCGGAATAACCCTGGCAGTCTTTGTCATCGGCATTATCTTCAACATTATTTTCGGCACACAGCTGGACATTCAATTCCGAGGCGGCACCATGCTGGAGTACACCTACACCGGCGAAATTGCCACGGCCGACGTGGAGGCTGCGGTAGAGCAGGCCACCGGCCAGAACGTGGAGGTGCGCGTGTACGAGAACATGGGCAGCGGGGAGGACGTGAACGGCCTTTCCATCACCTTTGCCGGCACCGACTCCATCACGGTGGAGCAGCAGGAGGAAATCGCCTCCCTGATCCGCGAACAGTACCCGGACAGCAGCCTTACCATTGAGGAAACCTCTTCGGTGGACCGCACCATGGGCAGCAGCTTCTTCGCCAAATGCCTGGTGGCGGTGGGAATCACCTTTGTGCTGCTGGTGATTTATATCGCCTTCCGCTTCAAGAAGATCGGCGGCGCGTCGGCGGGCGTTATCTCCATTATCGCCCTGCTTCACGATGTGGTGATTGTGTACTTCACCTTTGTTATTTTCCAAATGCCCATCAATGACAATTTCATTGCCGTTGTGCTCACCATTCTGGGCTACTCCCTCAACAATACCATCATCATTTACGACCGCATCCGCGAAAACCGCAAGGCGCTGGGGCCCAAAGCCCCCACCTCCCAGCTGGTGAACCTGAGCATCAACCAGACGCTGACCCGCTCCATTTTCACCTCGCTGTGTACCTTTGCGGCCATTGCCTGCGTGTGCGTGGTGGGCTTTATTTACAACCTGACCAGCGTTACCACCTTTGCCCTGCCCATGATGGTAGGTGTTCTGGTGGGCTGCTACTCCTCCGTGTGCATCACAGGGCCGCTGTATGTGATGTGGAGAAATTATAAGGACAACAAAAAGGCCCGGGCCAAGCAGTAACCCTGCGCCCTGGCGCCCCCGCCGCAAGCTTGCGGCGGGGGCTTTTTCATGCCAGCGGACAAAGCCGGGAACAGCCGCTGCTTGTTTTTCTCTGTAAGGCGTGTTGCCCCTTGTACACAGAGGGAACATGCGCTATAATAGAGAAAACCTATTTATTTTTTCGGGAGAGGGCAGGTGGTTTGTGTGCCAACCAATTTTACCGTTTCGCTTTCCAAGGTAATGAAAGAGCTTTCGCTCTCTGTTATTTTTATGCCGGAGGATCCGGAAAAAATTATGATCTGCTCCACGGACGTAAACCGTCCCGGCCTGGAGCTGAACCGGTTTTATGATTATTACGATACAAGCCGCATCCTGATTTTCGGAAATGCGGAAACCGCCTTTTTGAACTCCATTTCCAGGGAGGAACGGCGCGAGGTGCTGGGGGAGATGTTCTCCAAGCATCCGCCCGCCGCCATCATTGCAAGGAATCTGAAGCCTACTGCGGAAATGCTGGAGGCTGCCCAGGCCAACGGGATCCCGCTTCTGGGAACCTCTGACACCACCTCCAGCCTGGTGGCCGCGCTGGTTTCCTTCATGAATGTGGAGCTGGCCCCCCGCATCACCCGTCACGGCGTTCTGGTAGAGGTGTACGGCGAGGGCATCCTTCTGGTGGGGGACAGCGGCGTGGGAAAGAGCGAAACCGCCATTGAGCTCATCAAGCGGGGGCACCGGCTCATAGCCGACGACGCGGTGGAAATCCGCCGCACCTCCAAAAAGGCCCTGGTGGGGCAGGCCCCGGAAAACATCCGCCATTTTATTGAGCTGCGGGGCATTGGGATCATCAACGCCCGGCGCATTTTCGGTATGGGCGCCGTAAAGATGACCGAGAAAATCGACATGGTCATCAACCTGGAAATCTGGGATCAGCAGAAGGTGTACGACCGCATGGGCCTGGACAATGAGTATACGGAAATTTTGGGGATCAATGTGCCGGTGCTCACCATTCCGGTAAAGCCGGGCCGCAACCTGGCCGTCATCATTGAGGTGGCCGCCATGAACAACCGTCAGAAAAAGATGGGCTACAACGCCGCCACCGAGCTTTTGACAAACCTGGGGATGGATATTGACATTCTGCAGGAAGAGGACAAGAAGCTGAAGCTGGACCTGTAAGCCGGAAACACCGGCATTCTGCCGTTTTCTGCCGCTGCGCGGCGGTTCCCGCATATTGGGCGGCCCGGCGCGGTATCCTTGTATTGTGACAGGGGTCAGGCGGCCGCGGGCAGAACAGGCGCTTTTCCCCCTTTTGCGAAGGGAAACGGCAGGAAAACATGGAAACAGGAGGGCAAGAAATGATGAAAGCAATTGAAGAACTGGAGAAAGCGGCCGTTGCCGCAGGGTGCCTTACCGTCAGGGAAGAGCCCATGAGCCGCCACACCACCTTCCGCATAGGCGGCCCGGCCGACTTGTTTGTCACCGTGCTGGACGAGGAAGGGCTGGAACGCCTTCTGCGGGAATCCAACCGTCTGGAGGTTCCTCTGATGATACTGGGGAACGGCTCCAACCTTCTGGTGGGGGATCGGGGGATCCGGGGATGCGTGGCCCGCCTTTCCGGCAGCTTTACCGCCGCTTCCCTGCAGAATGAGACGGAGATCGCCTGCGGCCCGGCGCTTTCCCTGGCGGGGCTGTGCAATTTTGCCAAGCTGCACCAGCTGACCGGGCTGGAGTTTGCCTGGGGCATCCCCGGCTCTGCAGGCGGGGCGGCTTACATGAACGCGGGGGCCTACGAAGGGGAGATGAGCCAGGTTCTGGCTTCTGTCTCGTGCCTTCTGCCCGACGGAAGCCGCGCCCGGTTCCAGGGGGAAGAGCTTCGCTATGGGTACCGCCGCAGCGTATTCATGGAAAACGGGGGTGTCATCACCCACATGGTGTGCCGCCTGGCCCCGGGCAGCCGGGACGGCATCGCCCTGAAAATGGAAGAATACTACACCAGGCGAAAAGAAAAGCAGCCCTTGAACAAGCCCAGCGCGGGCAGCGTGTTCAAACGGCCCCAGGGCCATTTCGCCGGGGCGCTCATTGAACAGTGCGGCCTGAAGGGCCGCCGGGTGGGCGGCGCTGCGGTAAGCGAAAAGCACGCGGGCTTCATTGTGAACGCCGGCGGCGCCACCTGCGCCGACGTGCTGGAGCTTGTCCGCATCATTCAGGAGACGGTCCTGCGGGAAACAGGCGTTTCCCTGGAAAGGGAAGTACAGCTGGTGGGGGAACAGGGGTAAGCGAATGGAATTTCTGATTGTAACGGGGCTTTCCGGCGCAGGAAAGTCCCAGGCGGTGCACGCCCTGGAGGACATCGGCTTTTACTGTGTGGATAACCTGCCCCCGCAGCTCATCGGCACCTTTTACGCCCTGTGCAGCCAGGCGGGGCAGGGGTTCCGCCGGGTGGCGGTGGTGACCGACATCCGGGGCGGGCAGGACGTGTTCAGCGCGCTTTCCGACAGCCTGGAGGAGCTGCGCCGGGAGGGCCGCACCTACCGGATCCTGTTCCTGGACGCCTCTGATTCGGTGCTGATCAACCGGTTCAAGGAGACGCGGCGGAAGCATCCCCTGGCGGATCGCTTCAAAGGGTCGCTGGATCAGGCCGTTCGGGTAGAGCGGTCGGTGCTGAAAACGGTGCGGGAAAATGCGGATTTTGTCATAGACACCTCGCTTCTTTCCCCGGCCCAGCTGAAGAAGCAGATTTCCACCCTCTTTTTGGGGAACGCCTCCGACGCGCTGATGATCCACTGCGTTTCCTTCGGCTTCAAGTACGGCGCCCCCACAGAGGCGGATCTGATCTTTGACGTGCGGTGCCTGCCCAATCCCTATTATATAGAGGAGCTGAAGCGTCTTACCGGGCTGGACGCCCCCGTGCGGGAATATGTGATGAAGTGGGAACAGTCCCAGGAGGTGCAGCGGCGCTTGTTCAGCCTGCTTGACTACATGGTTCCCCTGTACAGCGACGAGGGGAAAAGCCAGCTGGTGGTGGCCATGGGCTGCACCGGCGGCAAGCACCGCTCCGTTACCTTCGCCCAGCTTTTGTATGAGCATTTCATAGCAAAGGGAATGCGGGCAAGCGTCAACCACAGGGATATTCAAAAGCATTGAAGAATTCAAAGAAATTTTCCGAAGAAAAGGAGGGAGACGGTGTCTTTTGCTTCTGAAACGAAAGCGGAGCTTTGCCGCATAGAGCCGGAGCGGGAGTGCTGCCGTCTGGCTCAGTGTTACGGCATGTTTCTGTTTGGAAACAGCTTCTCCTTTTCCGCTGTCTCTTTTCTGACAGAGAGCGCGCCGGTGGCCCGACGGGCGGCGCAGATGGCGGCCGGGGCGGCGGGCGTGGTGGCCGAAACGGCCTCTGCGGTGGTGCGCCGGGGCGGCAGAACCACCTTCTCCGTTTCCATTCCCGGGCAGGATTCCTGCGAGCGGTTGCTGCACGTTTTTCACCACCGCCCGGGCGAGATGAACCTGCGCATCCACCTGCAGAACCTTCCCAACGAATGCTGTGCCGCCGCTTTTCTGCGGGGGGCTTTTTTGTGTTGCGGCACGGTCACCGCGCCGGAAAAAGGGTATGATCTGGAGTTTTCCGTCCCGTTTATGTACCTGGCCAAGGATCTTGCCGCCCTGCTTTCTGTGCAAAGTGCCATGAACCTGCAGCCGGGGGTGGCAAACCGGAAGGGCAGCTTTGTGGTCTATGTGCGCGGCGGGGAAAATGTGGCGGATCTTCTGGCCTTCCTTGGCGCGCCCCATGCCGCCATGGAGCTGATGCAGGCCAAAATGCTCAAGGAGATGCGGAACAATATTAACCGGAAAAATAATTTTGAAACGGCCAACATCGACAAGACGGCTTCCGCAGCCGCCAGGCAGCTGCTGGCCATTGAAGAGATACAGAAAACCGCAGGGCTGGACTCTTTGCCGGAGGATTTGCGGGAGCTTGCCCGCCTCCGTCTGGAAAATCCAGAGCTTTCCCTGCGGGAGCTGGGGGGGCTTCTGTCCCCGCCGCTCAGCCGTTCCGGGGTGAACCACCGGCTGCGGCGCATTGTGGAAATCGCAGAACAAAAATAAACAGGGAAAGGGGGAGGCCCATGTTTGCCCATCTTCATCTTCATACGGAATACAGCCTGCTGGACGGCGCCTGCCGCGTAGAACGCCTGCTGGACACCGCCCAGGCCAGGGGCGACAAGGCGGTCGCCATCACCGACCATGGCGTGATGTACGGGGCGGTGGAGTTTTACAAGGAAGCGAAAAAAAGAGGGATTCATCCGGTGATTGGGTGCGAGGTTTATGTGGCCCCCCGTTCCCGGTTTGACAAGGTGCATGAGCTGGATTCGGAAAACCGGCATCTGGTGCTTCTCTGCGAGAACAACACCGGGTACCAGAACCTGGCGGCGCTGGTGTCCCAGGCGTGGACCGAGGGCTTCTACAGCAAGCCCAGGGTAGACCTGGAGCTGCTCCGCCAGCGGCACGAGGGGCTCATCGCCCTTTCCGCCTGTCTGGCCGGGGAGGTTCCCCGCGCCCTTTCCGCCAACGACTACGAGGGGGCGAAGGAGGCCGCCCTCCGCTACCAGGAGATTTTCGGCCCGGGGAATTTCTTTCTGGAGCTGCAGGACCACGGCATCCGGGATCAAAAGCGGATCAATCCCCAGATCATCCGTCTTTCCCGGGAATTGGGCATCCCGCTGGTGGTCACCAACGACTGCCACTACATTGCCCGGGAGGACAGCAAAATGCATCACATCCTCCTGTGCATCCAGACCAACCACACCATTGAGGACAAGGATGGCATGGAATTCGCCTCAGATGAATTTTACTTCAAGTCGGAGGAGGAGATGCGGGCCCTGTTCCCAGACTGCCCCGAGGCGGCGGACAACACCTGGGAAATCGCCCAGCGCTGCCAGGTGGAATTTGAGTTCGGGCGGACAAAAATTCCGAAATTTGAGCCCCCCGGCGGGGAGGACAGCCGGGACTACCTGCGCCGCCTTTGCCGGGAGGGGCTGCGCCGCCGTTACGGAGAATCCCCCGCCCGGGAAACGCAGGAGCGCCTGCGGTATGAGCTGTCTGTCATTGAGCAGATGGGCTATGTGAATTATTATCTCATTGTGTATGATTTTATCCGCTACGCCAGAAGCGCCGGCATCCCGGTGGGGCCGGGGCGCGGCTCCGGCGCGGGCAGCCTGGCGGCCTATTGCCTGGGCATCACCAATATCGACCCCATTCATTACCAGCTTCTGTTTGAACGGTTCCTGAACCCGGAGCGGGTGAGCATGCCGGACTTCGACATCGATTTCAGCGACGAGCGCAGGCCTGAGATGATTGAATATGTGGTGCGCAGGTACGGGGCCGACCATGTGGCCCAAATCGTCACCTTCGGCACCATGGCGGCCAGGGGCTCCCTGCGGGACGTGGGCCGGGCCATGGCCATCCCCTACAATGTGGTGGACGGCGTTGCCAAGCTGGTGCCCATGGAGCTGAACATTACCCTGGATGCGGCCCTGGCCAAGTCGGCGGAGCTGCGCCGCCGCTACCAGGAGGAACCGGCCATTCACGAGCTGGTGGACATGGCCAAAAAGGTGGAGGGCATGCCCCGCAACGCTTCCACCCACGCGGCCGGGGTGGTGATCACCGACAAGCCGGTAAGCGAGTACGTGCCCCTGGCCAAAAACGGGGACGCGGTGGTCACCCAGTACACCATGACAACCCTGGAAGAGCTGGGCCTGCTGAAAATTGACTTTCTGGGCCTGCGGAACCTTTCCGTCATCCACGACGCGGAAGAGCAGATTCGGAAGAAAAAGCCGGATTTCCGGGTGGAAACCATCTCCTATGAGGAGCCGAAGGTGTACGCCATGATGTCCGCCGGCCATGTGGAGGGCGTGTTTCAGTTTGAGTCCAGCGGCATGCGCAGCGTGGTGATGCAGCTGAAGCCGGAGCGCCTGGAGGATCTCATTGCCCTTAACTCCCTGTACCGGCCGGGGCCCATGCAGTCCATTCCCCGGTATATTGAATGCAGGCACAACCCTTCCCTGGTTAAGTTCAAGCATCCCCTTTTAAAAAACATCCTGGGCGTCACCTACGGCTGCATCGTGTACCAGGAGCAGGTGATGCAGATTTTCCGCGACCTGGCGGGCTATTCCCTGGGCCGGGCCGACATTGTGCGCCGGGCCATGAGCAAGAAAAAAGCGGACGTTATGGAACGGGAACGGGAAATTTTCATCCACGGCCTTACCAATGAAAAGGGGGAGGTAGAGGTGGAGGGCTGCGTCCGCCGCGGGGTGGACGAAAAGACAGCCGCAGAAATTTTTAAAGAGATGGAAAGCTTCGCCGCCTACGCCTTCAACAAATCCCACGCGGCGGCTTACGCCGTGGTGGCTTACCAGACCGCCTGGCTGAAATGCTTTTACCCCAGGGAGTACATGGCCGCCCTGCTCACCAGCGTGCTTGACAGCAGCTCCCGCCTTCCGGCCTACATGGCGGAATGCACCCGCCTCGGCATCCGCGTGCTGCCGCCTCACATCAACCAAAGCGGCATGGGCTTCACCGTAACCGGGCGCGACATCCGCTTTGGGCTTCTTGCGGTGAAGAACCTGGGCCGGGGGTTCCTGCAGCACATTGTGCAGCGGCGGGAGCAGCAGGGCGAGTTCACCTCATTCTTCGACTTCTGCAAGCGGCTGTACGACCAGCTGAACCGCCGCGCGCTGGAAAGCCTGGTGAAATGCGGCGCGCTGGACGGCCTGGGCCTGAACCGCCGGCAGATGCTGGAAAGCGCCGGCGCCATACTGGATTTTCTGGAAGAGGACAAGCGCCGCAATGTGGAAGGGCAGCTGGGCTTCTTCGACGTGCAGGGCGGCGGGGAACAGCGGGAGGAGTTTTCTGTCCCGCCCATGAAGGATTTTTCGGAAAAGGAAAAGCTGGCCTATGAGAAAGAGGTCACCGGCATGTTCCTTTCCGGCCACCCCATGCAGGCCTACCTGGGCAGGTACGGCGAGCTGCAGGCCGCCCGCATCGGCGATCTGCTGGACGAAGACCAGGCGGAGCGCTGCCAGGACGGCAGCGTCGTCAGGGTGATGGGCATCATCAGCAGCATGCGCATGAAGGTGACGAAAAGCGGCTCTACCATGGCGTTCCTTATTCTGGAGGATATGTACGGCTCCATTGAGGTGCTGGTGTTCCCCTCGGTGCTGGCGCAGTTCGGCGCTTACCTGCTGGAAGGGGAGGCCGTGCTTCTGGAAGGGAGGCTGAGCCGCCGGGAGGACGAGGCCGCGAAAATTGTCTGTGAAACGGCAAAAAAGCTGAAAGAGGCTGGGGAAACATCGGAAAGGCCGGTGGCGTCCGGGGCGAAAAAAAGGCCCGGCCTTTACCTGAAGTCGCCTTCCCGGCAAAGCCCCCGCTACCAGCGTGCCTGCCAGCTTCTTGAACTGTTCGAGGGGGTCACTCCCGTCTATATTTATCAGAACGACGTAAAGAAGCTGTTCTCGGCGCCGGCTTCCCTGCGGGTTTCGGTGAACGGCGTCCTTCTGGAGCAGCTGAGGCGGGTTTTAGGGGAAAAGAACGTGGCTCTCGTCGAAAATTGATAGAATAATCCATACAAACGATACCAATATCCATATTTCGAGCCTTGATTCCCATTGTAAAATTCATTATAATATAGGTTGGTTTCATTTACCGTTACTCCCGGCAGGCATGGGCTTGCACAGAAAAGCCGATTTCCAAATCGTCTGTTTTTCCGGGATGTCATTATATTTTAGGGGGATTAAATCATGAGCGCAAAAACGATTGCTGTCCTTACTAGCGGCGGCGATGCCCCAGGCATGAACGCTGCAATCAGAGCGGTTGTCCGCTCCGGTATTACGTCCGGCCTCCGTGTTATGGGGGTGCGCAGAGGGTATAACGGGCTTTTGACCGGCGATGTGTTTGAAATGAATCTTCGCTCTGTTTCCGACATTATTCACCGCGGCGGCACCATGCTGTACACGGCCCGCAGCCCCGAATTCAACACGCCGGAGGGCGTGCAGAAGGCTGCCGACCAGTGCCGCAGGCTGGGCATTGACGGCGTGGTTGTCATTGGCGGCGACGGCTCCTTCCGCGGCGCGCGGGACTTGACCGGCGCGGGAATTCCCTGCATCGGCATTCCCGGCACCATCGACAACGACATTGCCAGCAGCGAATACACCATCGGCTTTGACACGGCCATGAATACGGCTGTCCAGATGATCGACCGCCTGCGCGACACCACAGAGTCCCACGACCGCTGCAGCGTGGTTGAGGTAATGGGACGCCGCTGCGGCGACCTGGCTCTGCAGACCGGCATCGCCGTGGGCGCTACCACCATCCTTGTGCCCGAGGTTCCCTACGATTTCCAGAAGGATATTATCGAGCGGATGCAGTTTACCCAGAAGACGGGCAAAAAGCATTTTATCATCATTGTGGCAGAGGGTGTGGGCCATGTGGCCGAGCTCGCCGATTCCATTGAAAAGCAGACCCGCATCGAAACCCGCGCCACCGTTCTGGGGCATGTGCAGCGGGGCGGTTCCCCCACCCTGCGGGATCGTGTGGTCGCCAGCGAAATGGGCTTCCATGCCGTGCAGCTGCTGAGCGAGGGCAAGAGCAACCGCGTGGTGGTCATGCAGAAGAGCGAGATCATCGACCTGGATATTACCGAGGCTCTTCAGATGACCCGCACGTTCGACGTGGAGCTTTACAAGATTGCGCATAAAATTTCCATCTGATCTATAAAATACCAGTACAGGGGCGAAGGCCGTTTGGCCCGCCCCTTTTTTCTTGAGAAGGGGGCGGCCGTGTATGGATTTTCTCATTCGGAAGGCAGGCTGGGACGACGTGCCGGGGATTATGCGGGTGATGGAGACCGCCCGCGACACGGTTCCCCGCCGGGAATGGTTCGTGGCGGACGAGGAACCCTTCGTGAGGGAGCACATAGAAGGAAACGGCTTTGTGCTGGCAGCCCAGGCGGAAAACGGAGAGATTGCCGGTTTCTTCCTCATTCATATTCCCGGCCTGACGGAAAAAAACCTGGGGCGCAGCCTGGGCCTGCCTGCGGAAGAGCTGCCCGCCGTGGCCCACATGGATTCGGCGGCCGTTCTGCCGGCCTACCGGGGCAACGGCCTGCAGGCCAGGCTTCTGCGGGAGGCGGAGCGCCGCCTGGCCGGGGGGCCGTACTCCATCTGGATGAGCACCGTCCACCCAGACAACCGCTACAGTCTTGCCAATATGCTTGCCCAGGGTTACCGGGTAGCGGCCACTATGAAAAAATATGGGGGCTTGGACCGGCATATTCTCATCAAACGGTACCGTTAGCGGACAAAGAGAGAAAGCGCCGCCGGGAGCCTGCCCGGCCCCGGCAAACCGCTTTGCCCCCTGGGCGCTAAGGGTGTTCGCAGAAGCGGCGGTTCTCTTTTTTCGGGGGAGGCATTGGGGCGGTCAGCGGGGTATTTTTGC
This sequence comes from Candidatus Caccousia avistercoris, assembly GCA_018715025.1. GTDB lineage: Bacteria > Bacillota > Clostridia > Oscillospirales > Acutalibacteraceae > Caccousia > Caccousia avistercoris. The sequence continues at coordinate 11,726 of DVMK01000126.1, forward strand.
CTTCCTTGAAAAAATTTTTTCTCTTTTTTCGCGGCTGTTTTTTCAAAAAAAGCGCGGAAAAGCGCATTCCCATGCGGTTTTTACCGGAAGAAAAAAGTGTCAAAAAAATCGA
>DVMK01000127.1 GCA_018715025.1 Candidatus Caccousia avistercoris
TTTAAATGGAGTAATTTACCCGCCGCGTGCGGTCGCGGCTTTTTTGTCCTTTTCGGTTGTCCAACATCCAAAAAGGGAAGCTGCATAGATTCACAGCTTCCCAGATTATGTTAAAAAATGTAGGTGTAGGAATAAAGAAAAACAGTCTAGTTCATTTTTGTGATAGATATTGATGCTTAAAACTATAATGTGGCTTGATACGCGAATATGTGCGATTTATAACAGAAATCTTCGAATATTCAAAATTCTCATTCCTGAGGCGAAATGTGCCAGATTTCCTCCGCGTACTGGCGGATGGTGCGGTCGCTGGAAAATTCCCCGGCGTTGGCAATGTTCATAAGGCACTTCCTGGCAAAGGCGTCCGGATCCGCATAGTCCCGGTTGGCCTGCAGCCGCGCCTCGCAGTAGGGGAGGAAGTCCAGCAGCAGGAAATAGTGGTCGGGCTGGTGCCAGCTGGCCCCCTTCAGCAGGGCGTTGTACAGCTCGCGGAACATGCCGGTGCCGCCGTCGTCCAGGGTGCCGTCCACCAGCGTGTCTACCACCCGCTTTATGCGGGGTTCGCGCTCGTATAACTCCCTGGGCTGGTAGGAGGCGCGGCAGGCGTTGATCTGCTCCACGTCCGCGCCGAAGATGTAGTTGTTCTCCCGTCCGGCCCTTTCCACAATCTCAATGTTGGCCCCGTCCAGGGTACCCAGGGTGACGGCGCCGTTCAGCATGAATTTCATGTTGCTGGTGCCGCTGGCCTCCGTGCCGGCGGTGGAAATCTGTTCGGAAATGTCTGCGGCGGGGATGAGCTTTTCCGCATAGGAAACATTGTAGTCCTGTACAAACAGCACCTGCATCTTCCGGTTTACCGCTTCGTCGTAATTAACCAGGTCCGCCACTTCGTTGATAAATTTAATAATCCCCTTTGCCCGGTAATAGCCGGGGGCCGCCTTGGCGCCGAACAGGAAGGCGGTGGGGAAAAAGTCCTGAATGCGCCCTTCCTTCAGGCCGAAGTAAATATCCAGAATGGAAAACGCATTCAGCAGCTGGCGCTTGTACTCGTGCAGGCGCTTCACCTGGATGTCGAAGAGAAAATCTGTGTTCAGCCCAAAATTGTCATGCTGGTACACGTAGGCGGCCAGCTGGTTTTTCTTTTCCTTTTTGATGGCCTGCAGCTGGCGCAGGGAATTCTTGTCACCGGCGTATTTTTCCAGGCCCTTCAGCTGGGTCAGGTCCGTCAGCCAGCCGCTGCCCACCCGGTCGGTGGCGAAGGCGGCCAGTTCCCGGTTGCACAGGGCCAGCCAGCGCCGCTGGGTGATGCCGTTGGTCTTGTTCTGGAAGCGCTCTGGGTACAGGCGGTACCACTCGGGCAGGGCGTCCCGCTTGATGATCTCTGTGTGGATTTTCGCCACGCCGTTGGTGGAGTGGGAGGCGTAGATGGCCAGCCGGGCCATGTGGATGCGCCCGCCGCTGATAATGTGGTAAATCTCCTGCTCCTTCCCCCGAATCCCCTGCTGGTCCAGCTCCCGCCGCAGGCGGTTCTGCACCATGACCACATAGGGGTACACCTCGGGAATCACAGAGAGGAACAGCTTCACGTCCCACTTTTCCAGAGCTTCCGCCATGATGGTGTGGTTGGTGTAGGCAAAGGCGCCGCAGGCAATGGAGAATGCCTCTTCAAAGGCCAGTCCGTATTCCCCGCACAGCAGGCGCAGAAGCTCGGGGATTGCCACCACCGGGTGGGTGTCGTTCAGCTGGATGGCGTACTCTTGGGAAAAGGCGGAAAAATCTTCCCCGTGGGCGGCGCAGTACCGGCCTACCAGGGTCTGCAGGGTGGCGCTGGCGAAGAAGTACTGCTGCTTCAGCCGCAGGCGCTTGCCCTCGTCGGTGTCATCGTTGGGGTACAGCACAGCGGAGATCATCTCCGCCTTGTCCCGCTCCTGCACCGCTTGGCCATATTTCTGGTCGTTGAAAGCGGTAAAGTCAAAAGCGTGCACCGGCTCCGCCTGCCAAAGGCGCAGGGTGTTCACACACTTCCCGCCGTAGCCAATGACGGGCATGTCGTAGGGGACGGCCAGCACCTCCTGGTCCGCAAAGCGGACGCGGACGGCCTCCTCCTCCCGGCGCAGGCTCCAGGGATCGCCGAAGCGGGTCCAATCGTCGGCCCGCTCCTTCTGGAAGCCGTTCTCAAAATACTGCTGGAACAGCCCGTACCGGTACCGGATGCCGAAGCCGTCCAAAGGGAGGCTGTGGGTGGCGGCAGAGTCCAGGAAGCAGGCGGCCAGGCGGCCCAGGCCCCCGTTGCCCAGGGCGTCGTCCTCAATCTGCTCAAAAATGGAAATGTCCAGGCCGCTTGCCGCCAGGTGCCGGCTACACTCCTCCAGCAGGCCCAGGTTCAGCAGGTTGCTGTGCACCAAACGGCCCACCAGGAATTCGGCGGAAAGGTAGCAGGCCCGTTTGCCGGGCTTCTGCTCTGCCCAGCGGCCCCGCAGCTCCTCCATGGCCGCCCGGGAAACCGCCTGGTACACCTGCTTGGCAGAGGCGGCAGCCAGGGACTCCGCCCCCGTATCCTGCAAATACTTGTCAATATTCTCAGTAAATCTGCTCATACCATCGTCCTCCTTCTCATCCCGCTTTGTTCAGGCCCGGCCGTAGAGCGCTGCAAAGCTGCGGATCCGCTCTGCCAGCGCTTCGCTCAGCACGCCGGGGGAAAGCCGCCAGCGCCAGTTCTGCCCCAGGGTGGAGGGGGTGTTGATCCGCGCCTCGCTCCCATAGCCCAGGAAATCCTGCAGGGGAACCACCGCCAGCGAGGCCACGCTGCCGTAGGCGGCGCGGATATACTCCCAGCTTGGCTCCATTCCCCGGCGGATATTCAAATACCTTTTGGAAAAACGCACATCGGCCCGGGGGGCGGTGCGCATCCACCCCGCCATGGTGTCGTTGTCGTGGGTGCCGGTGTACACCACGCAGTTGGCGTCATAGTTGTGGGGCAGGTAATCGCTTTCTTCCCGGGAGTCGAAGGCAAACTGCAGCACCTTCATGCCGGGGGCCCCCACCCTCCGGCGCAGGCGGTGCACGTCCGGGGTCAGGTAACCCAAATCCTCCAGAATCCACTGGGTGCTGCCCAGGCTCCCCTGCACCGCCTCGAAAAAGGCCAGGCCGGGGCCGGGGCGCCACTCCCCCACCTCCGCCGTTTTGTTCCCGGCGGGGATAGCGTAGTAGCCGCAAAGGCCCCGGAAGTGGTCGATGCGCACAATGTCGTACAGGCGGGCGGTGGAGGCCATGCGGCGCTTCCACCAGGCAAAGCCCGTTTCCCGCTGGTAGTCCCAACGGTAAAGGGGGTTGCCCCAAAGCTGGCCGGTGGCGGAGAAGGCATCCGGCGGGCAGCCCGCCACATCAATGGGGCGGCACTCTTCATCCAGGTAGAATACCTCCGGCTCCGCCCAGGTGTCGGCGCTGTCCATGGCAGCGTAAATGGGAATATCGCCGATCAGCCCAATCCCCTGGCTGTGGGCGTAGGCCCGCAGCTTTTCCCACTGCTGGAAGAATTTGAACTGGCAGAACCGCCAGAAATCCACCTCGCCGGACAAAGGGGCCAGCGCCTCCCGCAGCGCCTCAGGCTCCCGGCGGCGAAGAGGTTCCGGCCACTTCAGCCATTCCCTGCCGCCGAACTTCGTTTTCAGCGCCATATATTCGCTGTAATTGTCCAGCCAGGCCTGGTTTTCCCGGCAGAAGCCCCGGTACTCCTCCATGCTTTGGTGGACGCTGCGGGCAAACGCCTTTTTCAGCACCGGGAACCGATTTTGGTACAGGCCGGCGTAATCAATGTCGTTTTCCTTTTCCTGCCAGGCCACGGCATCCAGCTCTTCCTGAACCAGCAGCCCTTCCTGCCGGAGAAGGTCCAGATCAATGAAGTACGGATTTCCCGCAAAGGCGGAAAAGCTCTGGTAAGGGCTGTCGCCGTAGCTGGTGGGGCCAAGGGGAAGCACCTGCCAGTATTTCTGCCCGGCCGCTTTCAGAAAATCCACAAACTCATAGGCGGCCTGGCCAAAGGAGCCGATCCCATAGGGGGACGGCAGGCTGAACACGGGCATGAGGATGCCTGCGCTGCGGGGAAAAACCTTTTGCTTTTTCATAGTGAATCCTCCTATTTATGGAATCCTTCCCCCGGGCGGACGCTTTCCCCCGGAAGGATGGAAAAAGGAACCGTTTCATAAACGGCGGGGCCCAGCCCCTCCATGGCGCGCCGCAGCAGCGCCATGCCCCGGGCGGCAATTTGAGGCGCGTCCTGCTGCACGGTGGCCAGCCGGGGCACGCTGTACCGGCTCATGGGAATGCCGTCAAAGCCCATGAGGGAAACGTCCCCGGGCACGGTGCGGCCGCTGTCAAACAGGGCCCGCATAGCCCCCAGGGCCATCAGGTCGCTCATGCAGAACACGGCGTCCGTCTGGGGAAAGGAAGCCAGCAGCCTCCCCATGGCCCGGTGGGCGCTTCCCAGGGAGAACCGGGCCGTCTCGTACCGGCAGTCCTGCGCAAAAGAGAGGCCGTGGGCTTCCAGGCTCCGGCGGCAGCCCTCAAGGCGCAGGCGGCTTACATCAGAAAGCTCCAGGCTGCCGCCGATGATCGCCACCCGCCGGCGGCCCTGCCGCAGCAGGAAATCCATGGCCGCCTGGGCGGCGGCCGCGTCGTCGGTACAGACGCTGGAAAGGTTGGGGAAGCCCATCCCCTGGGCCGAAGCCGTCAGAAGCACCGCGGGCACGTGGATTTGGGAGAAGCGTTCCTGAAACAGAGCGCGGCTGGCCCCCAGGAAAAACAGGCCGCAGGGGTGGGCCTCCCGGCAGGCCAGGCGGGCAGCCTCCAGCTCGTCGGCCTCCTCGTCCAGGTACGAAACGGCGGCGGTGTAGCCCGCCTCTTCAATCCGGTTCTGCAGATGCTCCAGCAGGCTGGCAAACAGGGCGTTGCTGGTTCCCTTTACAATGGCGCACACGGTGCGCGACTCCTGCTGCTTCAGCCGCTGGGCATTGTTGTTGGGGGAAAACCGGCGCTCTGCAATGAGCGCCTGCACCCGTTCCCTGGTGGCGGGGCTCACGTCAGGCCGGCCGCTGAGCACCCGGGAAACCGTGCTCACCGAGCACCCAGCCTCCCGGGCGATGTCCTTGATGGTGATGGGGCATCCTCTCCTTTCCCTCCGGCTTCGGAAACGATTCCGGTAACGTTACCGGTCTGAGGTAAAGTATACCACAGGGCCACCGGGTGTTGTCAATCCTCTGTTTCTAAAAAGATGCGATTGTATTAATGGGCTTTAGCGGAATGACAACCCCCGGCTCAACCGGGGAGGGCAAAAGAAATTTATTAAAAATCTCGGAAGTTATATTGACAATTTTGTGCATAAATATGATAATGAGAACAGACTGAGGGCTGTCATGCAGAATGGTACTGTCACCAGCATGAGCTCGTACCTGTACGGCGAGGCCACCGACATTACCACCGGCCTGCAGTACCTGCGCGCCAGGTACTACGCCCCCAAAATGAACGGGTTCATTCAGCAGGAGAACTTCCTGGGGGATGTGGAGCG
>DVMK01000128.1 GCA_018715025.1 Candidatus Caccousia avistercoris
AATTTTCTTTCTATTTCCGCATTTTTTGCCAAAAAGCCTAAAACAGCAGGCCTCCGGAATCCCGAAGGCCTGCGCTGTTGTCACGTGATATAGGGAAGCGGATCCACCCGGCTGCCGTTTACATAAACCTCAAAATGGCAGTGGGCCCCTGTGGAATTTCCGGTACTGCCTACCAGAGCTATGGTTTCGCCCTGGTTCACCTTCTGCCCCACCGACACCAGCAGCTTGCTGCAGTGGGCGTACAGCGTCCGCAGCCCGTTGCCGTGGTCAATGAGAACCCGGTAGCCGTAGCTGCCGGAGTACCCGGCGGCGATCACCGTGCCGTTGTCGGCGGCCACAATGGGCTTTCCATAAGCGCTGGCGCCCGAAATATCCAGGGCGTAATGAAAGCTGCCCCAGCGGTACTCATAGTAGGTGGTAATGGTGTACAGGCCTGGGGTGGGCCAAATCATGTTACCGGTGCCAATGCCGGAATTCTTCGGCCTTTCTTTGGTGCCGGTAACCACCACCCGGTCTACGGCCGGGGTGATGACGGTGGTGGAAACATTTTCACGGGATACCTCCACCCCGTTCACATAGGTCACGCGGTCCACGCATTCCTGCAGGCCGTTGCTGCCCTCTGTCACCACCTGGCTGTAGTCGGTGTACTGAGAATCGTCCCTCTGGGTAACAGTCTTGTAGGGCAGCGTCTCCTGGTAGGTTTCCGTCTTGATAATCTGAACCTCCAGCCGGGGCACCGCCGTCTGCAGGGTAAGCACGTCCCCCACGTGAATTACGCTCTCTGAAACGCCGGCGTTCAGCAGGTCCAGCTCTTCCAGCGAAATATTGTTGGACTGGGCAATGCCGATGGCTGTGTCGCCTTCCTGCACGGTGTAGGTAACCGCACGCTGAGAGGTGGCGGTCAGCTCCGCCTCCATGGTTTCAGAGGAAATGACGGTGGAAGCGGGGAACAAGCCTGTGACCGTTTCCACTGTCTGGACAAACACCGCCTCGGCCTCGGTGTCCTCCCCTTTTGCTTCCTCCAGAATTCCTGTGAGGATATGGTTCAGATCTGCGCTGCTGCGCACCGCGCCAATCAATTCCCCATCAATGTAAAGGCCGGTGGCCTCTTCAATAATGCCGTCCGACTGTTCGATGATTTTGTTGCACACCGTGTTGGCAAGGGTGTAGCTGCTCCCGTCGGACACAGTCAGAGAAAACGAAGGGGTCATGGAGACCGCTTCCCCAGCGGCATCCTCCCCGTCTGAGGCATGCACCATGCGCTGGCTCACCATTTGGGTGGCTTCCTCAAACACCCTTTCGTTCTCAATAATTCCCAAATTCTCGCCGTTGTAAGTAAGGTTCAGGCCGAATTCCAGAGAGGTCCAATACTGTACCGTACCCACCAGCAGGAACACTGCGGCCACAGGCGCGGCCACGTTCAAAACAGAGCACCAGATCCGCCGGTGGCGCACTACGCCGCGGCCCGCCACCTTGAAGGATTCCAGAAGCACAGGCACCGCGCCCCTGGTTTTCGCAGCCCGCAGCCGCCGGCCCGCGATTTGGAACCCCTCCCGCAGGCGGGTCAGCTCTTTCCGCACGCGGCCCAGCCACAGGCCGCCGGTGGCCCGCCAGGCGCGGCGCAGAAGGTTTGTCACCGGCCGGAAAAAGCGGCTGGCTCTTCGCTTCCAGCGCTTCAAAATGCGCATGGACTGGATTCCAACCATATATAAGAAGCGTGAGGCGCGCAGAAGCGCAGGCCTGACCTTCCCTATCTGCATATCAGAATCACTCCCGTTTACGGCACGCTCCCAGCCAGACACGGCCGGGGGTTCGGAAGGCCGGTAGAATAGTTACAAGTTTGTAATCAATGACTCTATCATAGTACAAAGATTACAATTCTGCAACCCTTTTCATAGAAAATTCACATTTACCCCTGTCTCATACCGTTGAGAGAGCGATTTCTGGCGGTTTATTTTGAAAAAGTTGGTTTGCGCGAAGCGGCACAATTTTTTCTGCTGTGATTTTGCTGAAAAATACATCTTCTCTTGCCACGCGCTGCGGCGGCTCTCCCTGGGGAGCGCCAGCGTTTCCCGGTGCTGCTGGGTGGTGTACCGGCCGCCCTCGTAGTAGGTGTTTGTCTCTACAATCGCCGCGCCCGGCAGCTTTTGCCGCAGAAGCTGTTCCACCCAGGGCCGGGGGATAATATTGGGGCCGTGCGGCTCGCCGGTGTGCAGCTTCACGCCGGTTTTCCCCACAAGCGCCCCGCTGACCCGGCTGAACACCCGCTGCAGCCCCTCCGCGGAAAGATCCCTGGTAAAATAAACGGCGGACTCCCCGCCTGTGCGCTGCGCATAGGGAACATACCGGCCGCCGCCTGTGCCCGGCACTGGTTTCTGGTTTGCCATTTTCCTATTCCTCCTTACGTGTTTTTTCTATTATATCCCCTGGAGCCTGCTCTAAGTCAATGGGAAATCTGCCGTAGGAACCCGCCAGCGGCAAAAGGGCCCCTGCCGGGAAAATTCCGGCAGAGGGCCCTTTCGCTTTCTTTTCGCTTTGATTCGTTGCCGTATGGCGATATTTTTCGGTTAAGACTGGGCGGGGAGGATCTCCGGCTGCTTGCCCTCCTCCCGCAGAAGGTAGCCTGCCAGCTTCTGCCGCAGCTCCTCCCGGATTCCGGCGTATGCCGGGTCGTTCGCCAAATTGTGCCGCTGGTAGGGATCCTCCGGAAGATGGTACAGGTATTTTTCCACGTACAGCGGCGCGTCCGGCAGTACCACGTCCTCCGAGGACTGCAGCGGCGCTTCCACGCAGTACGTCCACTCCGGCGTGCGCAGGGCCCGGCCAATGCAGCTTTCGCTGATCTGCACGAACACCTCCTGGTGGGTGGGGACGCCGGGTTTCTCCAGCAGCCGCTGCAT
>DVMK01000129.1 GCA_018715025.1 Candidatus Caccousia avistercoris
CAGTATACCCAAAATGGTGACGGTTCTTAGTATAGCACATTGCCGCCAAAAAGGGAACCTAAAATTTTCTATCCCCTCAGGGCTATACGCTTTCCCGCAGAACGTCAGGGTTCAACAGAGTAATTTCCTTCCCCGAGCGGCGCAAAACTCCCGAGGCCTCCAGAGAATCCAGCGCCCGGTAAAGGGAGGCCCGGCCAATGTTCAGCGTTTCTGAAAGCTCCATATAGGTGATGGGCAGCTGGAAGGTACAGGGCCCTTCCTCCGGGCAAAGAGAAAGCAGGTACCCGGCCAGCCGCTGTTCGGCGCTGCCGCCTGTAAAAATATCAATCCGCTTGTTGAGGAAGCAGATCCGGCTTGCCAAATAGCCGATATAGTTTTCGGCGGCGGCAGGCTCCCGCCGGAACAGGGCGCGGAGGAGCTCCTCCGGCAGGAAGAGGATCCGGCTGCGCCGCGCCGACTGCACCTCGGAAACATAGCCCTCGTTGGGCTGGAACAGGCTTGCCACACCGAAAATGCCGCCGGAAAAAAACGTGTTCAGAAGGATAGTATTCCCATCCTTCCCTCTCTTTATCGCCTTTACCTCCCCCGTGAGCACAACCCCCAGGCTTTTCCGAAAGTTTGTCCTGGTGTAGATAAACTCCCCTGGTTCAAACTCGAAGCACTCGCATGCCGAAGAGCGGAAAACCTCCTCCACCGCCTTTTCTGAAATATGGCGGAAAAGAAAAATCCCTGACAAAATATCCCGGTATTTTGCCCTTTTCGCAATGAATCTCATCGTTTCGCCTCTTCAATTTTTCAAATTTCTCGTTTACATTTATTATACCTGCCCTGCCAAAAGTGTCAATACGGTTTTCAGAGGGGCGGAAAAGGCCGGCGGCGCGACAAAAAAGCGGTATGCCCCGCAGAAAAGGAGCATACCGCTTGAAAAGCTTGGAAAAGTTTTGTTCAGCCGTTTTGACGGGCGGCCATGGCCTCTTTCACCTTTTCGGTGAAGAGGGGCAGGATCTTGGTGAGATCCCCCACAATGCCGTAGTCGGCCACTTCAAAAATGGGGGCGGATTCGTCCTTGTTGATGGCGATGATCACGTCGGACTCTTCCATGCCGGCCAGATGCTGAATCGCGCCGGAGATACCGCAGGCGATGTAGAGGTTGGGGCGGACGGTTTTGCCCGTCTGGCCTACCTGAATGTCCTTCTCTACCCAGCCGGCGTCAACGCAGGCACGGGAGGAACTGACCTCGCCGCCCAGCGCGTCGGCCAGGTCGCGCAGAAGCTGGAAGTTTTCGGGGGAACCTACTCCGCGGCCGCCGGAAACCAGGATTTTAGCGTCCTGAATATCGATCTTGTTGCTGACCTTCTTAATGACCTCGTCCACCTCAACATACTTGTTGTTGGGGGTGAAGGTAATGTCGCACTTCTCCACGTTGGCCTTCGCGCCCTTGGCCGGCTTTCTCTTCTGCATAACGCCGGGGCGGACGGTAGCCATCTGCGGGCGGTGGTCAGGGCAAAGAATGGTAGCCATGATGTTGCCGCCGAAGGCAGGGCGGGTCATCTGCAGGCCCTTGGTCTCAGGATCTACCTCAAGCTTGGTGCAGTCGGCGGTCAGGCCGGTGCGCACCCTGGCAGACACGCGGGGGGCCAAATCGCGGCCGATGGCGGTGGCGCCGTACAGCACCACGGCGGGCTTGTATTTCTCAATAATGGTAGCCATGGCGTGGGCGTAGGGCTCGGTGCGGTAAGGCTCCAGAGCCTCGTTGTCCACCAGAATCACCTTGTCGGCGCCATACTCGGCCAGCTCGTCGCAGAGCCCTTCCACCTTGCTGCCCAGCAGAACGGCGGTGACCTCGGTGTCCATGGCGTCGGCAAGCTCTTTGCCCTTGCCAATCAGCTCAAAAGAAACGCCGGTGATTTTGTTGTCGACCTGCTGGACGAAAACATATACACCTTTATAATCCTGTAAATTCATTATATGCTCACCACTTTCAATGTTCTGAAAATTTACATTCGGTTCTGCCTGAACTCAGATAATGAATTTTTCTCTGAGCTTCTCCAGCATATAGTCAGCGGACTCTTCCGGATCCAGCTGGACAACGGTGCCGGCAGCCTTCAGGCTCTTCGGGAAGCTCTTGAACACCTTCGTGGGAGAGCCCTTGAGGCCGATCTTGTCCAGATCAACTTCAATATCGTTCAAGCCCCAGACAGTAACCTGCTTCTCGCGGTAAGCGTCGAAAATGCCGCCGGGGGTCATGTAGCGGGGCGGGTTCAGCTCGCTCAGGGCGGTGATGAGGCAGGGCATCTTTACCTTTACCACATGGTAACGGTCTTCGTACTGGCGCTTTACCGTTACGGTGTCGCCTTCCACCTTCAGCTCTTCGGCATAGCTCACGTTCGGAATGCCAAGATGCTCGGCGATCTGGGGGCCTACCTGGGCGGTGTCGCCGTCAATGGCCTGACGGCCGGTGATGATCAGGTCGTAGGGCAGCTTTTTCAGGGCAGCCGCAATCGTGGTAGAGGTAGCCAGCGTGTCGGCGCCGCCGAACTCGCGGCCGGAAAGAAGAATAGCCTCGTCGGCACCCATGGCCAGCGCCTCGCGCAGGGCGGCATCCGCCTGCGGGGGGCCCATGGAAATTACGGTAACGTGAGCGCCGTTGGCGTCCTTCAGACGCAGGGCGGCCTCCAGGCCGGCCTTGTCGTCGGGGTTGATAATGCTGGGCACGCCGTCACGGATCAGGGTGCCGGTCACGGGATCCAGCTTTACCTCGTTTGTATTGGGAACTTGCTTAATGCAAACTACAATATTCAAAGAATGTCACTCCTTCTGGGCTTTACAGCTATCATTATTTCAGGACGTTGCCGGAGATAACCATGCGCTGGACCTCGCTGGTGCCCTCGTAGATTTCGGTAATCTTCGCGTCGCGCATCATGCGCTCCACGGGATATTCCCTGGTATAGCCGTAACCGCCGTGCAGCTGTACAGCCTTGGTGGTAACCTCCATGGCAACCTCGGCGGCGTAAAGCTTAGCCATAGCAGCCTCAGTGGAGAACACCTTCTGGGTGTCCTTCGCCACGGCGGCACGGTACACAAGCAGCTTTGCAGCCTCAATCTTGGTCTTCATGTCGGCCAACTGGAACTGGGTGTTCTGGAACTTGGCGATGGGGCGGCCAAACTGCTTTCTTTCCTTTACGTACTTCACAGTCTCTTCAAAGGCGCCCTCCGCAATGCCCAAAGCCTGCGCGGCAATACCGATGCGGCCGCCGTCCAGGGTGATCATAGCGATCTTGAAGCCCTGGCCTTCCTTGCCCAGAAGGTTTTCCTTGGGAACAATGCAGTTTTCAAAAATCAGCTCGGTGGTGGAGGAACCGCGGATGCCCATCTTCTTCTCTTTGGTGCCGATGCGGAAGCCCGGGAAGTCCTTCTCCACAATAAAGGCGGAAATGCCGCGGGTCCCCTTGGACTTGTCCGTCATGGCGAAGATGATGTAAATGTCAGCCTTGCCGCCATTGGTGATGAAGATCTTGCTGCCGTTGAGCACGTAATGGTCGCCCTCCAGCACAGCCTTGGTCTGCTGGCCGGAAGCATCGGTGCCGGCGTTGGGCTCGGTCAGGCCGAAAGCGCCCAGCTTCTCGCCGCTGGCCAGGGGAACCAGATATTTTTTGATCTGCTCCGGGGTGCCGAACTTCTTAATGGGGTCGGAACCCAGGGAGGTGTGGGCAGAGACGATAACGCCGGTGGTGGCGCACACCTTGGAAAGCTCCTCCACGCAGAGCACATAGGTCAGCGTGTCGCAGCCCTGGCCGCCGTATTCCTTGGGCTGGGGAATTCCCATGAAGCCCAGCTTCTTCATCTTCTCAACGGTTTCCTCAGGGAAACGCTCGGTCTCGTCAACCTCCTGAGCCAGAGGCTTCACTTCATTTTCCGCGAAATCATGGAAAAGGGTGCGAGCCATTTCCTGTTCTTTAGAAAGTACGAAATTCATACTTGTTGTTCCTCCAATTCCTAAATTAGGCAGCGCCGGCAATTATTTTCTGTAATCGTAGAAGCCTACGCCGGTCTTCTGGCCCAGCTTGCCGGCCCGAACCATCTTCTTGAGAAGGGGATGAGGACGGTACTTGGGATCGCCGGTCTCTGCCTGCAGAACCTCCATGATAGCCAGCACAATGTCCAGGCCTACCAGGTCGCCCAAAGCCAGCGGGCCCATGGGATGGTTGGCGCCCAGCTTCATGGCGGTGTCGATGCCCTCTACGCTGGCAACGCCGTCAGCATAGATGCCGATAGCCTCGTTGATCATGGGGATAAGAATGCGGTTTACCACAAAGCCGGCAGCCTCGTTCACCTGAACAGGGGTCTTGCCAATCTGCTGGGAGATCTCAACAATCTTCTCCACGGTCTCGGGGGCGGTGGTCTCGCCGGCAATGACCTCAACCAGCTTCATAACCGGGGCAGGGTTGAAGAAGTGCATGCCCACCACGGCGCGGTCCAGGCCGTTGGAAATCTCGGTGATAGAGAGAGAGGAGGTGTTGGTGGCAAAAATGCAGTCCTTCTTGCAGATGCCTTCCAGGCTCTTGAAAATCTCCTTCTTCAGCTCCATCTTTTCCAGGGCGGCTTCCACAACCAGGTCGCAGTCGGCGACGATCTCGTTGGTGCCGGTGGTGATCTTGTTCAGAATAGCGTCAGCGGCGGCCTGCTCCATTTTGCCCTTGGCCACTCTCTTCTCCAGGCCCTTGGCAATCTTGGCCTTGCCGTTGGCGGCCCACTCTGCCTTCACGTCGGAAAGGCGAACCTCAAAGCCCTCAGTCTGGGCAAACGCCTGCGCAATACCAGAACCCATAGTGCCAGCGCCGATAATACCAACGATCATGATAAAAACCTCCTAATTTATGTTACAGTCAAAGTTGTATGGGGAAAGAGACGCGCCGGGGTACTGCGCAGAAGCTCTGCACAGTACCCTAGCCGCGAATACCATTTTATTTGTTTTGGAACGCAGGGGCCTTCTCCTTGTTCAGGAAGGCCTTCATCCCATTTACCTGATCCTCCGTCTCGAAGCAGCTGCCGAAGAGTTTTTCCTCAATGGCGATGGCCTCGTCAATGGAAACCTGCAGGCCGTCGTTCACTGCCTTCTTGGAAGCGCGCACCGCGATGGGAGCGTTGCGGGCGATTTTGCCAGCCAGCTTTTCCGCAGCGGGAAGCAGCTCCTCTACCGGGTAGACAGCGTTCACAAGACCCAGAGCGAGAGCCTCGTCAGCCTTAATTTTCGTACCGGCGTAGAGCATTTCCTTCGCCTTCCCCACCGGGATAATCCGGGCAAGCCGCTGGGTGCCGCCGAAGCCGGGGGTAATGCCCAGGCCGGTTTCAGGCTGGCCGAACACAGCGTTTTCAGAAGCCAGGCGAATGTCGCAGCTCATGGAAAGCTCGCAGCCGCCGCCCAGGGCAAAGCCGTTTACCGCGGCAATGACCGGGATGGGCAGAGTCTCGATTTTGCGGAACACATCGTTGCCCTTCTTGCCGAAGGCCTCGCCCTCCGCCTTGGTGAGGGTGCTCATCTCGCCGATGTCGGCGCCGGCCACAAAGGACTTCTGCCCAGCGCCGGTGATGATGAGGCAGCGCACCTCGTCCAGATTGATGGCGTCAACAGCGGCGTCCATCTCGTCCAGCACCTGGGAATTCAGAGCGTTCAGCGCCTTTTCCCGGGCAATGGTCAGAACGGCGATGGCGCCCTTCTGCTCGTATTGAATGAAATTCATGATTCTCTTCCTTTCCTTCGCAGACGTTTTCCGGAAGAATTAATTCAATTAATATTTTTCCACAATGGTGCTGACGCCCATGCCGCCGCCCACGCAGAGGGTGGCCAGGCCGGTCTTCACATTGTCGCGGCGCTGCATTTCGTGCAGCAGGGTGACCAGAATGCGGCAGCCGGAAGCGCCTACCGGGTGGCCCAGAGCGATGGCGCCGCCGTTCACGTTCACCTTGCTCATGTCAAAGCCAAGCTCCTTCGCAACAGCCAGGGACTGAGCGGCGAAGGCCTCGTTGGCCTCAATCAGGTCGATCTGATCCAGGCTCATGTTGGCATGGGCCAGAGCCTTGCGGGTGGAAGCGGCAGGGCCGATGCCCATGATGGAGGGATCCACACCGGCGGAAGCGCCTACCACGAACTTGGCCATGGGCTTCACGCCCAGCTCTTTGGCCTTCTCTTCGCTCATCACCACAACGGCGGCGGCGCCGTCGTTGATGCCGGAAGCGTTGGCAGCGGTTACCGTGCCGCCGTCAGGCTTGAAGGCGGGGCGCAGCTTGGCAATGCTCTCGGCGGTGACGCCGGCGCGGGGGCCTTCGTCTGTGTCGAACATAACGGTTTCCTTCTTTACCTTTACCGGTACGGGAACAATCTCATCCTTGAAGCGGCCTTCGGCCTGAGCCTTCTCACACTTCTGCTGGCTGGCAGCGGCGAACTCGTCCTGCATCTCGCGGGTGAGGCCGTACTTTTCCGCCAGATTCTCAGCGGTGATGCCCATGTGATAGTTGTTGAAGGCGTCCCACAGAGCGTCGTTCACCATGGTGTCGATCATGGTGGCGTTGTTCATACGGTAGCCGTAGCGGGCCTGGGGAATGGCATAGGGAGCCATGGACATGTTCTCCATGCCGCCGGCAACCACAATGTCGGCGTCGCCGGCCATGATCATGGCGGCGGCCATGTTGACGCACTTCAAGCCGGAGCCGCACACGTTGTTCACAGTGAGGGCGGGAACCTCAATGGGGAGGCCAGCCTTGACAGCAGCCTGACGGGCGACGTTCTGGCCCTGGGCGGCCTGCAGCACGCAGCCCATCAGAACCTCGTCGACCTTGTCAGCGGGAACGTTCGCACGGGAGAGGGCCTCTTTGATTACGATAGAGCCCAGGGTAGCCGCCGGGGTATGGGAAAGAGCGCCACCCATTTTGCCGATTGCTGTACGCACAGCGCCTGCCAACACAATTGTTTTGGACATGTTTTTGTTCCTCCATTCAAAATTTTTTCAAACCTGAATACTGCACAAAGCCTGTGTGGCCTCCCCCGTTTTCCGCCGGAAAGAGCAGAAAACACGGAATTTCAGCCACTATATGTTAAATATATCACAATCTTATTTTAAATGCAACAGCTTCTGACCGAAATCAAAATAGGTTTTTTATTATTTACAAACGGGATAATTACCAGCCCTTTTCCCGTTGTTTTTTGGCTAAGTTGCAGCCTGTTCGGTTTCCCAAAAACCGGAAGCGCTTTGGCCGCGCCGTTACACCGTAATCAATTCATACTGGCTGGTGCCAAGCCCCATTTTTTCACCGTGGGAAATCTGGCTGCGCCAGTCGGTGACGGGATGGTTGGCATGGAAATGATCCTTCTCCGTGCTGCCCGCAATCCGGCTTCCCGCCACAGCGGGCTGGGCGTTGCAAAGGTCGGCGCAGGCCTGGTCCAGGGCAACCGGGTCGAAGGAGGCCAGCATGCCCACGTCCGGAATAATGGGCACGTCGTTTTCCGCGTGGCAGTCGCAGAAGGGGGAAACATCGCAGATAAGGCTGATGTGGAAGCAGGGCTTGTTCTGCAGAATAGCCGCGGCGTACTCCACCATCTTCTTGTTGAGAATATCGTTTGCCTCGTCGTTCATGGTCTGCACCGCATCCTTGTGGCAGGCCCCGATGCAGCGGCCGCAGCCCACGCATTTGGAGGGATCGATGGAGGCCTTCCGGTCGGCAATGGAAATGGCGGAGTGGGCGCAGTTCCGCTGGCACATGCCGCAGCCCACGCACTTTTCCTGGTTTACATAGGGCTTGCCCGCGTTGTGCATCTCCATTTTCCCCGCCCGGGAGCCGCCGCCCATGCCGATGTTCTTAAAGACGCCGCCAAAGCCGGTGGCCTCGTGACCCTTGAAGTGGGTGAGACTGATGATGTTGTCCGCATCCATCAACGCCCGCCCGATCTTGGCCTCCTTCACAAATTCGCCGCCTTTCACCGGCACCGCCACCTCGTCGGTTCCCTTCAGACCGTCGGCAATGATGACATGGCACCCGGTGGCAAAGGGATTGTATCCGTTCAGGTAAGCGGAGTCCATGTGGTCCAGGGCGTTTTTCCGGCCGCCCACGTAAAGCGTGTTGCAGTCTGTGAGGAAGGGCTTGCCCCCGTTTTCCCGCACAATGTCTGCAATCACCTTGGCATAGTTGGGGCGCAGGTAAGCCAGGTTGCCGGGCTCCCCAAAATGAAGCTTGATAGCGGTAAAGCGATCTTTATAATCCAGCGTGTCGATCCCCGCTTTTTTCACCAGGCGGCGGAGCTTTTGCAGCAGGCTCACCCCTCCGTCCGTATGGAAGTCTGTAAAATAGACCTTCGCCTTTTCCATTTTATTTCCTCCTTCTGTGGTTTCCTTTTTCTCCACAATATATTTAAGAAATATATCAGTTTATAAGGATACAACGGATCCCAAGTAAAATCAAGACGGACCGCCATAAAAATGCGCCCTTCTGGACGAATGGAAAAATCGTCCGCAAGGGCGCTGAGAATTTTATTTCTTTTGCTCAGGAACCGGCGTTTCCCAAGAGACCGCCAGCGCATCCTCCCCAATGTGGATGCTGAGGACAGGGCCGATTTCCCGCAGCAGAATACAGGGAACGCGAAGCTCCTGCTTCAATTCCGCAGCCAGCTCCGCGGCGTTCTTCTTCTGCTCAAAATACTGCACTACCACCCGCCCGGCGTTTTGGGGCACTAGGTTCAGAAACAGGCGCTTTTCCTCCCGCCAGCCCCGCGCCAGGCCGCAGCTGGCAACAGACCCCCTCTGCAGAAGAAGAACCGGCCTGCGGTTCAGCATGGCGTTTACCGACTGCCGTACTACGCCGATCCTTCTGCTTTCCCGAAGGGCGTCCATTTTCGCCACAGAAAAAGTCACCGAGATGCGGCGCTTCCACTCTTCACAGGCGGCCGCCGCCTCGGCCAGCGTCAGGCCGTTCTGGTCGATCTCTTGCCGCAGGCGGCTGACCAGCAGGTAAAGGCCGCCCGCCGTCAGCTGGGAATCCACCACGGCAATTCCCCCGCCCAGCCGGGCGGCGGCCGTCGCCGCGGCGGAATAGGCCCCGCTGAGCCTGGCGGAAATCACCGGGCAGAGAATTTCCATCCCCTGCTTCTGCAGATGGCGGAACAGGCAGTAAAAAACATCCTCAGAAGCCTGCAGGGTAGCGCGGGCCAGACTGTGCCGCAGCGCCTGCGGGTACGCGCCGTTTTCCCCCGCGTAGGTTTCCGTATAATAATTCCCGTTCAGGGAGTAAGAGTGGGGCGCGACGAGGACATTCCAGCTGCGGGCCTCTGCCTGGGTCAGGCCGGCCGTGCTGTCTGTCACCAAGGCGATCATTCCCCGAACACCCCCAGCCTGCGAAAGCGCTGGTACCGTTCCTGGCACCGCTGTTCCGGGGAAAGGAGGGACAGCTGAGAAAATTCCGCATCCAACTGAGATTTCAGCATGGCGTAAAGATCCTCAGGCTGCGTTTCGGGGATGATTTTTTCCACAACCCCCATGGCGAACAAATCCTCCGCCGTCATTTTCAGGCAGGCGCAGGCTTCCTTCACCTTGGCGGCGTCCTTCCACAAAATGCTGGCGCAGCCCTCGGGGCTGATGACGGAATACACCGCGTTTTCCAGCATCCACACCCGATCCGCCACGGCCAGGGCCAAAGCCCCGCCGCTGCCCCCCTCCCCGATAAACACGGAGATCACCGGCACGCGGAGGGTCATCATCTCCATCAGGTTCTCGGCAATGGCCTGCCCCTGGCCCCGTTCCTCCGCGCCGGTACCGGCGAACGCGCCGGAGGTGTCTACCAGGCAGAGAACCGGACGGGAGAATTTTTCAGCCAGCTTCATCTGCCGCAGGGCCTTGCGGTATCCTTCCGGATGAGCGGAGCCGAAATTCCGGTGTACCTTATCTTTGATATCTCCCCCCTTCTCGTGGGCCACCACCGTCACCGGGTGGCCGCAGAGAAGGCCAACGCCCGCAAGGATTGCCGGGTCATCCCCAAAACGGCGATCCCCGTGCATCTCCACGAAATCGG
Organism: Candidatus Caccousia avistercoris; assembly: GCA_018715025.1. Taxonomy (GTDB): domain Bacteria; phylum Bacillota; class Clostridia; order Oscillospirales; family Acutalibacteraceae; genus Caccousia; species Caccousia avistercoris. The sequence continues at coordinate 10,057 of DVMK01000129.1, forward strand.
TGATCATGTTTTCAATAAAGGCCTTCCCGCTGGGACGTCCGTTTTTTCTGGCCAGCTGAAGCTTCTTATATGGATCCATACCCGTTCCCCCCTTTGTGCAGGCGCAGCAGCCGTACAAGCGTTTCCTTCATCTCAGGGCGGGTTACCACGCCGTCAATGAAGCCTTTTTCCAGCAGAAACTCGGCGCTTTGAAAGCCCTTGGGAAGCTTCTGCCGCATCGTCTGCTCAATCACGCGGCGCCCCGCGAACCCTACCATGGCGCCGGGCTCTGCCAGAATGATGTCGCCCTCCATGGCAAAGCTGGCCGTCACGCCGCCGGTGGTGGGGTCGGTCAGAACGGTAATGTACAGCAGCCCGGCGTCGCTGTGCAGCTTCACCGCGCCGCTGGTTTTCGCCATCTGCATAAGGGAAAGGATCCCCTCCTGCATGCGGGCTCCGCCGGAAGCGGTGAAGCCAATTACAGGAAGGCGTTCCCGCGCCGCCCGCTCAAACAGGCGCGTTACCTTTTCCCCCACCACAGAGTCCATGCTGCCCATCATAAACTGAGACTCCATGGCGAACAGGGCGCACGCCTCCCCGCCCAGCAAGCCTCTTCCGGTGACCACAGCCGAATTTTCACGGCTGTTCAGGCGGCTGCTTTTCAGCTTTACCGCATAGCCCGGGAAGTTCAGCGGATCCTTGCTGTACAGGCCTGCGTCCCATTCCTGAAAGGAGCCCTCGTCGCACAGCCCCAAAAGCCTTCGCCTGGCAGGGATCCGCAGGTAATGGCCGCAGTGGGGGCAAATCATACCGGTTTCCTTCAAATCGGCAGAAAAGGTTACGCGGCCGCATTCCGGGCATGTGGTGCAGAGAGAGTCCGGTACGCTGGGCGCCGTATTGGCCAGGGAGGGGCTGTACCCTTCCAGCTGGTTTCGGTTTTTCTTGAAATTTGTTTTTTTCAGCATCACGATCCTCTTTTCTCCATGAAGTCGGTCGTGTAAGTACCGGCGCGGAATTCCGGCGTTTCCAGAATATCCAGGTGGAGGTCGGCCGTGTGGGCGACCCCTTCAATGACAAGCTCGCACAGCGCGGCGCGCATTTTGCGGATTGCCTCCTCCCTTGTTTGGGCGCAGACAATGAGCTTGCCCAGAAGGGAGTCGTAGTAGGGCGGCACCAGGTAATCCTGGTAAAGGGCCGTGTCGAAACGCACCCAGGGCCCGTCGGGAATATGCAGCAGGCTGATTCGCCCGCAGCTGGGGGCGAACTGGTTGGAGGGATCCTCCGCGTTGATGCGGCATTCGATGGAACAGCCGTTAAAGACGATATCCTCCTGCCGGAAGGGAAGCGGCAGCCCAGCGGCGGTGCGAATCTGCCATTTTACCAGATCGATTCCCGTGACAAGCTCTGTCACCGGGTGCTCTACCTGCAGGCGGGTATTCATCTCCATAAAATAGAAATTGCGCTCCTGATCCACCAGGAATTCGATGGTCCCCACATTTTCGTACTGCACCGCTTTGGCCACAGCCGCCGCGGCCTCCATCATTTTGGCGCGCATTTCCGCCGTGACAAAGGGCGAGGGGCTTTCTTCCAAAAGCTTTTGGTTTTTCCGCTGGATGGAACAGTCCCGCTCGCCCAAGCAGACCACATGGCCCATTTTGTCGCAGAGGACCTGCATTTCAATGTGTTTGACCGGCCGCAGGAACCGCTCCATGTAGCAGGCGCCGTCGCCGAAAGCGCTTTGCGCTTCGGCGGAGGAGGCCAGGAAAGCGGCCTCCACATCCTCCAGCTTCGTCACCAGGCGGATTCCCCTGCCGCCCCCGCCGGAACGGGCCTTCACCAGCAGGGGGAACCCGATGCGCTCCGCCTCCCGTCGGGCCGTCTCCGCGTCGGGCACCAGGTCGCAGCCCGGCACCACCGGCACCCCGGCTTCCCGCATGGTGCGCTTTGCCTGATCCTTGTCGCCCAGCAGGGAGATCAGCCTTGCCGAGGGCCCTATGAAGGTGATGTTGCACTTTTCGCACAGCTCGGCAAAGCGGGCGTTTTCACTGAGCAGCCCGTACCCCGGGTGGATTGCCTGGGCGTTTGTGGACACCGCTGCCGAAAGTATGGCGGCCATATTCAGGTAGCTGTCCTGTACTCTTGCAGGGCCAATGCAAATGCTCTCGTCGGCCAGGCTCACATGCAGGGCGTCCCGATCCGCCTCGCTGAACACCGCCACGGTGGCAATCCCCATTTCCTTGCAGGCGCGGATAATCCGCACGGCGATTTCCCCGCGGTTCGCAATCAATATTTTTGAGAACACAGAACAGCCTCTCCTCTCTCCACGTTATTCTTCTTCCACCAGGGCGAAGCTGAGGTCGCCGCTGACGCAGAGCTTTCCGTTCACAAAGGCCTTGCACTCTGTTACGAAGAAAGAGCGCAGGCTGCGAAGAATGCGGCAGTGCATTTCCAGCGTGTCGCCGGGGCGGACAGTGCTGCGGAATTTCACCTTGTCAATCCCTGTGAAATAGGGGGTCTTCCCCACAATTTGATCGGCCAGCAGCACGCAGCAGGTCTGGCCCATCATTTCGCAAAGCACCACGCCGGGCACCACAGGATTCCCGGGGAAATGGCCCTGCAGAAACCACTCGTCGCCCCGCACAGTGTAGTGGCCCACCGCGGAATTGTCCTCCTGAACAACAGCGTCATCCACCAGCAGCATAGGCTCCCGATGCGGGAGGAGGTTTTTTATTTCCTCACGGTTCATGAAATCATGACTCCTCTTTTCCTCAGTAAATTTTGAAAAGGCACTGGCCGTATTCCACCAGCTCCCCGTCGTGAATGCATACGTCCACAATCTCCCCGTCCTGAGGGGCGGTATATTCGTTCATGAGCTTCATGGCCTCAATGATGCACAGCACCTGCCCCTTCTTCACCTTGTCGCCCCGCTGCACGTAGGGGTCGGCGCCGGGCGTGGGGGAAACATATACCGTTCCTACCATGGGGGATTTCAATTCCGTTACCCCGTTGAAGTCCACCACTTCGGCCACCGGCTTTTCCGCTTTTGGCAGGGGGGCAGGCACTGGCACCGAGCTGTATTCCTGAGGAAGTGCCGCGGGCTGCCGCTGCAGGCGGATCTCCTCCTCCCCTGTGCGGATTTCCACAGAGGTGAGGCCCTTTTCCTCCATGAGGCTGGCCAGAAATTTTACTGCTTCCAAATCCATGACGTCACGCCTCCTCTATTTTGCGGAACACCAGGCAGCCGTTATGGCCGCCGAAGCCCAGGGAAGTGGAGAGCGCCGTGCGCAGCTGTGCCTTTCTGGCCTTCCCGGGGGTGTAGTCCAGGTCGCACTCCGGGTCCGGCTCCTGCAGGCCTATGGTGGGGGGGATAATGCCGGTTTCCAGCGCTTTCAGGCAGGCGATGGCCTCCACCGCTCCGGCGGCGCCCAGCATGTGGCCCGTCATGCTCTTGGTGCTGCTGATGGCCACCTGGCGGGCCGCTTCCCCAAAGGCTTTTTTGAAAGCCAGCGTTTCGCTTTTGTCGTTCAGAGGGGTGCTGGTGCCATGGGCGTTTACATACATGGAGGCGTCCGGGGAAACGCCGGCCTCCTCCAGCGCCAGCTGGATGGCGCGGGTAATGCCCTCCGCCTCCGGATCCGGCGCAGTGACATGGTACGCATCGGAGGTATTGCCGTAGCCGCAGATTTCGCCGTAAATCTTAGCGCCGCGGGCCTTGGCGTGCTCATACTCCTCCAGCACCAAAATGCCGGCCCCCTCGCCCATGACAAAGCCGTCCCGGTTTTTGTCGAAGGGGCGGCAGGCGGTGGCGGGGTCGTTGTTGGTGCTCAGCGCCATGCAGCTGGTAAAGCCGGCCAGCGTCAGGTTGCACACCGCCGCCTCAGAGCCGCCTGCCAGAATGGCGTCGGCGTACCCGTGCTTCACCGCCCGGAAGGCCTCGCCGATGGCGTGCGTGGAGGTGGCGCAGGCGGTGACCACCGGCAGCGTGGGGCCTTTGGCCTGGGTGCGGATGGAAATAGTGCCGGAGGCCATATTTACAATCATCATGGGCACCATGAAGGGGGAAACCCTCTTGGCGCCCTGGCAGAGCTTGTCGCTGTTTTCCGTTGTGGTGAGAATGCCGCCGATGCCGCTGCCCACGTAAACGCCCAGGCGCTCGGGCGCGACGGTTCCGGCCAGGCCGCTGTCCTGCATGGCCTGCTCGGCGGCGGCCACCGCATACTGAACGAACAGGTCGTTCTTCCTCAGTTCGCTTTTTTCCATGTATTCGGTGGGGTCAAACCCCTTGACCTCCGCGGCAATCTGAACCTTCTTGTCGGAGGCATCGAAACGGGTAATGGGCCCAATCCCGCAAATTCCCTGGGAAATAGAGTTCCAATACTCTTCCAAATGGTTTCCCACAGGGGTGACTGCGCCCATTCCGGTTACAACTACTCTTCGCATTCCGTTCTTCCTTTCTGCCTTTCGTTACATGGCAAGCCCGCCGTCTACACGGATGACTTCCCCGGTAATATAAGAGGCCCCGGGCCCTGCCAGGAAAGCGGCCAGCTGCGCCACATCCTCCGGCCTGCCGGTGCGCTTCATGGGAATTTGGGCGGAAATCGCTTCCTTCGCTTTTTCCGGCATGGCGTCCGTCATGTCAGACTGGATATAGCCAGGGGCGATGGCGTTGCAGGTGATTCCCCGCCCTGCCAGCTCTTTGGCCACGCTTTTCGTCAGGCCGATGAGCCCGGCCTTGGCGGCGGAATAGTTGGCCTGGGCGGCGTTCCCGTTCAGGCCGACCACAGAACTGATGTTGATGATGCGGCCTGATTTCCGCCGCATCATGTGGGAATACAGGTGGCGGATCAGGTTGAAGGCCCCTTTCAGGTTCGTGTCCACCACGGCGTCGAAGGCCTCCTCCTTCATGGAGAGAAGGAAGCCGTCCCGGACAATCCCGGCGTTGTTCACCAGAATATCCACCTGGCCGAACTCCTCCAGAACGGCCTTGACCGTCTGCTCCGTCTCTGAAAAGCTGGCCACGTCGCAGCGGTAGGCCCGGGCCTTTCGGCCCAACGCGGCGATTTCTGCCGTTGTTTTCTCGGCAGCCTCCTGGTTGCCGGCATACAGGATGGCCACGTCGGCCCCCTCCTCTGCCAGCCGCAGGGCAATGGCCCGGCCAATCCCGCGGGAGCCCCCGGTTACCAGGGCGGTTTTCTGTTCCAATGCATTCATAAGCGCACCTTCATCCTTTCAGCGAGGACACGGCAGCGGAAAGCCCCTCCGCATCCTCCACATGGAGGATCGCCGCCTCCGGCAGGATCCTCTTTACCAGCCCGGAGAGGGTTTTTCCAGGGCCAACCTCTATAAACGTGTCGAAGCCGGCGGCGGCCATGTTCTCTATGGTAACCCGCCAGCGCACGGGGCTTTTCATTTGGGCAGCCAGGGTTTCTTCCCTGTTTTCCCCGTAGGGTTCCGCGCGGAGGTTGCCGTACACCGGCAAAGCAGGCTGCTTCACCCCGGTTTTCTTCAGCTCCTGCAGGAATTGGGCGGCCGCCTCCTCCATCATGGGGGAATGGAACCCGCCCCCTACAGCCAGCTTTTTGGCGCGGCCGCCCGCCTCGGCGGCCAGGGTGCAGAACTGTTCCAGCTCTTCCTCTGCGCCGGCCACCACCAGCTGCCCCTTACAGTTATAGTTCACCGGGTACACATGGGCAAACTTGGCGCACAGCTCCTCCACGGCGGAGTCCTCCAGCTTCAGAACGGCGGCCATAGCCCCCGGATGCTTTCCGGCGGCCTCCTGCATCAGCTGGCCGCGCCGGCAGACAAGGGAAAAACCGTCCTCTGGGGAAAAAGCCTCTGCAAAGGTGAGAGCGGCCATCTCTCCCAGAGAAAAGCCCGCCGCCCCCTCCGCGTGGACGCCTGCCTCCTCCAGCGCGTACGCCGCAGCCAAATCCACGGCAAACACACAGGGCTGGGTGTTCGCCGTCTGCACCAGGGTTTCCGCATCGCCGGAAAAGCACTGCGCCATGGTGCCGGGGCGAAGGCGCTCCGCCAGCTGGAACAATTCCCCGGCGCGGCCCCCCGCCTCGCAGAGGGATTTTCCCATCCCCGGGTACTGCGCCCCCTGGCCGGCAAACAAAAAGGCTATTTTACCCATTTCGGCGCTCCTTTCAGCAGCTCCTCCGCCTGGGTGCACAGGTCGCGGATGATGTCTGCGGCAGGCTGCTCTTCCTTCACAAGGCCGGCGATCTGCCCGGCCAGGAAGCAGCCCTCGGCTTCGTTGCCTTCCACAGCGGCCTTCCGCAGGGCCCCCACTCCGAAGGCTTCCAGCTCCTCCGCCGTGACGGAGGGGTCGTACTCCTTCTGCATATAGTCGCGGCTGAACCTGGTTTTCAGGCTGCGCACCGGGTGGCCCAGCCTTCTGCCGGTAGCGATGGTATCGATGTCCTTCGCTTTCAGCACGCGGTTTTTATAATTCTGGTGTACGTTGCATTCCTTCGCCACCAAAAAGCGGGTGCCGACCTGCACGCCGCAGGCCCCCAGCATGAAAGCCGCCGCCACGCCGCGGCCGTCGGCAATGCCGCCGGCGGCAATGACGGGAATTTTCACCGCGCTGCACACCTGGGGAACCAGGGCCATGGTGGTGAGCTCACCGATATGGCCGCCGCTCTCGGTGCCTTCCGCCACCACAGCGGCCGCGCCGGAGCGCTCCATCATGCGGGCCAGGCCTACGCTGGCCACCACGGGGATGACCTGGATCCCGGCTTCCCGCCAGGCGGCCATGTACTTCCCGGGATTTCCGGCGCCTGTGGTCAGAACCTTGACGCCCTCCTCCACCACCACCTGGGCTACCTGGTCTGCGAAGGGGCTCATGAGCATGATGTTCACGCCAAAGGGCCGGTCCGTCAGGGTTTTCGCCTTCCGAATCTGGCCGCGAAGCCATTCCGCGTCGGCGTTCATGGCCGAAATAAGGCCGAGCCCGCCGCCGTTGCTCACAGCGGCGGCCAGGTCTGCATCGGCGACCCAGGCCATGCCGCCCTGAAAAACAGGGTATTCAATTCCAAGCAAATCGCAAATGGGGCTTTGCAGCATTTATTCCGCCTCCGCTTCTTCGATGATCTTCAGCAGATCGCCCACGGTCTTCAGTTCCTGATCCTCGCCTACCGTAATACCGAATTCGTCCTCGCAGGCCATGATCAAATCCACCACGTCCAGAGAGTCAAAATTCAGCTCTTCAAAGGTGGTTTCCTCGGTCAGGGTGCCGGGCTCCAGATCGTCCTTGTACTCTGCAAAAATTTTCTCCAGCTTTTCCAGATTAGACATAACAATGTTTCTCCCTTCAAAAATTAAAATGATATTTATAGTTTTCTTGTTTCACA